>CAYFRH010000255.1:1170-2518 GCA_964345345.1 uncultured Puniceicoccaceae bacterium | reverse complement strand
CTGCGACACATGGCAGCCTGTGCCGATCCAAGGGTGCTTAACGAATCATGACACTTCCCATCAAATCTCGCCGTCGAGGAGCATCGAAAAGGTGTCCAGCGTTCCGCGGAACCGGACCCCCCTTTTGGGCCCGGTATTGGGCTTGAGAACATCCAAATCTGCATGGCGGCCAACTGAACATTCCGATCCTCTGCCCATGATTCGTATCCTTTCCGCCATTACAAAGGAGTCTTTGCGAAGGGTTCGCCTATCAAAAAGAAAAACGCAAAGCCATTGACATCCTTAGGGCATGTGGGAAATTCCCACCATGAAAGTTCAAACAGTTGACTCCAAAAGACGGCTGGTCTTGACGGGTGCCGAGCCCGGGGAATCGTACGCCATAAGCCAGATCGAGCGGGGACACTATAAACTTACAAAGGTTATTCCGGCACCTCGGAAAAACAAGCTGACTGAGGTCGAACTGGACAAGCTCCTGGCCACATCCGCGCTTACACCAAAAGGGGATTGGGAAAAACTCCGCAGCCTGACCCGCGACCCATGATCCTGCTCGACACAAATGTCCTTATTGATGCCTTCCATAATGATTCACCGCATCACCGCTGGTCCTCGGGCATCCTACGGGAGGCACTTCTTAAAAGCGGAGCCGCCGTCAATACAGTGATCCTTACTGAACTGATGGTGGGTGATAACGATCCCGCTACAGTCGCACAGCGGTTGGAAGCCCTTGGCGTCGATCTTCTGGACCTTCCGACAGGAACGGCCTTTCGATGCGCTACAGCTTATGAGAGCTACCTTCAACGACGCCGCAGCTCCGAAGGCACGCCGCCACCCAAAATCCCACTTCCCGATTTTTTCATCGGCGCGCATGCCTCGATATTGGAACTACCTCTCGCCACCGCCGATACCGGACGCTACCCGATCTATTTTCCCGAGGTTCAGCTCCTGACGCCCTGAAATCCGGAGGCACCGATATGCCGCACAAGGCGGAATTCCGCTCTTACTTAAAGCAACGGCACCGTTGAATCGAATTCTCCCCGCGAATCATGCCCGCACCCGATCCAACCCGCCTGCAGGAAACCCTTGGACGACAAGGCTGCGCGCGCTTGCGGCAACGCCTGCGGCAGCGTCTCGAACGCGGGCTTCCCCTTGCCGGACGGATCTCCCTCCATGAACCGACGGCGGAAGAGCGCGCGGATGTGGAAGCCCTTCTCGGTCGTCCACCCGGCCACGGCAGCTCCCTTGGGTTGGACCTCGAAGCGCTGGAAGCGGCCGTTGTCCATGCCGGGCTCGCCCCCTCCCTCGAGGCCGCTGTCATCACGCTCACAGGACCGATCGAAAACCGCAAAAC
>CAYFRH010000255.1:0-1070 GCA_964345345.1 uncultured Puniceicoccaceae bacterium | reverse complement strand
GGCGACAGCCACGCGCTCGACCCCGGGCAGCCCCTCGCCAATCCCGCCCTCCGCCTCATCCGCCACCTCTATGACACGGAAGAAGACCGGGAGGCTTCCCGTGCCGACCGCCGGCGCGATACATGGGCCGCCGGCGGCGTTCTCTGCGACGCCCTGAGCGCTCCCCCCGTCATCCTCAACCTGCCCTCCGGGGCCGGACACTTCCTCGGGAATCTCCTCCGCCGGGCGGCGGAGGCCGGCGAACCGGTCCACTGTACGCTTCGTCAACTGCTCAAGTATCCACTTTTTCCCGACAACAGCCTCCGCGATGCTCCGGTATTCGTTTGCGAAAACCCCACCATCCTTGCTCTTGCCGCCGATACCCTTGGCCCGCAAAGCCATCCCCTCATCTGCATCAACGGCGAACCCGCCACCCCCGCCCGCACCTTGCTGCGGCAGCTTCGGGAGGCCGGCGCGGACATTCGCTACCACGGGGACTTCGACTGGCGCGGGGTGCAAATCGCCGCACGGGTCTTTCGCTGCTGCGGAGCCCGTCCATGGCGCTTTGACGCCGCCGCTTACCAAAACGCCCCCAAGCAAAAGCTCCTTACCGGGAACCCGGTCGATACTCCATGGGATCCGGAACTGTCCACCACCATGCGCGCCCACGCCAAGTCCGTCCATGAAGAGGCCATTGCCCCCACCCTGCTCGCCGACCTCAAACGGTCCGGCTAAAGGGGTCAGCCCTTGGATCTTGGCATATATGCAAAATCCAAGGGCTGACCCCTTGCTTTCGTCAAACGGTAAAATCCAATGGACAGGCCGGGCGGAACCGGGTTGCTTCGGTCTCATGACCGCTGTTCCCCACCGTCCTGCCCGGCCGAAGCGCCGTTCGCCCGCCACCCTGCCCCTGATCGGCTGGCGGGAATGGGCGGCCCTGCCGGCATTCGGGGTGGAACGGATCAAAGCCAAGGTGGATACGGGCGCGCGCACCTCCTCGCTGCACGCCTTCGGGCTGAAGCGTTTCCGCCGGGGGGACACTTCATGGGTCCGCTTCCAGATCCATCCCGTGCAGCGGAAGAAAACGCCCT
>CAYFRH010000254.1:0-2542 GCA_964345345.1 uncultured Puniceicoccaceae bacterium | reverse complement strand
TTTTCGACGGCGGCCCCACAGCTTTTTCGGCGGCGGCCCCACAGCTTTTTCGGCGAAGGCCCTGCAGCTTTTCCGGCCGTAGGCGATCAATTTTAATATTATGAGCAAACTTTTATCTATCCTACGCCTGTTGCTGCCGGTGGGCATTCTTGCCGGCGGGATCGGAGTGCTCGTGCTCCTGGTGGTGACCAAGCCGCAAGCGGAGCGAAAAGCTCCGCCGGACATCATTCCGGAAGTGGAGACGAAGATCCTCGAGCCGGAAGCCTACACGGTCCAAATCGAGACGCAGGGGACGGTCAAAGCGAGGACGCAGACCACCCTCATTCCGGAGGTCTCGGGAAAAATTACGGAGGTGAATGCCCGCTTCCGCGAAGGAGGCTTCTTTTCCGAAGGTGACCTTCTGTTGCGGATCGATCCCAGCGATTATGCCGCCGCTGTGACGCTCGCGAAGGCGGAAGTGGCGGAGGCGCGGTTGCGCCTTGCCGAGGAGGAGGCGCAGAATCGGCAGGCAAAGGAGGACTGGGAACGACTCGGGAAAGGGGAACCGGCGGACGATCTTGTTCTGCGTCGGCCGCAGCTCGCCCTCGCACGAGCGAATCTCGAGGCCGCACAGGCGAATCTACGGCAGGCGCGGCGCAACTTCGAGCGCACGATCATTCGCGCCCCCTACGACGGGCGTATTCTTCGCAAAAACGTCGATGTCGGTCAGGTGGTCAGCCCGGGCACGAACCTCGCCACCGTCTACGCCGTCGATTATGCGGAGTTGCGGCTGCCGGTGACGACGGCGGAATACGACCTCCTCAACCTGCCCCTGCCGCGCCGCGGGGAGGAAATCGACCCGGTCGCGGAACAGTCCGTTCCGGTTACCCTGCGAACCCGCTTCGGGAAGCGCGAAGTGAACTGGGAGGGTCGGATCGTCCGCGTCGAGGGCGCGATTGATACGGGAAGTCGGCAGGTCTATGTCATTGCCCAGGTCGATGATCCATACGGCAGGCGCTACGAGGAACCGCTGAAGGTGGGCCTCTTTGTGGAAGCGGTCATTGAAGGGCGGACCTTTGAAGAAGTTTATCGCCTCCCCCGTACGGCCTTGCGCGAAGGAAAGTATGTCCTCACCCTCACGGAGGAAAACCGCTTGCGGCGGGTACCGGTCGATCCGCTCTGGACAACGGCCGAGGAAGTGGTCTTCCGCGAGTCGGAAATCGAGCCGGGGACGGAAGCTTCCCTGACGCAGCTCGCGCTCGCCGTCGACGGCATGGAAGTGCGTCCGATGAAAGAGAAAGCGGAGGAATCCGCCCCCGCCGAAGCCTCGCGGGAAGGCGTGGCCCTGCGTAAAGACGAGGAATCGCCGTCGTCATGATCGAGTGGTTTGCCAGAAACCGGGTCGCCGCGAATCTGCTTATGGCGACAGTGTGTGTATTCGGGATCACTTCGGCTTTCAACCGGCTGACCCTCGAAGTCTTTCCGAGCGTGGAGGCGGATGTCGTCAACACGACGGTGATCTATCCCGGGGCCACGCCCACGGAAGTGGAGGAGTCGGTGGGCATTCGCATTGAGGAGGCTATCCAGGACCTTGAGGCGGTGGACCGGCTCATCACAAATGCCCGCGAGGGCTCCGTCACGATCACTGCCGAAGTACGCCGCGGCTACGATCCGCGCGAGCTGCTGGACGACATCAAGAACCGCGTTGATTCCATCAGCACCTTTCCGGAGGACATTGAGCGGCCCATCGTGGAGCAGCCGGCTGTTTCGGAGCGCGTCCTCAATATCGTCCTTTCGGGTCCCCTCACGGAGAGGGACCTGAAACGCCTTGGGGAACGGGTGCGCGACGAGATCACAAATCTGCCCGGCGTGACACAGGTGGGCCTGCGCGGGGCGCGGCCGTATGAGATTTCCATTGAAGTAGCGGAAAATACACTACAGGCCTACGGGCTGACCCTTGCGGAAGTGTCGCGGGCGATCCGGGATTCCTCCCTCGACCTCTCGGCGGGACGTATTCGCACCAAAGGCGGGGACATTCTCCTGCGCACGGATGAGCAGGCCTACGTGCAGGAAGAATTCGAGGAAATCGTCGTCCTGACCCGCGAGGACGGGACACGGCTCACTCTCGGGGATCTCGCCACCGTCGACGATGGCTTCAATGAAAACGTCATCTATTCGGAATTTAACGGGCAACGGGCGGTCATGGTGGACGTCTTCCGCGTTGGCGATCAGGACGTGATTTCCATCGCGGGGACGGTGAAGGACTACCTTGAGCGCTCGCGCGACCGCCTGCCCGATGGCGTGGAACTGACCGTCTGGAACGACTGGTCGGAGACGATCCGGGATCGCCTCGAAACCCTTACGGGTAGCCTCTTATGGGGAGGGGTGCTCGTCTTTATCATACTCACCCTTTTCCTGCGCTTTTCCGTGGCCATCTTCGTCGCCCTTGGCGTGCCGGTCAGTTTTCTGGGCGGCCTTGCCCTCATGCCGCTACTCGACATTTCCCTGAACCTGCTCTCCATGTTTGCCTTTATCATGGTGCTGGGAATCGTCGTCGACGACG
>CAYFRH010000253.1:0-2591 GCA_964345345.1 uncultured Puniceicoccaceae bacterium | reverse complement strand
GAGCAGCGGACTCTTAATCCGTTGGTTCAGGGTTCGAGTCCCTGGTCCGGTACCATTTATTTTCGCGGCGGCCAACCCGGCCTGCCCGGCCAGCTTAGCTCAGTTGGTAGAGCAGACGCCTTGTAAGCGTCAGGTCGCCGGTTCGAGTCCGGCAGCTGGCTCCGGGATGGGAAGGCTGAACCATCAAGGCAAAAGGGGCGGCTTGACCAGGATAGCCAGTAACGGATACTGCCAACATGGGCAGGTTTTTGATTTTGCGATTCTTTATCGTAGCTGCGACGGCATCTGGTTTACCAGAACCGGCGATTCTTCACGCTGACACGGATGCAAAAAAAGCATCCGTGCGGGAGCAATGGGAAGAGGCTACCGGGGAGCGGAAACGCCAGCCGGACCGGAGAGTCACCTACTCCGAACGAGCCGGCGAGCCGCTCCAGCTGCACATCTTCGAACCGGACAAGCCCATGGGCACAGCGTTGCTCTGGTTCCATGGAGGCGGCTGGCAGGCGGGGAACCCAACGCAATTGTATCCGCAATGCCGCTACTTTTCCGACCTTGGATATACCGCCATCAGCGCGGAATACCGTCTTGCCACGGAAGGACGAACGCTGCAGGACAGCCTCCGCGACGCCCGTGAGGCGCTGAAATGGCTGACCGCGAACGCGGAGGAATGGGGCCTTTCCCCGGAACGCATCGTCGTTGCGGGCGAATCAGCAGGCGGACATCTCGCCGCCATGGCCGCGTTGCCGCGAGAAAGCGGGCAAAAGACAACCTCACCCGCCGCCCTGGTGCTCGTGAATCCGGTCCTTGACCTGACCTCAATTGCTTGGGCCATGCAAAAGCCGGGCGTGGATGGAGAAACAACTACCGCAAAGCTCCTTTCCCCGCTTTTTAAGGCGCATCGGCACGCACCTCCGACCCTCATTCTGCATGGGGGCCGGGATAAAATCGTCCCGGCCGGCCATGCCAAGGCGTATGCGGAAAAGCTGCAGACAAAAGGCGTCCCCGTGAAGCTCCGGATCTGGCCGGACCAGCAGCACGCCTTTTTCCTCGACTTGCCGGGAACGCAGGCGGACAGGGAAGCCATTGGAAAGAGTCTCCTCGAAATTGAGGCTTTTCTTCGCTTGCGGGGCCTCGCCCGGGAAGACCGCAACTTTGAGCCATTGCATCTCTTCAACGGACCCGACGGTTGGCGGAGTTTTGCCGAACTGATCGAGCTGGAGGGTCTTCTCTATGGCTCTACCTACAAAGGCGGCGACGACGACGCGGGGACCATTTTTCGCTACAATCCGGACACCCTCTCGCATACCCGCCTTCACAGTTTCCGCCATTTTGATGGGCGCGAACCTTTCAATGGTTTTGCCGTTGATGGCGAGACCCTTTATGGGGTGGCCAAATTCGGCGGACAGGAATCGAACGGCGGGACCCTCTACTCTCTTAAAACCGACGGGACGGGCTTTCGCGTCCTGCACGAATTCACGTCCTCTTCCGAAAAGGGCTTTTATCCCCACGCCGGGCCCATCTTGTACAAGGGAGATCTTTACGGAACCACTTACCATGGGAGCAAGAGGAACGACGGCGGAGTGATTTACCGTTACCATCTCCCGAAGGGTCCCTATGAAGTTTTGCATGGCTTCCTGCCGGAAACCGGGCGCTATCCCACCTGCCAGCTGCTACCGCATGGAGACTGGCTCTATGGTACAGCCAGCGATCTGTTCCGGCATGAGGAGGAAAAGTACGGCACCCTCTTCCGTTTCCATCCGAAAACCGGGACGTTCGAAGTGCTGCATCGCTTTCAGGGCGGAAAGAAAGGGGCCCACCCCTACGATCGCCTCGCACATTTCGGCGGCAATTTTTTGTACGGCACGACCCTTGGCGAAATTTTCAATCCTGCGGACAAAGGAACCCTTTTTCGCTACAACCTTGAAACGGAAGAGCATGAAGTGCTCCATTCTTTCCAGCAAAGCCCAGGCACGGGCAGTAAGCCGAACGGACATCTCGTCGAGGGTCCGCAAGGCCAGTTCCTCTATGGGTTTTCCCATGGCAGCAATGCCGAAGGCGGGGACAAAGGCACGCTTTTCCGCATCCGCAAAAGCGGGGACGCCTTTACCGTCCTCCACCGCTTTTCCGACGGCCTCAATGGCAATGTTCCGACGCGATCCCCGGTATTCATAGATGGGAACCTGTATGGTACCTGCGTCTACGGAGGCCTGACAACGGACGAGGACCCCGCGTCCGGGGGCGGCATGATTTTCCGCTACACGTTACCGGAGTGACCCGTTTCGACCTAAGGGGATACCACCGCGCGAAAGAACCGCTCCCCGCCGCTGAAGGAAAGATCCGTCTCAGTCGTGCCGGAAGGGCCGAGCTGCAGAGACCTCACTTCCGTCCATGTTGACAGATCCGTCGATTTTTCAAGAGACACCGCTTCCTCGGGAGTCCCTTCCACGCGGAAGTTGATCTCTTCGTTGACGGAATCTACGGAGGCAACCTCGAGAAGAGCCGGCTGCGGTGCGGCGACGGGGAGATCCATGCGGAGGAGACCGTTCCCGCCACCGTCGTAAAACACCTTTACCAGCAACTGTCCCTGTTCA
>CAYFRH010000252.1:0-2607 GCA_964345345.1 uncultured Puniceicoccaceae bacterium | reverse complement strand
CCCGGCGGCTTATGATCTACCGCACATCCTCTCGGTGGCGGCAAGCGATCGGAATGACCGGCGGGCCGCTTTCTCCAATTTCGGGGCGGTTTCGGTCGATCTGGCCGCGCCGGGAGCCTCCATTCGCTCGACCTTCAACGGAGGGGATGCGAGCTATGCCACGCTCAGCGGCACCTCGATGGCAAGTCCGCATGTGGCGGGCGCGCTGGCTTTGCTGCGGGCGGAATTTCCGGACGAGGACGCCGCTTCGCTCAAGGCGCGGCTGCTCGATACGGTGGACGTGCTGGAGGATTTTACAGGGGAAACGGTGAGCGGGGGCCGGCTGAACCTCGAGGCGGCCCTCCTCAACGAGGCGGCTCCGCGACCCGGGGTTCTGCGCTTCGCGACCGATCGGGTAAACGCCGCCGAAAATGGCGGTTCCCTGCCGGTGGTGATCCGCCGGTCAGGCGGCTCGGACGGGCCGGTTTCCGTTCGCTACCGGACCGTCGCGGAGAGCGCGACGGCAGGGGCGGATTTTATCGCGGTGGAGGAGGCGTTGCTGACATGGGCCGACGGCGAGGCGGCCGATCGGACGATTTCCGTTGCTCTGGTCGATGATGACGAAACGGAGGGCACGGAGTCCTTTGCCCTTGAACTGTTCGCGGCAGGCGGCGAGGCAACGATTGGGTCGCCGGGCCGGTTACGCATCGACCTGCTCGATGATGAGGCGGCCTCCCTCGAAGGCTTCGAATTTACCGAAGCGTTCCAAGTTAGCGCGAATTTTGCCTTAAGCGAACCCGCTCCGACGGTCGCGGCAACCCCCGACGGGGGCTACGTCTGGGCGGAAATTGAATTCACGAACGCGGGGGTGGAACTTCTCCTGCGGCGATATGCGGCCGACGGGTCTTTGCTCTGGGAACGCGGACATTTTGCAGGCGGTGGCGTTTTCCGTCCGCGGCTCACCGTGGCAGCGGACGGGCGGGTCTTTGTGGGCTATTCCCGGATCACGGTAAACAGCAACGGCCAGATCACCGAAGCGGACCTTGCCGCGCTCGCCTTTTCGGCGGAAGGTTCCCTGCTCTGGGATATGACGCTTCCCGATCCCTCCGGGGCGTTGGATCTTGTCAATGCGGTCGCTCTCGGTGAAGACGGTGGCTTGTATCTGGGGGGTGAATACGCTCTGGTGGGAGCGAACGATGCCGTCCTTGCGCGCCTTGATGCGACGACAGGGGCTTTTTCATGGATGCGCGTCTTTAAGCCAAACCCCGATCTCGACGGCGACGACGCCGTTTCCTCGCTGGCCCCGGATGGCGTCGGTGGGGTCTGGGCGGGCGGTTGGACGGTGGGGACGAACGGGTTTGAAGGGGTCCTGCGCCGATACGGAGCGGATGGCAACATGGCATGGCAACGACGTTATCCGACACAGGGACAGCAGCGTGTGCTTGACCTTGCCGCCAATGCCTTCGGGGAGGTGTACGCCAGCTTACGCGCTTTCGACAATGTGACGGGAGTGTTCAGCGGAAAATTGCTGCGGCTGGCCCCGGACGACGGTGCCATTGTCTGGGAACAAAACCAGTCGGTGCATTCCTCGGCCGCCAATTTCTTTATTACGGCCAGTCCCAACGGCTTCGTTGATTATTTGCAGGGACCGGACAGCCTTGCCGCCGGCACAGGTTTGTATTCGGTTGGTCGCTACGACCGCTCCGGCATGAAGTTGTTTGAAAATAACCTTGATGGTTCCGCCTCCCTTAGCGTGACGGGAATGGCCGGTAATGTTGACGGGGAGATCGTCTTTACCGGCGCGTTTGACGGGTTGGCACAGTTCGGGGGGAATCTGATCGACGGGGAGGGCTCGGTCTCCGCCTATACTGCCCGCCTGCTTCCGCAAGACCCGGTTACGCCTGGCGTCCCTGTTTTCGACGGCGGCGACCTCGCTCTTGCCGAAGGCGTCGGGGAGCTGGCGGTCACGGTGCGCCGCGCAGGCGGCGCGGACGGCCCGCTGAGGGTGGGGTTGCGCAGCGTGGAGGGAACCGCCTTGGCCGGGGAGGACTTTGTCAGCCTTGACGAGGTGCTTGCTTTCGCGCCCGGTCAACAAACCGCAACGACCACGCTTTCCTTGATCGACGATTTCACAGTGGAACCGGCGGAAACTCTGCGACTGGAACTATACGAAGTCGATCCGGGCATGCCGCCCGGGGAACCGGCGGAAATTACGGTGCATATTCTCAACGACGATTTCGCCTTCGAAGAGTGGCTTGGGAAATTTTTCGATCCCGGTTCCCCCGAGAGCGATGAGGCCGCCGATCCCGACGGCGACGGGCAAAGCAATCTCCTTGAATATGCCTTTGGCGGAGATCCGCGGCAACCCGGCGCAGGTCCGGCACCGTCCCTTTCGCTCGAGGCGGACGGGCGCATTCGCATGGTCTATCAACGCAAGGCCGGACGGGAAGACCTGCGCTTTCGCCCCTTCGTTTCCGTCGACCTTGAGCAATGGCAGGAACCGACGGTGCTCGGGGAAAGCGTCGTGCCCGCGAGCGGTGATCGGGAGTCGGTCACCCTTGATCTCGCGCCCCCTTTCGACGCCACCGACAAAGCCTTCCTGCAAATCGAGGTCGAGCGGACGACCCA
>CAYFRH010000251.1:0-2623 GCA_964345345.1 uncultured Puniceicoccaceae bacterium | reverse complement strand
GTGACGCTGCGATTGCCTGGACGTCGGCCTCAATGGATTGGCCCAAGCGAAATAATAAGGGCCAACATTTGGATCAAGTTGACCGTGCCATCTTTGCCGCTGCAATTCTGCGCAGCCTCACAGTCGTAACCGCCGATAAGGAAATGCATCATCACGGACCGACTGTGGGCGTATCGCTGCTTTGGTGACAACCCGCGTGGCCGCCAAGAAGAACCTGTCGGCATGAAACCGGAGATCCGATTCGAGAAGAAAGCCCACGGCTATGACCGCCCGGCGCTACGCGCTTGTTTGCGGCAGCCCCCCGGGTTTACCCGCTCGAAATTGCGAAGCGTTAACCGCAATGGTAAACGGACGAGCATGGCTATATCCCTCTTCACGCATACTTTGAATTTTCATAAATCCCACCCGGCGGGGAGCGAGGCCACGGGGCCTCGAAGTCCACGTCCAGACCGAAGCCGCTCGTAAGCAACGGAGTCCGGGTCAAGCGGGAAAGGGCTGAAAGCCCGTAGGAGCAGTGGTTCCGGGCCTTCAGCCCCCGAGATCATTCCCCGACCCGTATCTGGTATGGTCCCCGGCCGTTGGCCGGGATCAACGGCAACGACGGACACGTAGCCGAAATCGTAAGAATTTGACCGTGGCTCCCGGCGGACCTCCGCGCCGCCTTGCAGGGAGGACCCCCGGCGGAAAAGACACTCATGCCATTCTATTTGAAAATGGTTGTAATGGACGAAGGGCCCCTTTTGCGGCGGTTTCCCTTGCACGGTCATCCTTTCCTTTAAAACGTAAAGGATCATGGAATCCCCCGACCCAACGACGGCCCCCGGCCTTGAACGGCACCTCGCGGTCCTTGAAGACCTCGGTAAACGGGCGGAACGTCATTTTCTGCAACAGGAGTGGTCGGAATTGCGGAACCTGCAGTCTCTCTCCCTGGAGGCCACCGACGCGGCGCTCACCACTCCTCCCGTCCAAAACGGGCCCATGGACGAGTGGATAAACGCCCACGCCGCCGCTGGTCGCATTCTGGGAGGGGAACCACCGACAGGGCGGCTCCACATCCCCGCAGGAGAGCGCAAGGGCACTTCGCCTTCCTCATGGATCCGATTCGATCATGAACAAACGGATAACATTTCCTCGTTTCCCTTCGCGATCCTGACCAAGCGCTCCCGGGAAGCGGCGCGGGGTTTCGCGGCGGCCAAGGGCCTTTCCCTGCCGGAGGATTTCGAGGTGTTTTCCAATGCCTTTTTCCGCAACCGCCGCGCTTACTTTATCGCACGATATCGCGGTGCGCTCACGGAGCGGCTTTTGCTGCTCGCGATCACGCACGACGCCGAAGGACCGGTCGTCGACGCCGTCCTTGCCTCGGAGGAGGAAATCACCCCGGTCTTCGAATTTTCGCGTGCGATGCTCATTCCGCGCCGCGGAAACGATCTCTCCTTTCTGCCCCTTCTTGAGGAGATGCTTCCCGGCAAACCGCGTTGGCAGCTACTGCTCAACACCGGCTACATCCTGCTGGGGCGCGCCCTTCTGCTGGAAGAACTCTGGCGGCACATGAAAAATTCGCGGGAATCCATGGTCGTCGCGCCCGGCACGCCGGGAATGGTCATGGTCGTCTTCCACCTGCCCACTTTTCCCGTCGTCTTCAAAATCATCAAAGATACCCCGGACCCGCCCAAGAGCGTGGGGCGGCGGGAAGTCCTCCGCAAATACCGCCTCGTCGCCGAGCACGACCGCGTCGGCCGCCTCGCCGACTCCCACCTCTTCGAAAACCTGCCCTTCCCCGCCGAGGCCTTCGCCCCCGAACTGCTGGACCTGCTCAAGGAGCGTTGCGCCGCCTCCCTCTCCTTTTCGACCCGCATGGTATTTTTCCGCGAGGTCCTTGTGGAACGGAAAATGAACCCGCTGGACCTTGTTCTCGAGGAAAAGAGGGAAGACGAAGCCGCCCTTCTCGATGAATACGCCGCCGCCGTCGAGGACCTCGCCTGGGCGAACATCTTTCCCGGGGATCTCCTCCTGAAGAATTTCGGCGTCACCCGTCTCGGCCGTGTCGTCTTTTATGACTACGACGAGGTGGAGCTTCTCACCTCCTGCTTCTTCCGCCGGCTTCCCGACGAAGACGGCGAAATCACCTCCATCGGACCGAGCGATGTTTTTCCCGAAGAGTGGCCCCGTTTCCTCTTTCGCCGCGAGGAGACACGACGTTATTTTACGGATACGCACGCACGGATTTTCGACCCAAAGTTCTGGAACAGGTGCCGCTCCCTATACACCCGTGGCGGCTTTCTCGATCTCTTTCCCTACCGGAGTCAACGGAAATGAAAGGCTTTTAGGACTATGCGGATAACATTACTTACCGACATCCCCGTCTGGGTTAAGCCCCTTGCCCGAGCGCTTGAGGAGAAAGGGGCCATGGTGGAGATTGTCACCGATCCGGAGAATCTTTTACCGCAAGGCCTCTCCGTCAACCGGCTGTCGACACGGCTTGTTCGCAAAGATGGCGAAAAAGCCCGCGCGTTCGCTTCTCTCCTCAGGCAAATCGAATCCTCCGGGCGACCGGTCGTAAACGGGTCCCGCTGTTATGAACTCGGTTATTCCAAAGAGGAACAGGCGGGCCTCTTTGCAAAGT
>CAYFRH010000250.1:0-2628 GCA_964345345.1 uncultured Puniceicoccaceae bacterium | reverse complement strand
TCAGGCGGGCGCATGCGGTTGGCGGCCAAACCAGTGACCGATCATCGCAAGCAGAAGCAGGCCCGGAAAAGAGGCGAACAGGTGCCCGAAAAAGCCCCCGAACTGGAGGGGAAAGAAAGTGCCGAGGGTAGCTAATAGGCTCCCGAGGGCACAGGAAAGGAGCAAAGCGGCGGCATAGCCGACCGGACCGAGGCTGAACGCCGGAAATTGACGTTGCTGAAGAAGCTGGGCGACCAGCAGAAAAACGACCAACTGCAGGCACAGCGTCATTGCCATCGGAACCGGCGGCAATCCCGTCAGGAGGTGGTTGATCCATGGCGCGGCGAGGCTCACTCCGAGGGCGATCCCCATCCTTCCCATCATCATGGCGGCGAGGGGAGCGTAGAAAATCGGCAGCAGATGCGCCCCCAACGGCGAATCGTCCCACGACGGCAGCAGGTGGACGAGAAAAGGAAGAAACAGCGTCATCCCGAGGACCAGCGTTGTCTCCTTCGCCAGACGGACCGCCCGCACCGTCGCCATTCCCTCCGCTTTCATTGCCGTTGCCAACCGCATACAAACCAATCGTGGCCAAAATTCCTCTTCGTGCAATCCTTCCCTTCCCGGGGAACCCGCGGCCTCCTGGAAAAGCATAGACCTTCCCGGTCTTTGCTTCCACCGTTTTACCCTCATGGTGGAATTGATCATCGGGAATGCCGGCAAGCGCTTTTCGGGCGTCACTTCGACAATGTTACAGGTGCTCCCAGTGCTGCGCCGGGAGATGCAAACGGTGGTGCTCGGGGCCCACCACCTGCCGTCCGGCGTTCCCGTCATCTCCTTCCCGCAAATGGTCCGTATTGGCCGCCGTCTCCAGCCGGGAACGCCCCCGCCCGTCTTTCACGCCCGCCGCAACAAGGAAATGGTCCTCGCCCTGCTCGCCCGCGACCTCTTCCGCGCCCGCCTGCGCATCGTCTTTACTTCCACCGCCCAACGCCACCACACACGCTTCAGCAATTTCCTTATGGGACGGATGGACGGCCTCCTCACCACGTCCTCCACCGCCGCCGCCTACATGAAACGACCGCCCGACGTCGTCATCCCGCACGGAATCGACACCGCAACGTATCGACCTTGCCATGACAAAGAGGCGGAATGGCGCGCCCTCGGGCTGCCGGGCAAACGCGGGATCGGCATCTTCGGTCGCATCCGTCCCTCCAAGGGAACCGATCTCCTCGTGGAGGCCGCCCTGCCCCTGCTGGATGAATTTCCCGATACCACGGTGCTTTTATGCGGCAGAACGACCCCGCAATTCCGCCCATTTGAGGAGGAATTGCGGGGCCGGATCAAGGCCGCCGGCAAGGCAGACCGCTTTCTCTTTCTCGGGGAACGGCCGTTCGCGGAGCTTCCCGGCCTTTTCCGGGCCGTTTCCGTCACCGCCGCGCTCAGCCGCAGCGAGGGGTTCGGCCTCACCGTTCTCGAATCCATGGCCAGCGCCACGCCCGTCGTCGCCACGGAAGCCGGGGCATGGAGGGATATTGTCGCCGATGGCGAAGACGGCTTCCGCGTCCCCCGGGAGGATATCGGGGCCATCCGAAACCGCCTCCGGCAGCTGCTCGCCGGGCCCGAAGCCGCCGCCGCCATGGGAGCAAAAGCCCGACGCAAAGTGGAAAACCACTACACCATTGAACGTGAGGCCATGGCCATGGTCTCCTTTTTCAAGAAGGTACAGAGCCTTTCCCGAGGCCGGGGAGCCAAAGAGAAGAAAAGGCCGGACATTTCTTCGCGATAAACTGACCAGTTTCGAAAAATCTTTAGTGCTTCAGCGCACTCTCATGTTCAGGGCGGACCCGTTTCTCTTTCCGCCGCTGCTTGATCATTTTCTTTTGTTGCTTAACCCGTTCACTGTCACGCCATGGCCGCTCATGATCAAGGTGCACAGCGGCAAGGCTGTAACGGTGACGAATACCGCGAATGCCGATGTTGGCCATGCGGATGCCAAGATCCCGATCCTCTCCGCCATAAACAAAGGTCTGGTCGAATCCCCCCACCTTGCAAAAATCCTCCTTCCAGCACCCGGAATTGCATCCCACGAAACTGTCCCGGCGAGGTGTCAGGAAATCGAGCAGGCGCGCGCACAATCCGTGACGGGCAAGTCGGCGCCGGTACTTCCGGGCCTCCGCCAATCCGCGCCCGCGCAACCACCGCCAATCGAAGGGGCGTTGTTCACGGATGTCCTTCAAGCTGAGCCTCTCCTGTACGGCGGAGGGGATGTTGATGTGGCTTCCTCCGGTCATATAACAACGCGCCCGGGCCAGGCGGCGGTGCGCGGCCACCCAGTCCTTCCGCACGACCATGTCGCCGTCCAGAAAGAGCAGGTACCGGTTTTCCGTGGCCCACGCGGCCTTGTTCAGGATCTCCGGTTTGCGAAAATCGATGTCCTCCTGCCAGATGTGTTCAAGATCGAGGGAAGTCGCCGTCTTCCATCCCTCCAACTTTGTGACAAAGGCCTCCCCCGAACCGTCATCGGCAAGGTAAACGCCGAAGTGCCGGTCCGTCTGCGCCTCGAGAGAAACGAGGCAACGCTCAACGGAGGTCCAGTTGTTGTAGCAGGAAACAAGGACAGTCATGGGTTCCGATAATGGCAGATGC
>CAYFRH010000249.1:0-2673 GCA_964345345.1 uncultured Puniceicoccaceae bacterium | reverse complement strand
TGTCCCAGACCTTGAAGCCGGTATTGCCGGGACGGAAGTAGTATTTTTCTTCGTACCCGGGACCGTCCGGAATATGGCTTTTTCGATACACACCAAGGAGCGAACCGTCCCGATCCACCATCGTCAGCGAATTGTAGTAGGCATTGCCATCCCGCTCGAAAAAGGAAACGGGCAGGACCACCCGCAGTTCCGCTGCAAGCTCCTGCATCCTTCGCACAAGCGTATGCTCCTGGAGCGGATGAGCCTGGGCAAAAAATTCCGCTTTTTCCTCCCGGCAAAAATAGGGTCCCTGGAAAAGTTCCGGAAGAAGAATCAGCTCCGCCCCAGTGGATGTCGCTTCCCGGACCGCTTCCTCCGCCTTGGCGACGTTCTCCTCAAAGCCGCCGTTCAAGTTGAGTTGGATGGCCGCAACGGCGATTTCGGAAGGGGATTGATCGCTTTTTGCCATAATTAAAATTATCGATGAGATGGCATAACCTGGCAAGAGCAAGAACCCATCAAGACGCTATCTGCGAGTACGGCATAGACTTAGACTATCCCCAAAGCAAACACCGACGAAGGAGGGCCACAGGCCGGAGTTTGTCGCGAAATCATGAACACATTTCTCCGGAGGGGTGGCACAAATTCGCACCAAAAGGCTGGTTACCCAGGGGGCGTTTCCCTCCAACTACGCGTACCGGATAAGTCGCACCTGCAAGGGGGCGAGCGGCACCTCGCCCGAGCAGAATTCCCCGCAGAGCAAGTCCCTTCCTTCACCGGTAATCTCAATTTTTCGCGGCTCTTTGCGCGTATTGACAAGTCCAAGGGCGGAAGGCTTGCCGTCCGCGTCGACGCGCGGACAACAGAGGACGCCCTCGCCTCCGCGGGCGGCGGGCTCGACTCCTGCCGCAAGAGCCACCCGCCGGAAAAGTCCGAGAAAAGCGGCTTCTTCGAGGGGGCAGCCGAGGGTAATGACCCTCCCTTTCCCGTAGTCCCTTTCCACGACCGCGGCATGGCCGTCGCCATAGCCGCCCTCATATCGAGCAAGAATCCGCGTTCCTTCGGCGGGAGCGAACCCGTCGCACCAGATGCGCGGATGACAGCGGCCCCCGTCGTCAAAGACCACTTCAATGGTTTCCTCGACCCAGTGGGGACTGAAACGGATGGACTGCTCCGCGCCGATGATTTCTTCCAGACCACCGTATTCGCGGTCCGTCCAAGTCGTCATTTCGAGAGTCCGATTCCCGGTCAAAGGGCCAAGGACAAGCTGTCCACCCTCCCTCACCCAGTCGGCCAGCCGTTCTTTGCTTTTCTCCCGCAGCATCGGCATTTGTGGAACCAGAAGAATCCGGTAGCCGGAAAAGTCCCCTTCTTCGTGCAGGAGGTCCCGCTGAAAATGCTCTTTCGCCAACGGCAACTCGTAGTCCTCCTGCAGTCGTTTCGCGTACCGATTGTCGGGATGAATAGGGTCAATGGAGAACAACCATGCGCTTTCCGTCTTTGTCAGAATGGCCGTCGGGCCGCGCTGAGCCGGGTTTTCGAGCAGGAAGGGGCCGTGCTCGCGAAAAGCGGCGGCCATCGCCTGCCAGGCCTTCTTACCGGGCATCCATTTGCCGGTCTGCGAAACACAGGTCCCGTGCTGCATCTCCTGGCCGGCCCAGTGGCCGCGCCATTGCCAGTACAGGACCATGCTGCCACCGGTAAGGACACTGATCCATGTGAAGGCCTGAATGCCGTCCTCGTTGTGATGGATATTCCAGACCGGACCGCCCCCCGACCAGTTGGGAGCGGTCTCCAAGAGCCAGAAGGGGGCCTTCTTCTCCGCCCGTAAACGGTCAAAGCGGGCATAATTAAGATGATAGTAGCTTAAATCCGAATACATGCTGGCCCCGCTGCGATCAAGGGACCGGAAATGCCGGAACCAGTCCATTCCACCAAGGAAACCTGTCATGTTGGTTGTGATGGGATGGGGACAGGTTTCACGAATGGCGTTCACCTGGCTTCGGATGAAGTGGTCCCACGCCTCATTCTGAAAATCGGCAATCGCCATGATAAGGGAGGGATGGTGCCGCTCCGGCGTTTCAATCGAACCGACATTGGCGGTGACGAGGGGAATCTGTTCGAAACTGTCATAAGCCTGCGACCAGAAATCAAGGCCCCAGCGACGGTTCAGCTCCTCGATGGACTCATACCTACGAGCCAGCCATGCATGAAAATGCCGTCTGGTTTCCGGCCCGTAGTCGAAGCCGGACATCTCGTTGTCGATCTGCCAGCTGTGCACCGCGGGATGGTCCCCCAATTCTTCCGCCATGCGCCGGGCGATCCGCTCCGCGAACTTGCGGTACAGGGTCGAATGCGGGTTGTAATGTTTGCGCTGCCCGTGCCCTCTCCTTGTTCCATCCGGGCGGCATTGCAGAACTTCCGGATAGCGGGTTGTCAGCCATGCCGGGGGTGCGGCCGAGGGCGTACCCAACATCACACGGAGACCGGCCTCATGGAGAAGATCAAGAATTTCCCTTGCCCACGCGAAATCGAATTGGTCCTCCGTTGGCTCGAAGCGTTTCCATGCGAACTCGAAAAGACGCACCATGGTAAAGCCCACTTCCTGCATGCGGGCCACATCTTTCGGCCACTCCTCCTCCGGCCACAGCTCGGGATACCAGCTGACGCCAAGGTGCAATTGCTCATCGTTGT
>CAYFRH010000248.1:0-2753 GCA_964345345.1 uncultured Puniceicoccaceae bacterium | reverse complement strand
CGGAGCCCCGAAGCTCTCGGGGCGATTAATGTACCCTTGCTCCGTGGGCCCCGTGGCTCCGTGTGAGAACAAAGGAGGATATGCACACAACTAATGGGATCTGGTATTATTGCTCTTCGTCCGCTGCTTTCGGTGCCTCAGCCGCCTCCGCTTTCTGACGACGCTGCACGGCCAGTTGCTTCTTGATTTCGATCACCCGCTCTTCCGTAAGCTTGAATTTGCGGAAGATCAGAAAACCGCCGCAAGCCGCGATGCCCGGGACAATGCTGTAGAGAACCAGCATGTTGTGGAAGACCCCCGGGTCCTGGTGCATCCCTTTGCCCTGCTCGAATCCGGAGAGCACGATGATCAGACCCGTGGCAACCCCGGTGAAGGCACCGAGAGATTTCATGATAATCGCCATGACCGCGCCAAACATTCCCTCGCGCCTTTCCCCGTGCAACAATTCATCGTAGTCGGTCACATCCCCCATCAACGTTCCCAAAACCTTATAGAAAATGGAAATCGCGGGCGAATACAGCAGTGCCGGGATGAACATCAGCTCCGGAATGTCCGGATTGTAGCACCAATATTTGACGACAGAGGCCAGCGCAAGGCTGCCCAGCCCGAGGCGCAGAGTATTGTGCTTGCCGATACGGTTGCACAGGTAAACAAACACCGGAATTGTGACAAGGGACATGATCGTGGAAATCATCCCCACGGCGGCCCCATAAGAAGCTCCGGCGACAAGATTACCCTCAAAAATATAATACACCGAAAGGAAATGTCCAAGGCCCTGGAAGCTGCCGATTGCGTAGCCAATAAATATATACATCCCAAGAATCCGCCAGAACTCGGGGTTGATCCCGATCTCCCGAACCGCTGTAAAAAAACCGGGACCTTTCTTTGTTTTGTCGCGTATAACCACCGTGCGTTCTTTGGTTCCGAAAAAGACCACCAAGGCCAGCACAATGCCAATGGGAGCGAGCACGTACGTAAGGTAAAGGTTACCCAGCCGCGCATTCAGAAAGATGGGCATGAGCGAAAGCGGCAGGAACAGCTGCGTGAGAAAATTAATGAGAGTGTTGGATACCGAGCGGTAGGCAACGACCTGTGTCCTTCCTTTGTAGGACGGGGCGATCTCAATTCCTTGCGCGTAATACGCAGCGCCATAAAGTGTCTGCGCAATAGCCATCAAAAGGAACATTCCGGTGACAAACCAGATAAAGCGGCGCTCCTGCGCTCCCTCCGCGCCAACATAAGCGGAGAGCCCTTCCGCGATTTTCTCCCAGATCCCCTTGAATTCGCGTACGCCCTCGGGGTTAAGCAAGGTCGCTTGGCGTCCAGCCGCTTCCTTGATCGGTACCGTCCCATATAATTTCGCGGTCAAGCTCCGTTCGTCCTCTTCCGGGTAATCCGCGAGGAATTCGCGGATCGCGGCGGCTTCCTCCGGGGTCCGCTCCGCACGGCTGAGATCAATGATGGTCCCGTGGGAAATAAGTAATTTTTCAAAAAAGTCGGGTTCCGACTCCCAACGCTCCATTGCCCGTTCCTTAACCGTCTGCGACCACTGCGGTGACACCTCCGCGACCTCGGGGGTAATTCGTCCCAAGGGGAGCCCGAAGCGTTCGGAAAGCAACTCCATGGCACCTGTTTCGATAGCCGCTTTCAAGGCGCGCTCTCCCGCCCGGCGACGCTCCACATTCAGGGGTATCCGCTGGGCCTCGGTCGTCAGCTCAAGGCCGATTTTCTCGGGTGCCCCAAGGAAAAAGTAAAGCACGGTATTGAGAAAGTTGACGTCCCGCTCAAGCGCCGGGACCAGCTCTTCGCGCAGACGAAAGTCGACGACGGAACGGGATTCGGTCTTTATGCCCGGCCCCCGCAAAGCAATTTGCAGGCGACCGTTGAAGGAGTCCGAAACCGCATCATCCCCGGGTCCGGGATTTACCGTCTCCGATAAAGCCACTGCTTCAACAACCAGCGAATACAACGGCGGCGGATCTTCCCCCACTTCCTCCTCGGCGCTCCGAAGTCCGTAAAGGGCCTTCGTCTCGCCTCCAAGCGTCTTGACCGCCTCTTCGGCGTAGTTTTTCAGGGCCGTTCGGGTCTCCGTCGAGGCCGCTCCCGGTTCGACCACCACTTCGATGTCGGTACCCGGCACGCCGTAAGCGAGGCTCAACTCTCCGAAATCCTTCCACAATTCATCCGCATGATAAACTTCGGGAACCACCGGATCGTTCGGCAGCATTTTGTCGTTCTCCGGCATAAACTGCCACGTGATCCACGCGGTCAAAGCCATCATCACCCCACCGGCTAATATAAAGGGCCGGCGGCGCCCAAAGCGGGAATTGAAGTTGTCGGACAGGTGCGCCACGATCGGGTCCATGATCCCGTCCCAGATGGACTTGATCGCCGAAATGAGCCCCAAAATCAGCGGGTTCATCTGGAAGACGATCAGCAACAGCGTGTTCAGGCTCCGGAATCCGGAGGTTGCGAATTCATCGATGATCCCTCCAAGGGCGTAGATTGTTACCTCCCCTCGACCCGCGTCTTTCGCATCCGCGTAAGGGTCCGGTTCGTTTTCCGAAGAAACCGGAGGGATTCCCTCCGACGATTCATCCGTTGGCTTTTCGTTTTCCGGGTTACTGGGGTCGGACATAACAGCAGGGGCAATTTAAGAAATCGTGACGATGTGCAGCGGGAAAAGGCAAACGGTGCGAACCCACGCTAAACAAGGCTATCCCCGCAAATATTAAAACCGTTGAACCGTCGCC
>CAYFRH010000247.1:0-2776 GCA_964345345.1 uncultured Puniceicoccaceae bacterium | reverse complement strand
GCATGGAAACGGTCCAGAATTATTCATGGTCCGGATGGGTCCGCATGGACGGCGAATTCTGGGCGCCGCAGAACCTTCCCGTTTATTATGTGCCGTACTGGATTTTTGTTACGCTTCCGGAAACCCTCCTCATCCTGTCCGGCATCATTTTCACCTATGCTCTTCTGTTACTGGTTAAAGGCATTTCCCGCAACCAGTTCCGACTACCGGAGCGCACTTTCGCCTATGCGATTCCCGTCTTTGCGTTCATTTTCCCCGTACTCTATCTTCTTGCCACCGGGCCAGTGCTTTATGACGGCATGCGCCATTTCCTTTTTGTTCTTCCCCCCTTGGTAATGGCCGTCGCGGTGGGGGCCAATGTTGTTATCCGCCATTTGGAAAACGCGGCTCCTTCTATTTTCGGGAAAACCCTCCTCACCCTCCTCATCCTCGGCACCGGCTGGATCGGCCTGCGGATGGCGACCCTTCATCCTTACCAGTACATCCATTTCAATGCGTTCGCGGGAGGTCTCAATGGGGCGTACCTGCGCGATGAGACGGATTATTGGGGGCTCTCCCACAAAGAGGCGGCGCAGTGGCTGAATGAAAACAAATTGGATTTGCAGGACCGTTTCGGAACGGAGCAGGTTCTGATTTTCCAGCGTTACCCGCCATGGATGTTGGAGGAAACGCTGGACGATGCTTTTAAAGTGACCGAGGAGGCGGAGGAGGCACACCTTTTCGTATCCATCACCCGCATGAATCTGCATCGCTCCTTTCCGGAAGCGGAGCTGCTTCATACGGTCACGCAAAAGGGCGTTCCCCTTAATTTCATCTTTCTTCTGGAATGACCGCTTTCCCGGACGAGAATTCCAAAGGGTCGGATCTTGCCGAAGGGCGAGGGCTTCGCCTCGGCATTGCCGCCTTGATCATCGCCTACGCGTTTTTCGGATGGTTCGAGGTCGCTTTCTCCCCCCTCGGCTTGGCACCGCAACTGGACGCCGCCGAAAATGTGGCGGAAAGCCAAAGCTTATTCTCACAAGAGCAGGCGACGGAACCGTTTTACCGGTCGCCTTTGTACCCGGCCTTTCTAAGATTCCTCGGTGCCGAAGATACCGGGCCATTCCTCGCCTCCCTCGTCGGTTTCTGTCTCCACCTCGGGAGCGCTTTTCTTCTCTGGAAGATCGCCCTGAAATTGAACTTCACCCGTTGGCAGGCGGTTCTTGCTTTCGCCCTGTACGCCATCTATCCGCTCTCCCTGTTTTTCAGCGCGCTACTCTACGACACCACCGTAAGCATATTTCTCTTCCTACTGGGCATCCATTTCGGCCTCCGCAAAGGGAATCGGACGACGCTGCTCGCCGGCGCCTGTTTTGCTCTCGCCGCCCTTGTCCGGCCGCATTTTCTGCCCGTGGCTTTGGTCGCTCCCTTTGCCCTTTTATGGGCACAGGAACGGCGATCGTTGCAGGGCCTTTTCATCGGCTACGCGCCCCTTTTGCTGGGGCTCCTCGCCTTCGGAATGGCAAACCAGCTTCGTTCCGGGGAATTCCGCATCCTCCCATGGCAGGGAGCCTATAACCTCTGGGCGGCCAATAAACCGGAGGCCAACGGGTTGTACTTCACGCAATCCGTCGATGTTTCCGGCCGCGTTGGTGCCGCAAACCCCGCCAAGGTCGAGTCGATCCACCTCTACGGGCAGGCGCATCCGGAGGAAGAACCGCCCTACTCCATTGATGCCATGAACGCCCACTGGCGGGGAAAATTTCTCGAACATGTTCTCGAAAATCCCTACCAGGTTTTCGGGCTCTGGCTCTACAAAAGCTATGCGGTTCTTCATAATTACGAGCAGTATAATAACCATACCTTTTCCTTCCACAAAGCCCGGTCCCCTTTCCTGAAATTCAATCCCCTTGGCTGGGGCATACTCCTCCTGTTCGCCACCTTCGGGCTTCTTCAACTGTTCCGTACCCATCCCCGACTCGCGGTCCTTTTGCTGCTGCTGGCCGCCTCTTATGCCGCCATGTTGATCCTCTTCTATGCCAGCGCCCGTTTCCGGCTTCCTCTCGTCCCCATTCTTGTCCTCCTCGCCGTTAATTCTGTCGGTTGGTTCCGCAACCTGCACCGAGAGAGGAAGCGGCTTGCCGTCAGCCTTGTTCTGTTGGCGCTGCTCGGAGTTCTCACTTGCGGGTCCTTCGCGGAAATCTCCAGCGATAAGACCTACGTGCAGGATCGCCTCCTCCTTGCCAACGCCAACGCCGAACTCGGTCGTGACGCCACCGCCGCCCGCTGGGCCCGAAAGGTCCTTGAAAATCACCCTGAGCGTGCCGAGGCCCGAAGGATCTACACCGTCAGTTATTTCAACCTTGCCCTGCTGAGAGATCCGCAAAGATCTGCCTTCGGCTCATGGAAGGAGCAACGGCAGTGGGTCCGCCAGCAACCGCCCACCGATCCAACACAGGATGCCGTCCTCGGGGGCTTTTTCTGGAAATGGGGCGAGCGGGAGCGGGCCGTGGCGACATGGCGGGCCGTCAAGGAAAAGGCCCCGACACCGCTTGCGGAAGCGGCGCTTGGCATGCTTGATACCGACGTCATCTCCCGCACTGATTTGGAAGCGGCGATGAAAAATCTTCTTCACGAGTCCTTTTGATGCCTGCGCTCGAACACAACCCTTGGAAACAAGCCCGCCGCCTCCTGATTCATTTTGGGCCGGTTATAAATCTGCTACCGGAAAAAGGACTTAACAGTCTGGGTTGTCCTGTTTTACCAAAGAGGATAAGGAGGCGGCGGGCTTGTTTCC
>CAYFRH010000246.1:0-2811 GCA_964345345.1 uncultured Puniceicoccaceae bacterium | reverse complement strand
CTGTAGGGCCGGGGCTTGTCCCCGCGCCCACCGTGCCCCTCAGTGGCGACGGGGCTCCCGCGCAAGGCGGGGCCCTACAAATGACCACCGTGCCCCCGAGGCGACGGGGCCCTCGCGCAAGGCGAGGCCCTACAGCAGATCCGCCTTCAGGTCACGGACCAGTTCCGACGTCAGCGGGAGCTGGGGAACTTCAAATTCCCGTTTGCTGGCGACATGGCGGTAGCGGCCTTTGCCCAGGGGGCGGAGGATGCGCTTGCGTTCCAGTTGAAGGGACAGAATAAACTTGAGCCGATCGCGGGCCGCCCTCGTGGCCTCGTCAATGTCGCCTTCCGCCTCCCCTTCCCCGGGTTCCTCATACAGCGCGAGAAAACTCTCCTCTGCCGAATGCAGGGCGGCGCGGCGCTCCTCGGCCGGATCCTCCGGCTTTGGCTTGATCTTCTGGCTCCACCGGCAGAGGAGGCGTCCGCGTTCGCCGACCTGATCCCGTTCCTCCTCGCGGATATCCACGCGTTCCAACCCGCCTTCGGGGGAAAGGAAAAGCAGACTGCAGACCCGTTCCCCGATCGCAAAGGGTTCGCCGGTAAGGGTGGAAGCGGTGCTCACTTTGCCAACGGTCCAATCCATGTCGCCACCGGAATGGAGACCTTCCCGCAAATGGCAATCCTTGACGCCGTAGCGGGATTACCGAAGTTGCCTTACACTACCATGGAAAAGCTGCGCATTTGGAATCTTCCGCCTTGCGGAGGACGGACCTTCGTCCTTGGCGATATCCATGGCTGCGCGAGGGAACTGCGCCGGATGCTGGAGCTGCTGGAACCGGAGGCAACGGACCGGATATTTGCCGTCGGAGATCTCATCAACCGGGGCCCGGACAGCGCCGGCGTTCTCGAACTCGCCCGCAAACACAACATCCGCTCCGTCCTCGGCAATCACGAGGAGCGCCTCCTGCGGGCATGGCAAAACAACGACCCCAGCCGGTTAAAGGATCGGGATCTTTCCACCTTCGACCAACTAAGCGTCGCCGACTTCGAGTGGATCGCACGATGGCCGCATGTTTTTCGCCTCCACGAGCTGCGCGCCCTTGTCGTTCATGGCGGTTTCCTGCCGGGATGGCCCCTCGAACAACAGCCGCCGGCGGACGTCCTCCGCGTGCAGGTTCTCGATGACAGGGGCCGCCCGCACAAACGCAGCGCTCTGCCGGACGGCCAACCCTGGGCGGAACAATGGCGGGGCCCCGAGCTGGTCCTCTACGGCCATACCCCACGCCCGGAACCCCTCGTTCATCCCCACGCCGTCGGCCTTGATACCGGTTGCGTCTATGGCTACCAGCTCACCGCCCTTCGCCTGCCCGACCGCACCGTCTTCAAGGTTCCGGCCGCCACCGCCTACGCGGAGTAGCGCCGGAGGGAAACCACGATCAAATGTACCACATCTCGCCGGCCGTTTGGGCCATGAAATCCTTTACGGAATAATCGCTCAACAACGATTCCAGCCGGCGGGCAAGGTCCTGCCAGACGACTTCCGCACGCTCGGCGGAGGCCCCCTTGCCACTCTGGCTATGGGCGAGGATCTCCCCTTCTACGGCCCGCATGACCTCAAAGAGGCTGATTTCCTCCGGAGCCCGGGCAAGGGCATAGCCTCCCTGCTTGCCTCGACGGCTTGTAATCAGTCCCGCCGTGCGCAATTCATTCAGGATTTGTACAAGGTAGTTCGACGGGACCGCCTCCGCCTTCGCCAATTCATCGATGTGGGGCAAATCGGGGGATCCATGGGAATAGCCCAGCTGTCCAAGCACTTGACAGGCGTACTGCATTTTCAAACTCAACTTCATGTGCCTTCCGGGATATGCCACGCAAATGTTGGGTATCAAACCCAATTTTAGGCAAACCCTTGCCGCAACCGGTTTTCCGGCGCTTGACAGGGCAAATTCCCCCCGCTCTTTTCGCGAATATGGATCTCGTTTGCCTCGACCTCGAAGGTGTCCTTCTTCCCGAATTCTGGATCGCCGTGGCCGAGGCGACAAACATCCCGGAATTGCGCCGGACCACGCGTGACGAGCCGGACTACGATGTCCTCATGCGCTACCGGCTCGAGCTGCTGCGCACACACGACCTCACCCTGCCGGCGATTTACGAGGCCATCCGCGACCTCGAACCGCTGCCGGGGGCAGTCGAGTTCACGGCATGGCTGCAAAGCCAGACGCGCCTGATCATTCTTTCCGATACCTTCACACAGTTTTGTGCCCCGCTGATGGCCAAGCTCGGTTATCCTACCCTCTTTTGTCATGAACTCGAAGTGGACGCCAACGGGCGCATCCTCGACTACCGCCTGCGCCAGTCGGACCAGAAGCGCATGGCCGTGCAGGCCTTGCAAAAACTGAATTTCCGCGTTCTCGCGGCCGGGGACTCATGGAATGACCTCACCATGCTGCAGGCCGCCGACCACGCCGTCCTCTTTCGTCCGCCGGAAAGTCTTCGCGAAGCCGAACCAGAGATGCCCGTCGCCCGTGATCACATCGAACTGCGAAGCCTCCTTGAAGGCCTGTTACGGTAGCCTGTAGCATCCCACCGCCGTACCATCCTACCGCCGTATAGCATCCCGCCGTCGTAGCATCCCGCCGTCGTAGCATCCCGCCGTCGTAGCATCCCGCCGTAAGGCGGATGAAAACATGATCGCTCATCAGGTCATCCGCCGCTCCGTAGCATCCCGCCGTGAGGCGGATGAAAACATGATCGCTCATCAGATCATCCGGCGCGCCGTAGCATCCCGCCGTGAGGCGGATGAAAACATGATCGCTCATCAGATCATCCG
>CAYFRH010000245.1:0-2815 GCA_964345345.1 uncultured Puniceicoccaceae bacterium | reverse complement strand
GAAAAACACGTGGAGCCTCTGTCCTTCGACAATGTCCATATGGGGGTCCGCAGTTACAAATAAGCTTTAAAAAACTGGAAAATCACCATGTCTGAAAAAAATATCAGTATCACGCTGAAGGTCTGGCGGCAGAAGAACGCTCAATCCGCCGGACAATTCGACACGTATGAAATGAAGGGTGTCTCGGGGTCCACCTCCTTTCTCGAAATGCTCGATCTCTTGAATGAGCAATTGATCGCTGAAAACCGCGAACCGGTGGCCTTTGATCATGACTGCCGGGAAGGTATCTGCGGAACCTGTTCGCTTGTCATCAATGGGATCCCGCACGGGAAAAATTCCCTGCAGACGACCTGCCAGCTGCACATGCGGAGCTTCAATGACGGGGACACAATCACGATTGAACCGTATCGCTCGAAGCCGTTTCCGGTGGTCCGGGACCTGATTGTCGACCGGAGCTCATTCGACACCATCATGCAAGCCGGTGGCTTCATTGAGCAGCGGATCGGGGCCGCCCAGGATGCTAACGCCCTGCCGATTTCGAAGACGGTCGCGGACAAGGCAATGGACGCCGCCGCCTGCATCGGTTGCGGAGCCTGTGTGGCGGTGTGTCCGAACGCTTCGGCGATGCTCTTCACCTCGGCCAAGTTGAGCCAGTTGAACATGCTTCCGCAGGGGCGTCCGGAAAAAGACAAACGCTCCCTGAAGATGGTCCGTTCGATGGATGAGGCAGGTTTTGGAAACTGCACTAACATTGGGGAGTGCGAGGCCGCTTGTCCGAAAGGGATCAGTCTTGATTTCATTGCGATGATGAACCGCGACTACGCGGTGGCCTCGGTAAAAGAGTTTGTCGGCGCCTTGCGTTGAGCGGCGGCAGCCTTGACACAGTCCGGGGCTACTCTATCGCTGGGGGGAGTATATGAATGTTTTCCGGAAGCAGGCCCTCCGGTCCTTTCTGGATCGGAATCACATATGAATGGTTCCCTTAACAGCATCGTCGCCTTTATTCTGGGGGCCTCCTTCTCGGCAGCCTTTGCGCTTTTCATGTATCGGCGCTTGAAAAAGATCCAGGCCGAGCGTTTTGAGGAGCGTTGCCGGCTTCAGGAAAAGAAGCAGGCGGTGCGGCTGGAAGAGTTCGAAAATCGCAACGAACTGGCTTTTTCAAAGCGCACAGCCGAGTTGGAGCAGGCTTTTCAAAACCGCGAAATTTCGCTTCGGGGGCGCGAAGAGGCGGCGACCGCAGCCGTGGCTTCGACGGAAAAAGACCGCACTGTCCTCGACCGTCGCCGGGCCGAACTGGAGGAAAAGTACGCTTCCCTAGAACGTTCGGAAGACCGCCTCCGCGACCTTTCAAGCCAATACCGGGCAAAGCTTCAGGATATCGGCCAGCTCACGATGGAAACGGCCCGGGAGAGGATCCTTGAGCAGGCGCGGGAGGAGTGCGCGGACGAAGTGCGCGACCTGAAAGACGAGCTTCTCGGCCGCTCGGAAAAAGAAATTGAGGACGAAGCGCGGCGGACTCTCATCGCCTGCATGCAGCGACTCAGTTCCAGACCGCAAGAGGATATCACGGCGACCATTGTCTCGATTCCAAGCGATGATATGAAGGGCCGCATCATTGGTCGGGAAGGGCGTAATATAAAATCCTTTGAGTCGATGACGGGAACCACGCTTCTCATCGACGAGACTCCTGACAGTGTCCTTATCTCCTCCTTTGACCCCGTGCGCCGGGAAATCGCCCGGATTGCTCTGGAGTCCCTGATCAAGGACGGGCGGATTCACCCGAGCAGCATTGAGGAAGCAGTCAACCGGGCCGAAGAGGAAGTAAAACAGAGCGTGGTCGACAACGGGGAAGACGCCCTTCGGCGCCTTCGCCTGAACCGGATGCATCCGGAGATTGTTTCCTGCGTGGGGAAGTTGCGATTCCGGCTCTCAAACAATCAAAATTCCCTAGAGCACTCGATCGAGGTGGCGAATCTCTGCGCCTTGATGGCCTCGGAACTCGGACTGGAAACCGAGATTGCGAAGCGAAGCGGGCTTTTACACGACATCGGGAAAGTTCTTGATGAAGATCATGAGGGCAGCCACGCCCTGGCTGGCAGTTATCTTCTGAAAAGGCTCGGAAGCGAGGATTCCCGGGTTGTCAACGCGGTCGCGGGACATCATGCCGAGGTCCCGGCAGAAAGCCCTTATGTTGGTCTGGTGATGATTGCCGACAGCCTCAGCGCGACCCGACCGGGGGCTCGGGCTGACAGCATTGACGGCTATCTGCACCGGGTGCGCAGCCTCGAGGAAATTGCCACCGCGATGGACGGGGTTACGGAGGCTTACGCAATCCAGGCAGGGAGGGAAATCCGGGTCATTGTCTGCCCGGATCGGATCAGCGAAGCTGATGCGCCCTTTATGGCCCGAAAGATTCGTCGTCGGATCGAGGACGAACTCCAGTATCCGGGAACGATCCGGGTGACGGTGATCCGGGAACAACGTTTCTCCGAGACCGCGAAGTAAGCCGGCGAAGTCGTGAGGGCGCGCAGCGCTACCTTAAATTGACTGTTTTCGGTTACTGCGGGGGAAGCCCTCGAGGGAAGAATTGTCCGTATGCAGAAGCGAAAACGGCGGACCGACGAGGCATTTCAAATGGCGCCCATGATCGACATGGTCTTTCTCCTCCTCGTGTTTTTTATGACCGTGAGCACAATGGCGCGGGACGCGCGTCCGGAGACGGAGCTGCCGCTCTCGGGAACGGCGGTGGTGCCTGCGGAGATTCTCCCACGGGAGATAGTGACTCTTGTTGCGAGGGACGACAGGTACCGGATCT
>CAYFRH010000244.1:0-2887 GCA_964345345.1 uncultured Puniceicoccaceae bacterium | reverse complement strand
ATGGAATTCCGACTTTTCCCCCAACCGCAGTCCCTGCGCTGCCAGTCCACACACTGTTCCGTTCCGGCCCGCATCGAGCACCGGACGGCCGCCGAACTTCCCTCCGAAGGCTATCGCCTGCGCATTGCGGGCGGGAAGTGTCATGCGGAATCCTCCGATGAAGCCGGCGCCTTCTACGCGGAGCAAACGCTGGCCCAGATCCGCTCATGGTATGCCGAGCAGGTTCCGGAGATGGAAATCGAGGACGCCCCCGCCTTTCCCGTGCGCGGCCTCTACCACGATGTCACGCGCGGCAAGGTGCCGACCTTGGCAACCCTGCAGCGGCTCGCGGATCTTTGCGCGAGGTTCAGGATGAACCAACTGCAGCTTTACATTGAACACACCTATGCGTTCGAGGCCTTTCCCGAAGTCTGGAAGGACGCGGACCCGCTGACCGCCGAGGAAATTCGCGCACTCGACGCCTACTGCCGGGAACGGCACATCGAACTCGTCCCCTCTTTCACCACCTTTGGGCACTTCTATTCCTTCATACACACCAAGCGTTTCCAGCACCTGAATGAACTGGAGCGCTACGTCGCGGACGAGCCCTTCAACTGGCGTGACCGCATGGGCCACTACACGCTCGACTGCCGCAACCCCGAATCCGCAGAATTGATCGAGACCCTTATCCGGGAGGTGCGCCCCCTTTTCAGCTCGGATAAGTTCAACCTTTGCGCGGACGAAACCTTTGATCTCGGAAAAGGAAAAAACCGCGAAGCCGCCGAACGGGAAGGAGTGGGCCGCCTCTACCTTGATTTTGTTAACCGGACGAGCCGGGTCATCAAGAACTGCAAGGCGACCCCCATGATGTGGGCCGATATCGTCGGAAAACATCCGGAACTGGTCGACGAACTCGAACCGGGCGTCATCCTCCTCGACTGGGCCTATGCGGCGAACCTGCGCGGAAGCAACGGTGAGCTGATGCAGCGCTCGGGACGGCCATTCTACGTCTGCTCCGGCACCAGCAGTTGGAATACATTTATTCCCAACTACGGCAACGCCACGCAAAACATCAAGAACCTTGCCGCCGACGGACACGCCCGCGGAGCTATCGGACACATGGTCACCGACTGGGGCGATTTCGGCCATATTTGTCCTCTTGCCCTCTCCTATCCCGGCATCGCTTTGGCGGCGGCCTGCTCATGGAACCTCGCCGAGACAACCCACGCCACTGCCGAACAGGAACAAGCCCTGTCCTTCCTTCTCTTCAACGATCGCAGCGGTCGTCTCTGTTCGCTCCTTCACGAAATCAGCGAAGCCACCTTCTCCATCTGGAGCAGCCTCGCCTTTTGGCAACAGCCACGCTCCTATGACATGCCGGATGATTGGTTTGATCCGGAATCGGGCCTGCCCGACATGTTTTTTCGCAGGAGCGCGGAGGATCATCACAACGCGTTACAGCGACTGCAACCGCTGCGGCAGGAATGCGAGGCCCTGTTGGAGCAAACCTCCCCGCCGTCGCCCGAGGATGCGGAGGACATTCGCCTTGCCTTGCAGGCGCAGGAGTGCTGCCACCACCTCGGTCTCTTTCTTCTCGACCGCGCGGGACGAAATCCGGCAGGATTTTCCTGCAAGACGCCCGCCGCCATGGCGCAGGATCTCTCCGAACTCGACCGGCGTTTTGAAAAGGTCTGGCTGGCCCGGAACAAGCGGTCCGAGTTCGATGAAATCCGCAAAGTACTTCGCAACATCCAATGGAATATCGACCCCACGCCCGCATGAAGCCGCTTAGCATGGCCGCCATCGGTTGCGGGCACCGCACCCGGACATACGTGCGGTTGGGCGCGCGCCACCCAGAGCGCTATCAAACCGTCGCCGCAGCGGATCCCATCCGGGAACGGGTCGCGGAGACGGCCCGCCTCTCCGCCAATCCGGGCTTCCGGGAGTTCTCCTCCGCCGATGAAATGCTGCGTCATCCCCGCATGGCCGACTTGATGATTATCGGTTCACAGGACGCCCATCATCGCGATCACGCCATCGCAGCGATGGAGAAAGGCTACGACCTGCTTCTGGAAAAACCGATTGGGACCCATCTGGAAGAAGTCCTTGAGGTCGAGGCCACCGCCCGACGCCTCGGACGCAAGGTCCTCGTTTGCCATGTCCTCCGCTACGCGCCTCTCTATCGCAAGATCAAGGAAATCGTGGACAGCGGGCTCCTCGGGGATCTGGTCAGTATCAACGCTTATGAAGGTGTGGGGGCATGGCACCAGGCACATTCCTATGTCCGCGGCCATTGGGCGGTAACGGAAAAGGCCTCTCCGATGATCCTTGGCAAGTCGTGTCACGATCTCGACATTTTGCGCTGGATTGCCGGCCGCCGCTGCCTTTCCGTGGCCAGTGCGGGAAGCCTCACGCACTTTACTTCCGCCAACGCCCCCGAAGGAGCGCCGCTGCGTTGTCAGGATGGTTGTCCTGTAGCGGATTCCTGCCACTACAATTGCGTCCGCTACCTTGACGAGGAACGGGCATGGCTGGCCAATATCTGCGATTTTGCGGAGGAGGCGGACGACGCACGGCTGGCCGAATGGATTCATCAATCCCCGTGGGGACGTTGCGTGTATCACTGCGACAACACTGCGGTCGATCACCAGGTGGCCGCCCTCACCTTCGAGGGCGGGCTTACCGCAACCTTCACGATGACGGCTTTTGAGAACGGTCGCCATCTCGATATCTTCGGCACTCGCGCCAAGCTAAAAGCCGGTGGTCTGGTCAAGGAAAACAAAGGCCACGAAATCATGGTTCGCTTTCATGACAAATCCGAAGACCGCTACTTCGACAGCGCCATTCAAAAGGGCGGATACGAGGGCCACGGCGGAGGCGATGCCGCCCTTATGGAGGCTCTCTATGA
>CAYFRH010000243.1:0-2895 GCA_964345345.1 uncultured Puniceicoccaceae bacterium | reverse complement strand
TGTAAAGCCCCGCCGCCTCCGGGGGCATCGTAGGCGCATGTAGGGCCTCGCCTTGTGCGAGGGCCCCGGCGCCTCTGAGGCACGGTGGGCGCGGGGACAAGCCCCGGCCCTACAGAAGGGCCCCGCTGCCTCTTAGGCACGGTGAACACCTGTAGGGCCTCGCCTTGCGCGAGGGCCCCGGCGCCTCTGGGGCACGGTGGGCGCGGGGACAAGCCCCGGCCCTACAGAGGAACCCCGCCGACTAGAGGCAAGATGGGCAGGGGCAACCTACGGAGCGATGTTAAATCCCTTATGGCGGCGGGGGCGCTGATGATCCGAGCGCTCGCTGCGGCGGATAAAGCCCTCCATGCGGTCAATAACCTCACCAACGAAACGACTGACCTCGGCTTTATCACCCTCGGCAATCAATTCGACGCGTCCATCAGGAAGATTTCGCACGAAGCCGGAAACATCGAACTCCCGGGCAATGCGGAGGGTCTTGTACCGGAAACCAACGCCCTGTACGTGCCCACTGAAATACACTTCACTGACAAAAACCTCCTCCATACTCATTTCTAACCCTCCTCGATCTTCACGAACTGACAAGTCTATCCGGCAAAGCGGCTTCCATACGAATCGCCCTTTCATCATTGCCAAAGAGCACCGGCGCAGCACAGTTGGAGTGAAAATCGGAACCAATATGGCAGAATTTAATTACGATGGACAGCCTGAGGGGGAGTGGGACGACAGAGGAAATTTATCCTGGAACGAGGCCGACTGGCAGCAGTTTCTCCAACGTCAAGAGCACGAGGTCGCCCGGTTTCTCCGCTTCTATGACGAGTGTCCGACTCCGGCCATGGAGCGCCTCGACTGGGTGGCCCGCCAAATGACATGGGATTCCGACGATTGGTCCTTAAGCGACTTTCCCGAGGATGAGGAAACCGAAGAAGGTTGGAAAGAGGTCGCGGAAGGACCGGAGTTTCAGGATACAGATCCTTACACGCTTCACCGCCACCCGGTCTTTGTCGTCTCCACGGGCCTTTTCCTGCAGATTCGCTATATCTGGCGCTGCGTTTTGGAGCGGCATTCCGGTCAAGCCGACGCCCTTGCCTCTTTCGATTTTGCGGAAAGCCTCGCCGAGGCCGAGAAACATTGTCTGCTCGCCATGCAGTGCATGGACATGGGCGACTTTTTCCTCTGTATCGTCCACTTGAAGCGGACCTTGCGTGGTCTCAACCTCGCTCTCGGTCTGCTCCCGGACCTTGTTACCCTCTCACCGTCCCCCGAACGGCTGCACCAGACCTTGCGCGCACGCCTTTTTGATCTGCGGGAAGTCTGCCTTCGCGTCCTGATGGATTGCCGGGAAGAGGAAGGGCGCGATTTCCGCGACAACGATGGCTGAGTCAACCGGCTTCGTGGACAAGCTTCATCAGGGCGCAGGACGTCGATAGCATGCGATCTTATTTCATCCGCCGGTTTCTTCTCATCCCGCCGACGTTGCTCGGGATCACATTGATCGTCTTCGCCATTACCCGGTTTGTTCCCGGTGGACCGGTGGAACAGGCCTTCATGCAGATGCAGCAAGTCAATGTCGACAGTGGCCGCTCCTTCGGCAACGACCAGGCCATGTCGGACGAACAGATCCAGCAACTCAAGGAGATGTACGGATTCGATAAACCGTGGTATATCGCCTACGTTCTGTGGCTGGGTGACCTTGTCCGGGGAGACCTTGGTGATTCCTACCGCTGGAACGAGCCCGTATGGAACCTGATGGGGGCGGCGTTACCGATTTCTCTCTTTTACGGTCTCTGGACCGTCGTGATCACTTATCTCGTCTGTATTCCCCTTGGGGTGCTCAAGGCGATCAAACACCGGACATGGGTGGATAATATATCCTCCATCCTCATTTTCGCTGGCTATGCCATTCCGGGTTATGTGCTCGGAGCGCTCCTGATTCTCTTTTTCGCGGTCCGGCGGGACTGGTTTCCAATGGGAAACTTCGTTGGCTTTGAATACCAGCACCTGATGCCATGGGGAGTCTTCACCAACGTACAGGCCTTTTTCAGCGTTATCCACCACGCGGTTCTGCCCCTGATCTGTTACCTCATTGGCAGTTTCGCGGTCACAACCCTTCTGATGAAGAATCATCTCATGGACAACCTTGCCGCTGATTATATGCGCACCGCGGTGGCAAAAGGCGTTCCCTTCCGCAAGGCCGTTGTGGGTCATGCCTTGCGCAACTCCCTCATCCCGATCGCGACCACCTTCGGACAGAACATCATTCTTTTCGTCACAGGCTCCTTTCTCATCGAGTTCCTTTTCGACATCAACGGCTTTGGTCTCCTCGGGCTGGAGGCAATTTTCCAGCGCGACTATCCCATCGTTATGGGAGTGGTTCTGGTCTCCAGCTTCCTCCTTTTGCTGGGAAACATCATCTCGGACATTCTTGTCGCCCTGATCGATCCCCGTATCCGTTTTCAATAAGTGCGCATGTCGTCCTCTTCCGCCAGTGATGTTCCCCTGCGGGAGCCCGTACCCCTTTACCGGCAGCCGGCGGCCCGTACGCTGCTTGCCATTGCGGTCGTCGGCCTGTTGCTTGCTGTTTACGTCAAGGCCAGCTTCGGTCTCGGGATTTTCGCGCTCGCCGTCCTCGTTGGCATGCGCAAGCTGGACTACCGTCTTAACCCATTGACGGAAAAGAAACTTTCCCGCTTCCGCAGCATCAAGCGTGGATACTTTTCGTTCTGCCTCGTTCTCGGCCTCACCGTCTGGTCCCTCTTCGCCGAATTGTTCGTGAATGACCGGGCGCTGCTGGTCCGCTACGAAGGAGAATTTCGGCTACCGATGTTCAGCGAGGTCGAACTCGGTACCGAGTACGGCCTGCAGGAAGAAAACCGGAATGTCCCGGTCAACTAC
>CAYFRH010000242.1:0-2916 GCA_964345345.1 uncultured Puniceicoccaceae bacterium | reverse complement strand
TGGTTCCTTTTTCCCTGTCGGCGGAGGTCGTTTTACCGAGTATTTTCAGCGACCACATGGTGTTGCAGCGCGGCCAGTCCAATCCGGTCTGGGGGAAAGCCGATCCCGGGGAAAAGGTGGTTGTAACGATCGGGGGGCAGCGCCATTCCGCCGTCGCGGACAGTTTCGGAACCTGGCAGGTGCAACTGGATGCGCTCGTGGTTGGTGGACCGTACACCCTGACCGTTGCGGCAACCAACACTTTGACCTTTGAGGATGTCCTTGTCGGTGAAGTCTGGCTCTGTTCCGGGCAATCGAACATGCAGTGGCCGGTTGAACGGTCCGCCCATGCGGAAGTGGAAATCGTTTCGGCCCATTTTCCGGAGATCCGTTTGCTCACGGTTCCTATCGTCGATGCCCAGGAGCCGAAATTTGATTTCGAGGGCCAGTGGGAACGATGCTCCCCGGAAACCGTGGCCGACTTTTCGGGCGTCGGCTATTTTTTCGGCCGCCGTCTCCACAATGCCCTTGAAGTCCCTGTTGGCCTGATCGACAACGCATGGGGTGGTTCCGCCGCCGAGGCATGGTTATCGCCGAATACTTTGCAGGAAGCCGGTGGCTACGAGGAACTCCTCGCATCGTGGCAGCGCAAAGTGACGGAGTATACCGACGAAAAACACGCCCAACGACTTGCCGCTTACGAGGCATGGAAGGCCGACGGGGGCAAAGGCGAGAGGAAGCGGCGTCCACGGGATCCGCGTTACGGAAACAAACGTCCGGGCAATGCCTACCATGGCATGTTGAGTCCGATCCTTGGCTACGGCCTGCGCGGAGCCATCTGGTATCAGGGGGAGGCCAACGCATCGCGCGCAAGGCAGTATCAGGACCTCTTTCCTCTCCTTATTCAGACATGGCGGGAGGAGTGGGGACAGGGCACGTTTCCTTTCTACTGGGTACAATTGGCCGACTATAAAACGGAGGTATCCGGACCTCAGGAGGAGTCGGGCTGGGCCGAATTGCGGGAAGCCCAGACCATGGCGCTTTCCCTTCCTGAAACCGGCCAAGCGGTTATCATCGATGCCGGTGAGGGGCGGGATATTCACCCCCGTGATAAACAGACCGTTGCCAACCGCCTTGTCCGGCACGCTCTTCAAAAAGACTACGGCTACGATATGGCGGCGGAAAGCCCGCGGTTCGCTTCCGTTGCCTTTGCCGACGGCGTCGCGTCGGTGACCTTCGATTTCATCGACAAGGGGCTGTATGCTTTCGATACGCGGGAAGTGAAAGGATTTACGATTGCCGGAGATGACGGTAAATTTGTCGAAGCCAGCGCTCGTATCGTCGATACGGATACGGTCGAGGTCTTCAGCGATGAGGTGGCCAAACCGGTGGCCGTTCGCTACGGCTGGGCCGATAACCCCGTTCTCAACCTTTACGACCGCAATGGGCTTCCCGTGACGCCATTCCGGAGCGATGCCCGTGACTGAAGGGAAATTTAAATCGAATGAGGCATATGGACGGCCATGGTGGAGTCCAACCGGGAGAGGCCGGACAGGAGGGGAGGCTTAATGAAGTCAAGGCGTGTGGGGAGCCGGCCTTTGCCTTGCCCTCCATGTTAATTATTCAGGACAACTCGGTACCGGGCATTCCCCGCTTCGAGGTGGGCGAGGGCTTCGTTGACTTCGCTCATCCTGAAATGCTCGGTGACGGGGCGGATGTTGTGCCGCGCTGCGAACTCGAGCATGGTGGCAATAGCAGAGGGACTGCCGACCGGGGAGGACGAAACCGAGAGTTGACTTAAGAGCATCGGGAAAATGCTCAGGTCGAGCGGATCAAGAACCGCGCCGACGATGTGCAGGCGGCCTTTCGGGCGCAGGGTCCCGAGGAGGGCGTTCCAGTCCATTTTCACGTTCACCGTCGAAATGATGAGGTCGAAGCGAGCGCCCCCGGCGGCGATGGCGTCATTGTCGCGGGAGTTGATGGTGTGGTGGGCGCCCATTTGCCGGGCTTCCTCCATTTTGGACTCGCTGGTGAAGGCGGTCACCTCGCAGCCCCATGCGCGGGCAAACTGCAGGGCGAGGTGGCCGAGGCCGCCGATTCCGATGACGCCGACGCGCTGGGTCGGGCGCAGATCGAATTGGAGCATGGGATTGAAGACGGTGATGCCCCCGCAGAAGAGGGGTCCGGCATCGGCCGTGGCCACGCCATCGGGTAGCGGCAGGACGCTTTGCGCTTGGGCGCGGACCTTGTCGGCAAAGCCGCCGTGGTGCCCAACGATGGTCATGTCGGCAGTGCGGCAAAGATTGTGATCGCCGCTCATGCAATGCTCGCAGGCGAGGCAGTAGCCCTTGTGCCAGCCGAGGCCGACCCGCTGCCCGACTTTCAGGTGCGTCACCTGTTCGCCCACCGCGCCGACCGTACCCGCCACCTCGTGCCCGGGAATCAGCGGGTACTGGGAAATGCCCCACTCGTTATTCAGCACGGAAAGATCGCTGTGGCAGATGCCGCAGCTTTCGACATGGATTTCAACTTCCTGTGACCCGAGGGGACCCGGGTCGTAGGAAAATGGTTCAAGGGCGGCTCCGGCTTCGGTGGCGGCATAGGCGTTGACTTTCATAATTCAAAACTATCCGCATGGATCCTTACTGCAACCCAGCCCATGGAATCCGCCTGCCTGTATTCAGGTAATGATTTTCTTGCCGGGTATGGGTAAAGTACGAAGATGAATCCTGTGGAAGAGCGCGTTAATATTCTCGACGACCTAATGAACGAATTGGCCCGGGCTCAGGTGCAGATGGAGCTTGCCTTGAAGGAATCCGCCGCCCGCCAGAATGCCTTGTTCGCGAAAATGGATCGGGAGACCGAGGCGCTGAAAAAGAACGGCGAGGCCGATCGACAGGCCATGAAGGAAGACACGCGCCGGATGAAGGAAGACAC
>CAYFRH010000241.1:0-2926 GCA_964345345.1 uncultured Puniceicoccaceae bacterium | reverse complement strand
GTCGCGGCAGCGGAAATGAGTCTGCGTTTTACGTCGCATGTCGCTTCCCGAGTACCGGGAACCTCGAGGAATAGGGGATAGATCGACGGAGGCGGGAGCACGGCCTCCATCAGCCGCTGCGCAGCGCCGCTTTGATAAGAGCGTCGGCGCCAGCCTCGGACCCGATTTCCTCGCGGGCCTTGCGCACGGCCTTGTCGGCCGTATCCAGCTTGAAGCCGAGAGTAAGAAGCGCTTGTACGGCATCGGCCACTGTGGAATCCGCTGCGTCGGAAATCCCCTCTTCGGCTCCGGCGGCACCGGCGGATGCGGCGGGCGCAGAGGACGCCGAACCGGAAACTGTGGCAAGGCCGATCTTGTCCTTCAGCTCGATGCAGACCCTTTCGGCGGTCTTTTTGCCGATCCCCGGACATTTGGCGAGGAGGGCGGCGTCGCCGTTCGCGATGGCGGACCGCAGCATGGGAAAGGAAAGCCGGCTGAAGAGATTGAGCCCGATCTTCGGACCGATCCCGCTGACCCGGCTGGTGACAAGTTGAAAGAAGTCCCGCTCCTCCGCGCTGGAGAAGCCGTAGAGGGCCTGATGATCCTCCCGGTAGACCGGATGAACGTGCAAACGGCAGGCCTGCCCGGTCGGAGGTAGTTTTTCGGCGGTCGTGACGGGAATCTCTACCCGATAGCCTACACCGCCACAGTTGATGACGACGCTCAGGGGGCTCGCCTGTTCGATTTTGCCTTCGAGGAAGCTGATCATGAGGAAGAGCGAAGCGAGAGGACGTCCCGCATGTCGTAAAGGCCCGGCTCGCGGGCACCGGCCCAGTGGGCGGCCCGGAAGGCCCCGGCCGCGAAAATGCGACGGTCGGCGGCGCGGTGCGTCAGCTCGATGCGGTCGTGTTCTCCGAAAAAGTAAACGGTGTGCTCGCCGATGACCTCGCCGCCCCGGAGGGCGTGAAGTCCGATTTCGGATTGCGGGCGCTCCCCGGATTCCCCTTCGCGGCCGTGTTGCAAATTGGCCGAGGCAAGCTCGGGAGCGACTTTAAGGGCCTCGACGAGGGCGAGCGCGGTGCCGCTGGGCGCGTCCTTTTTATGCCGGTGGTGCGTTTCCGTCACCTCCGCGTCATAGCGGTCGGCGAGGACCTGGCCGGCCGTTTCGGCGAGATGAAGCAGCAGATTGACGCCCACGGAGAAATTACCTGCCCAGACGATCGGAATCTGTTTCGTGGCGGCGAGGATGCGGCCCCGCTCCTCCTCGCTGTGTCCGGTGGTCCCGATGATGAGCGGAATCCCCCTGCCGGCACAGCTTTCCGCAAGCACCGGGGTGGCGCCGTGGGCGCTGAAGTCAATGACCGCATCGCAGCCTTCGGAGGCGGCCGACAGGCGGTCGCCTTCGTCCAGTTCGTGGACAACCTCGGCCTTTTCCTCCTCCGCGAGACTGACAAGGGTACGTCCCATGCGACCGCGGGCTCCGCAAATGGCGACACGCAGCAATTTCATCATTCCACCTCCCTGAGCTGCTCCAGCAGGGCGCGCACCCGCGCCTGCTTGGTGGCCTCCATCCGGACAAGGGGAAGGCGCAGTTCCGGATGCGGCAGTTTACCCGCCGCGTACATGACTTCCTTGATGGTCACGGGATTGCCGTCGAGGAAGACAAGGTCGGTGAAGAGGGGAGACCAGTGATCCCAAATCCTCTGGGCATCGGCCCGACGTCCTTCCCGGCAGGCGGCAGTATAGGCAATCACGATGTCGGGTCGGAAGTTGGCCGCCACGCTGACGACTCCTTCTGCTCCGGCGGCTATAAATGGTGCGATGAGCCCGTCGTCTCCGCTGACAATGCCTACCCCGGGCGCGGCCGCGCGCAGCTCCTGCACGCGAGTCACATCCCCGCCGGCTTCCTTGACCGTGTTCACGTGGGGAAAGTCCTTTGCCAGGCGGGCAACCGTTTCCGCCGCAATAGCTACGCCGCAGCGGCCTGGAATGGAATAGAGCATAATCGGGCGCTCCGTGCTTTCCGCGACCTTTGCGAAGTGCCGAAAAAGGCCTTCCTGGCTGGGCTTGTTGTAGTAAGGGGCCACTTGCAGGAAAGCATCCGCGCCGCGCTTTTCGGCCTCTTTTGTCAGCTGCCGGGCTTCCGCCGTGCTGTTCGCGCCGGTCCCCGCAATAACGGGTACGCGGCCGTCCGCGATTCGCACCACTTCCGCAATGACGTTCAGGTGTTCCTCCGGATCAAGGGTGGGGGATTCGCCGGTGGTTCCGACGGGAACGAGGCCGTCGACGCCGGCGGCGATCTGGTTCTCCACCTGCGTTCGCAGGGTTTTCCAGTCCACCTGGTCCCCCGGCAGCATGGGAGTGATGAGGGCTGTGCTTACGCCGGTGAATGGGGTGCTTCCTTCCATGGAGAACAAGGGTTTTCCAATTGCTTCCGCAGGTCCAGCGCTTTTAGCTTTCAAATACGAATTCGCTATGTCCGAGACCCTCGATCTGTTTAACAGCCTCCTGCAGCTCGCCGTTGAAAACGGAGCCAGTGACGTGCACGTCAAATCCAACAAGCCGGCCCTTCTGCGGATGAACGGCCAGCTCGAGCCCATCGATATGGAGCCGATGACCGTGAACCAGGTTCTTGCCTTTATCGAGGATTCCTGTCCCACGCCATTCCAGGAGCGTTGGCAGACGGATAACCAGGTTGATTACAGCTACCGCATTGAGGAGGTCGGGCGCTTTCGCGTGAACGCCTTTTATCAGCGCGGGACCCCGAGCATGGTCTTACGCCATGTGAAAGATCAGCCGCCCACCTTTGCCGACCTGAACCACGAGGATGAGACCTTCGTTGACCTCTGCCGGCAGCCCGATGGGATTCTGCTCGTGTGCGGCCCGACAGGCTCCGGAAAAAGTTCCACCCTCGCCGCCATGCTGAACTGGATCAATCACAACCAGT
>CAYFRH010000240.1:0-2971 GCA_964345345.1 uncultured Puniceicoccaceae bacterium | reverse complement strand
TAAGGCTGGAAATTGAAAAGAGAGGACAGGCCCTCCTCCCGCACCTCCTCCCGCAGGCGCCCATAGCCATACCCGCCCCCCACACACAGGAAAACCACCCTGCCTTCCTCCCCCGCGAACTCGCGGGCGGCCGCCAGAACCGTCCGGTAGTCATGCGCTCTGCCGAGGTTTCCGGAATAGCCGACGACCCAAGCCTTCTCTTCGATCCCCCAGCGATCCCGCAATTCCGAAGGCTCCATCCCGCCGTCGCTTTCCAGCTGAATCGACCAGTTGGGAATAACATGAATCCGCTCCCGGGGCAGCCCTCGCTCTTCGAGGTAGTGCCGCATATCCGCCCCCAGCACGACCACGGCCTCCGCGCGGCGAAGGCTCCTATCCCGGACCTTCGCAAGCAGCTGGAGCGCCGTTTTGACAGGACGCGGCAGACGCATCCCCGACATGGCTACTTCCGGGAAAAGGTCCTGGCACCACGCCATCATCCGGAAGGGGCGAATGGCCCGCGCCACCATCCCCGGAACCGTCAACAGCGGCGGGTCCGTCTTCAGGATAACCCGGTCCTCCGGTTGGGCTTCGCGTACGAGAAAAAGGAAAAAGGAAGCGTAGAAGGTCAGGTAATCGGCGATGCGACCCAACAATCGCTTTCGCCCGAAACGGGTCGACCAGAGCCGCCGGATGCGGACACTTTCCTTTTCCTCGGAAGCGGCGTAGACACGGCCCGGGTCGGCATAGTCGAGCCGGCTCGTGACAACGAGCACTTGCGCTTCGCCTTCCTCCGCCAGCTTTGTCGCGAGGTCGGTCAACAGCTGCGCGGTCGCGCTTTGATCCGGCCAGAAGAAACGGTTGAGAAAGATCAGGCGTCCGCCTTTCACCTTTCCGCCTCCTCCGAAGAATCGTCCGGCAGCGGCCGGTCCTTTACTTTCCGGGCCGGATTTCCCCCGAGGATACTGAACGCCGGAAAGGATTTCAGGACCACCGCGCGCGCCCCCACGATGCTGAAATCGCCAATCTCCACCCCCGGACCGATAAAGGCATCCGCGCAAACCCAGATGCCCTCCCCGAGGCAGATTTCCGGCTTGAGCAAGGGTAGGTTGCGGCGCGAGTAATCATGCGTCCCCGCGCAAAAGTGCGCCCCGTAGGAAATCATCGTTCCGGCGCCGATGCGGATCGGTCCCAACGAATAAAGCTGCACCCCCGGGCCGACCGTCACTTCATCGCCAATCTCAAGGTTCCACGGAAAAAAGATCTCCACGTCCGGGTAAATCCGGACTTCTTTGCCGATGCGGGCACCAAAAGCACGCAAAATCAGGTTCCTCGTCTCGTAGCAGAACCGCGGAAGGAAACGAAGGGGTCCGCGCAGCGCCATCCAGAGAACCCGACGCCGGTATTCCTCCGGACGGTAATTATCGTTTCCGCGATGGAGCCTTGCGCTGAAAATGTCCTCCCTGCGGTGCGCGCTCATTTTCCCTCTCGTTGCTTGTACAAGATCAGGCCCATGACGACCAAGGCAATGGAGGGCAACAGGGCCGTTGTAAAGAACATGAGACTGCGCATCAGCAACAGGACGGCGTAAAATCCGCTCGCGAATACGATGAGCGGGAAAGCCGATTGGGTGTAGGTCGCCAGACCGTTCCAGAAGCAGCAGAAGGCCCCGATGAGGAGGCCCACGCCCGCGATCCAGAGGACGCCGCCGGCAATGTACGCTTCCCCCATCCATGTGCAGGCGACGGTGTAGCCTTCCGCGCCCACGACTTCCTCCAGCCCCACTTTCATATCCTTCGGCTTGCCCGGCCAGAAAGCCCGCGGAATCGGCTTCGTGATGGCTACATACGGCATATTGAACCCGATGAAATCATATTGCTCCGGGAAGGCCGCCGTCATTTGCGAAATCCGCCAAAGGTTATAGTCCACCATATACCCGGAATCATCCTCTTCCTCGTAAGCACCGGCAAGGTAGGTATCGGCGATCTCACGGTAACCCGACTGGTAGTAACCTCCCTCCACATATCGGGCTAGTCCTATTTCCCGGAACTCCAGCATTATTTCGGCAAGATAGATAAATGCCGCACCCACCACGAGCACCGTGATTCCCATGGAAACGAGACGGATTTTCGGCTGCACGACGAAATACCCGCCAAGAAGACCGGCCAATTGAATGGCAAGAACGTTCCGCGTGCCTCCGGCAAAGGCGACAAAATACAGCATCAGCATTGCCAAGGCAACCAGCACGAGGGTGATCAGGCTGTACTGTTTGCGGTTCGCGAAAATTACCCCCGCCAAGGGCGGCATCACATACCCGAGCAACTTCAATTCGTGCAGCAGGGTGGAAAGACTCCCGTACCTGCCCCGTCCCCACGCCTGCGTGAAGCGCGGCGCCACCAACTCGTCGAACCAGATGACGGGATTGAAGTCCACCGCCATAAACATCGGCAAAAAATTGAAGAAAGCCGCCCCGAAGTAAAGGATCAGAAAATCGGAATTCCTGACCTTGACCGCGCCGATCGGCTCCAGCCAACGGCGCGGCATCAGGTTGATGTGCCGCCCGAGGACCATGGTTCCGAAACCAAGCAGCGTCAGTTGTGTCGCCGTCACGACGTCCTCCGGAATGACCAGCAGATCGAAGTGGCTCTGCGGGAAAAGAAATTCAAAAAAGGTTAGGAAATAAAACGCGATAAGCGCGAAAACATCCACCCGGATGAGGTTGCGGACGCCCCACTTCAGGTCGAAGAGGAGGCTGATGGCGAGACCGCCCAACAGCACCATGCTGACCTGCCCCGCCATTTTCGAAGAGGTCTCTTCCACTGTGCTCAGAAAGAAGCCGATGACACAGGCGGCCAACAGAATCACCGTCCCGGCGGGATTCGGTCCGATCTTTTCATCTTCCGCCATCGTGCCGTTCCGCCTCCTTGATCAGGGTTGCCGCGCTTTCGCTCCAGGGAAATTCATCCGGCACCGTCCGCCGCCGCCGCGACCA
>CAYFRH010000239.1:0-3009 GCA_964345345.1 uncultured Puniceicoccaceae bacterium | reverse complement strand
CGCGGGGGAGAATCCTTGTGGGGAAAACCATTCGAGGACGAGTGCAAAGGAGATGTTCGCTTTGATCGGCCCGGTCTTCTCGGCATGGCCAACGCCGGTCCAAATACGAACGGCAGCCAGTTTTTCATTACCACAGTGGCCACTCCCTGGCTCGATGGAAAACATACCCTTTTCGGGGAGGTCACCGATGGGTACGAAGTTGTTCGGAAGATTGAAAGCTGCTCCACGGGGCCGAATGACCAGCCAAAGGAACCACAGCTGATCGAATCCATTGAAATCCTCTGAGGAAGCGGGAACGCTACGGGTCGGGCTCAATCGGATTCATCTCCGCCGCCTGCCGGCCCACACGCAGGCGCCTGCCCCAACGATCCTTGGCTTGCATGGCTTTACCGGCAGTGGGGAGGATTATTTTCCGCTGCGAGAGGCGCTCGGAACCGACTCCGCAAATTGGATTTTACCCGATTGGCCGGGGCATGGACGCAGCTCCGCGCCCGTTTCCATTGAGGCTTACCAGTTGCCCGCCTGCATGGCAATGCTGCGAGCCAGCCTGCGATGGGTACCTTCCGGCAGCCCGCTTGTTCTTCTCGCTTATTCCATGGGCGGGCGGATCGCATGGCATGGGTTGCCGTCGCTGCCGCTCACAAGAACATTTTTAATAGGGGCCAGTCCGGGACTGCGCGAAGTCGGAGAACGGGCAAAGCGGCGCGACAGGGACGAGCAATGGATCCATCTTCTCGAAAAGGAGGGCCTTGCCGCCTTTGCGCAGGCATGGGAGGCGCAGGAACTGATCCGTCCGCAGACGGAACTCCCGGAACCCTTGCGCAGCCACATTGCCCGTCGGCGTCGCGAAAATTCCGTCCGGGGTCTGGTTCTGTCCCTTCGCGCATCCGGAGCGGGAACTCTGCCCTCTCTTTGGAGCCAGCTCAAGAACGGACCTCCGGCTTGCCTCCTCACGGGTGAAAAGGACGTTAAATTTCGTCGGAGCGCGGGAGAAATCATCAAGGCGTATCCGGAATTTCAGCACATTCCTATTCCCGACTGCGGCCACGCCCCTCATCTTGAGGCCCCCTCCCGCATGGCCACCATTCTTCGGCCGCTCCTTCCCTGATTTCCATTGAAAGGCGTGGACCGGTTGTCAGCATTTCCCGATGGACTGGGATCTACGCTCATTCTTCTCCTCAATTGAGGAAACCGATTATGCCGAATTCAAAGCGGACCTCCGTAAGGATATCGACAAAATGGCCCAAGAGGCGGAGGGGCTTTCCGTAGGCGGCTCCGACCCCCGAACGTGGGAGCATTTTCTCGATGTCTATGAGGACCTCACCGCACGCCTCTCCCATCTCAGCAGCTATATCAGTTGCCTTTGTGCCGCAGAAGCGGAAAAGGAATCGCACCAGCAGGAAGAGGCGTACCTCGCGGATTTGCGGGCGGAGCGGGACATCCTGCAAAATCGCCTCCTGCTTGCCGTCGGTCGTCTCTCCGAAGACGGATTCGCCGCCATCCATGGCGCTCCCGGAATGCGGGATCTGGCACCCGTTCTTACTCGCTGGCGCAAAGAAGCTTCCCAGCGCATGGACAAGGAACTGGAAGAGTTGAATTCCGAGCTGGAGGTCAACGGAGTCTCGGCATGGAGCCGCCTGTATTTCCAGTTGATGGGCAAGCTTACTTTTCGCTACGAGGATCCCGCGGAGGGAGAAAAGGAGGTTCCAATGGCCCATTACGCCTCTCTCCTCGCCGATCCGGACCGGCGGCGCCGGCGGGCGGTCTTTGACGGGGCGGCTGCAGCATTAGCTGGACACGAGACCACTTGCGCGGCCTCCCTAAACGCAATTTCCGGTACCCGCCACACGCTCAATCGGCGTCGCGGGCTTAAGGACTTTCTGCAGCCAACGCTTCAACAAAGCCGTCTTTCCCGGGAATCCCTGGATGCCCTCATGGGAGCTATCGATAAGCGCCTTCCTTTTGCGCGTGAGGTATTCCGCTTCCGCTGCACACAAATGGGCGTCGAGGATCCTGGTTACCACGATCTTCGTGCGCCCCTACCGCTTGTTGAGAGCACCAGTCCGGATTGGGCGGAGGGAACGCGCCTGGTTGCGCGTTCTTTCCATGCAGCCTACCCCCGGCTCGGGGAGTTCTTCGATCAATTGGTGGAACGTCGCTGGATCGATCACTCGGCCCGTTCCGGGAAGCGTCCCGGCGGCTTTTGCTCGACCTCCTTCCTCACGCGTGAGTCCCGGATTTTCATGACGTATCGCGACGGCCTTCCGGATGTCCTTACCCTTGCCCATGAGGCTGGCCACGCCTTTCATTCCCGCGTTCTTACAGAGGAACGGCCCTTTCTTGCCGAGTACACCATGCCCATGGCCGAGACCGCCTCCACTTTCGCGGAGAAAATTCTCACCGAAGGAATTGTCCACGCGACGGAAATTCCGCAGGTCGATAAATGCCGCCTCCTCGATGCCGAAATCGAACACATGCTGGCCTTTCTCCTCGACCTGCCAGTACGCTTCCGCTTCGAACAGGAATTGTATCGGCAGCGTCAGGACAAATCTCTGTCCGTTCGTGAAATCCGCGATCTCATGGTACAGACGCAAAGAAATGTCTTCGGCGATTCCCTTGCCGAGACCGGGTTCGATTCCGGTTTCTGGATTTCCAAACTGCACTTCTACATCAGCGGGGTCCAATTCTACAATTATCCCTACACTTTCGGTTACCTCCTCAGTACTGCCTTCATGGAAAGGCTCCATGCTCAGGGAGCCGGCTTTCTCGATCAGTACGAGGAGTTCCTGCGCCTGACCGGCCGCTGCGATTGCGAAACCGCCGTCAAGGAAAGCATCGGCGAGGATATTCGCAAGGAGACCTTCTGGCTGCGCCAGATCGATGCCTTGCAGCGACCGTTCGAAACCTACAAGCACATGGTGGAGTCGATGTGAGGACCTTGCGAGAGAGAGGTTCCGCGGCCCTTCAGGCCGCGAAGGAGAGGTTTTTGTCCGCATCCCGGGGCGGGCC
>CAYFRH010000238.1:0-3032 GCA_964345345.1 uncultured Puniceicoccaceae bacterium | reverse complement strand
AAGGGATGTGCGTCCATGGTCCGGCGACCAGTTTTTGGACCTTCGGAGCATGGGAGGCCATGGCTCGATAACCGTCCATACTTCCACGGGTATAAAAATCGTACCATCCGGTCAGGTGAAAAGTAGGAATATCCGCCAGTTCGGCTGTCCTCTCCAGCATGTTAAAAGCATCCCAGAAGGCATCCGGTTGATCATGATAGAGCCAATCGCGGAGGTAGGGCGCATTTTCCTCATCTGTCAGTGGGCTGACCTCGCGAATCGGAAACTGACGCAGGAGCGTCCCCGGGCTCGCGAAGCTTGCCTCAAGTCGTTCATAGAGATCCCAGGCTTTCTCCCGGCGAGCATCTTCCCGGAGCATCTGGTTCCCCCAAACGAGGGTTCCCTGCTGTTGAAGCATCCCGGCCCGGTAAAACCATCCGCTGTAAAGGTCAAAAGCGGTCATGTGGGGCGCAATTGCCTTCAGCGCCGGTGGCTGTTTTGAAGCCGCAAGGAGCTGGGTGCTTGCCTGGTAGGAAAAACCGTACATGCCCACACAACCGTTGGACTTTTCAAGTCGGGCCGCCCATTCCACAGTCTCCACGCCATCATCGGCCTCGTTTTGAAAGGCATTGAAAACGCCTTCAGATTCGCCGCGCCCGCGCACATCCTGGATGACGACCACGAACCCCTCGCGACAATACCAGGACGGCTGGGCATAGACCACGGTCGAGGCGATGTCCTTCCCGTAAGGCTGCCGCATCAGCAGGACCGGAAAAGGTCCATCGCCGGGCGGCGTGTAGATGTCAGCGAGGAGACGGACGCCGTCCGCCATGGAGCAGGGAACGCCGTAGCGGACCTCCATGCCTTCCGATGACTTCTCGAGAACACCATTCATAGGCTCTTTCGGGAGGGCGGCTTCGGCAGAGCTTCAGGCCGTCGCCTTCTCGAGAAAGGGATTGGTCCGGTGGGTCTTCAGTTTACCCGGATTGAGCAGCCCCTTCGGATCAAAGCTCTCTTTCATGGCCAGCTTCTCCTCGAGGTTGGGATGCCGCCCCCCCTCTTCGACATAAAAGGTGTGCGGATTCGCAACGGAAACACCGATCTCGCCGCAGGCGGCGATGATTTCTTCAAGCCGTTCGCGGTTTTTGTAGTAGATCTTTGGTAGGCCTCCGACCCGGATATCCGACGGCTTGGCGGGAAGCCAGCGTCCGTCTTCGTTTTCGGTTTCCCATGCCGTCCATTCGAGGTGCTGGAAAATCTCCCCCGGAAACCGTTCCCGGAGCTGGCGCATCTGTTCGGCAAAATTCTCCCCGTAACCGCATTGCAGATAAGAATAATTCGGATCCGCCTTGATCGCCCAGAGTGTCCCGTGGTTCCAGGTATAATCAGTAATATAGGGCGGCTTCAGCGGCTCCGGCAGCGTTTGTTCATAGACACACTGCAGACCCGCTCCCTCTGCCTCCGCAATGACCGCATCAGCGTGCCCTTCATCGATGAGGAGAAACGTTGCGTGCTCACCCTCGATGAGGTACTTTTTCAACGGTCTGAAAAAACTTGGGACAGGATTCTCAAACTGGGTCACAAGCCGCTTCGGGATTTCAACCCGCCGGGCAATGGTATCGGTCCATTCGATGAGCTTTTCCCAGTCCGCCGAGGAAAGGATCATCTGCCGGTAGGTCCGACGGGGAGCCAAGCGCATTTCAACTTCCACCATGATACCGGTCGTTCCGTAGGTGTGCAGGGCTAGGACAGCGTCACGCTCGTGGTAGGTTACCCGCTTCGGCTCTGCTTCCACGCTCAACATGGTCACTGATTTCACGTTGTCAGCGTTGGCAATGCCTCCCCAGGTTATGGAACCAATTCCGCCCGAGCCCCCGCAAAGAAAGCCCGCCAGACTGCTCTTGACCCATGTGGAGGGAAGGCAACGAAATTCATAGCCCTTCTCCCGGGCCATCATTTCAATTGTCCCAAGGCGAGCTCCGGGTTCGGCCCGGACCACGCCGTCCTCAACGGAATGAACCGCGTCCATTCCGCTCAGATCGAGGACGAGTCCCCCGCAAAGAGGAACACATTGCCCGTAATTGCCGGTGCCTCCCCCGCGCACCGTCACCGGCCATCCTTCCCGGTAACAGAGCGCAACGACACGCTCCAGCGTCTCCAGATCCTCGATACGGACAGCCGCCGAAGCCCGCTTTTCCTCAAGGGATTCCCGCAGCACAGGAGAATACCAGTAGAAGTCCTTCGACAATTTCTCTACTTTATCACCCTCGCTGACGAGGCTCGCTTCACCTGCCAGTTCAACGAGTTCCCGCAGACCTTCCGCCGGAATGGAAACAAACGTAAATGTACTCATGTGGGATTTCACCAGCAGGTATGCTGCCAATCATTAATGCACTTACTGGTATTCAAATTGCTTGAGCTCGAAATATGATCCGTATGGAAACAGACGACGGCTGGCTTCTCGTCGGCCACCAGGACCATGCCCGGCTCGCGGGCGAATTCGGGCGCTTTTGGGGCAATGACCGCTTTCCCGCTCCGGAACCAATCGAGGACGTCCTTCTCGCCGTCAGCCGTCATGATGACGCCTGGGCCAGTCGCGACGCCTTTCCGGAGCAAGCTCCGGATGGGACTCCGGCCGCCTTTTCGAAGGACCTTGTCGGAACCTATTCGGCCTTTGAAAACATTGACCTCGGTGCCTACCTCGACGTTCGGGGACAGGCCACCGAGGCGGTTGCCCGGGAAAACCCGCTCGCGGCTGTTCTTGTCAGTATGCACACCGTGAATCTCCTTACGGAGCAAGCTGACCTCTCCCAGCTCTCACCCGCGGACCGTATCCTCCACCGCGATTTTGTCGAGGCCCAGCGCCGGCGCCAGGAAGCCCTCAAGGCCGAGATCCCGGCTACAAAGCGGCCTTCCGAAGAGCAGTTTGAGCAAGCTTTCCGCTTCCTCCAGGCATGCGACAGCTTGTCCCTCATGGCCTGCGTCGCCTACCCCGAAAGCAGCCCCTTGCGCCACCGCCATCCGACAAAAAGCGGGGAGGAGGTAAGCATCCT
>CAYFRH010000237.1:0-3085 GCA_964345345.1 uncultured Puniceicoccaceae bacterium | reverse complement strand
GCCGTAGCTAACCCGATCTTAGCCGCGAACATCGGCAAAGGGCGTATGCTGGCGGCGGTAGCGACGGATCAAGGACATCAGGTCCTCCGGGTCCTCGCATTGCACAAGGCGCTCCCGCACTTCCTCCGCGGCGCATAAACGGGCAATCTCGCCCATGACGGCGAGGTGTAGCTCGGGCTGCTCCTCGGGGCTGACGAGAAGGAAGACGAGGCGGACGGGTTCTTCCCCCTCATGAAAATCCATCCCTTCCGGAATCTGGGCGATAAGGCAGGCCGGCTTGCCGAGCGCGTCCATGCGCACGTGGGGCAAAGCCACGCCGTGGCCGAGGGTCGTCGGAAGCGCGCCCTGGCGTTCCAGGATACCGGCAAGGACCTCTTCCGGGTCCAGGCGGGGAAACGACTCGCCGAGGAGGACGCACAAACGCCGCAACAAGGCTGTTTTCTCCAGTTTTCCGGAGCGCAATACCCACCCGGGACTGAGGGCATTGAGAAGGTAATCCGCCTCGCGCTGGAGGTAGAGGGTACGAGCCGTTTCCGGCCCGGTTTTCAGCCGGCTTTTCGGCTTTGGATCGAGAAGAACCTCGCGATCATGCGCCGTCAGCAGGGCGGCGAGGTTGCCACCGGCCTCGCGCCGCGTGCCCTCTTCTTCGATTACGGCGGCTTCCCCGAGGAGGATTTCCGAACTGATCATCGAGGGTTTTGGCACCCAGCTCCAGAGAATTTTCCCGGTAGTGTGCACATCCGCCTTGGCCGTCGGTCCGCCCGCCCAACGGTAGACGTGTTCGGACCCGAACACGGGTTCCCACTTCTTGCAAAGGAGTTCGTTGAGGTCTTCGTTATCCGTGAAAGCGAGGAATTTTCCGACCCCGCGCATCTCGAGACGCGTCTCGATACCGGCGGTCTCCCGTGCATCGCCATGGATCGCCTCCAGCCCCGCATTCTGGGCTTCCTGGACGGCGGCGCGGTTGCCATCCAGCAGCAGCACCGGGACTTTGCGCACGCGCTGAAGAAAGGAGGCCACTTCACGGGCAAGCGGGTGGGCACCGACAATGAACCATCCGGTGGGATGCTTTTCCTCAAGGCCGAGCAGCCTTGCCAGAGGAGCGGCGGAAAAGCCCTGCAATAACACCGTCACAAAGATTACCGAATAGACAAAGGTCTCCAGAAATTCCGGCTGCGCAAACCGTCCCTGCTCCGCCAGGGTCAGGCTGAACAGGGAGGCCATGGAAGCGGCCACAACGCCCCGGGGAGCTACCCAGAAAAGAAAGAACAGCTCCCGCCAGTCGAACCTGCGCCCGAGCGTGCTTGCAAAGATCGCAAGGGGCCGCACGACAAGAATGACAAGGGCGACAAGGAAAAATCCGCGCGGGCCGAAATCAAGGAACTGCTGCAGCTCCAGCCGAGCCGTAAGCAGTATGAAAATGAAGCCGATCAGGAGGTCCGTGAGGATGGCTTTGAAGGCGACAATATTGCGGAGTGCGGGCGGGCGCCGGGCACCGCAGATGAGACCCGCCACGGTCACCGAAAGAAGGCCTCCCTCCGCGATCACCGCTTCCGTGAGCCCGAAAATGAGCAGAGCCGCCCCCACGGCGAAGACATTCACCATTTCCTCCGGAATCCAGCGCCGCCGGAGAATCCAGGCTAGAATTTCCCCGCCGGTAAAACCGATGAGCAGGCCAAGGATGATGCGGGTACCAAGGCGCAGGAAAGCTTCTTCCCCGGCACCACCGACAACCCATTCAAAAGCAAGAATGGCGAGGAAAACGCCGATGGGATCAATAAGGACCCCTTCCCAGTGCAGAATGTTGTGCAATTTCCACTTCAGGCGCACGCGCTTGAGAATGGGCTGGATCACGGTCGGTCCGGTGACGATTACCAGGCTTCCGGCCAGCAGCGCAAAGGCCGGATCGAAATCAAAAAGCAACCAGACCGCAAGGGAAGCTCCCAACCACGTCACCGCCACCCCGAAGGTGAGCAGGTTCCGGATTACCTGCGGAGCCGAACGGTATCCCGCCACATTCAGGGTCAGGCCGCCCTCGAAAAGAATCAGGCCCACTCCCACGGTCACGAGCACATTCAGGATCGGCCCCAGCGTCTCCGGCCGGACAACCCCGAGCGCCTCGGGACCGAGAATCACCCCCCCGAGCAGCAGAAGGACAATCCCGGGAATGCCCATGCGCCGCGCCAGCGTCATAAGGAGCGCCCCGGCCGCCACGGAAAGGGCGAGCGTGCTCACGACCGGGTTGCCGAAACTTCCCTCCGCCTGCCCGACGGCTGCTACCAGCGCTGCCTCTCTCATGGTTTCCCTTTTTGTTCCCGCTGGTTATGCCAAAGCAGCCTCTTTCCAAAAGTCCGCTCAGGAGGCGAAACAGCCATGCCGGGTTACCTCCGGCAAGGCTTTCTGAATCTCTCCGAGGGAGCTGAAAAGCGGCCTTTCCGTCACGCGCAGGCGTTCGGGATCGTGGTGCCCGCCTTCCAGCAGCCAACAACGGATCCCCATCGCTTCCGCTACTTCCGCATCATGCACAGTATCGCCGATAAGCAGCACCTTTGCCGGATCGAGCTTTCCCTCCTCAAGAAAGCGGAGCCCGCGATCCACTTTGCCCGGCGCATGCACCGAATCGATGCCAAGCAAGTCCTCGAAGTAGGACCGTACGCCCGCCCGGTGCACCAACTCCATCAGGTAGGTCTCATGCGTCGCGCTTAGCACCCACTGCCGCAGTCCATTGCTTTGGCACAGCCGGAGCAGGGCTTCAGCCCCCGTGCGCAGCGGACAAGCGTCCACCCCCGCATAGTAGGTTTTCACGAACTCGTGGGAAAGCACTTCAAACGGCTCACGCACAAAATCAAACCCCAGCCGCTCGTAATAGCGCCGCACGGGGAAGTCGAAAATGCGCGCATGTTCTTCCCGCTCCCGCTCCGGAAGGCCCCGTCGGCGCAGCATCGCGTTAATGATCCCAACCCCGTACTCGCCGTCATCGAGCAGGGTGCCATTCCAGTCCCACAGCAGCATTTCGACGGTCTCGTTCTTCATAGAGCCGCGAACGGAAACGACTTCGCGGCTGAAGGCAACCGTGATGTGGGAA
>CAYFRH010000236.1:0-3093 GCA_964345345.1 uncultured Puniceicoccaceae bacterium | reverse complement strand
ACCCCGACAAACCAGGGATGATCCGGATGTTCCACGATCTCGACGAGTTCCCTTCCCGGATTGATTCCGCCTACCCGCAGGCCCGCTTCCTCCAGCTGCTTGCGGTAGTCGTTGTTGAATTCAAAACGGTGACGATGCCGTTCGGAAATCCTCTCCCTCCCGTACATGGCCCGAGTCCGTGACCCTTCGAGAAGGGTACAATCGTAGGCCCCGAGCCGCATGCTTGCGCCCTTATCCGCGAGGCCGCGCTGTTCCGGCATCAGGTCAATGACCGGAAAAGGCGTCTCTTCCGCGAATTCCGAGCTGTGCGCGCCACCAAGTCCGGCGACGTTCCGGGCGAACTCGATCACCGCCACCTGCATGCCGAGACAAAGGCCGAAATAGGGAATGCCGCTTTCCCGGGCAAGGCGCGCCGCTTCAATTTTCCCCTCGATCCCGCGCTCCCCGAATCCGCCCGGCACAAGAATGCCGTCCGCTTCCAGCAGAGGTGCAGGATCGCCGGATTCCTCCAGTTTCTCTGAATCGACGCGCCGGATTTCGACTGCGCAATCATTGGCGATGCCGCCGTGGACAAGGCTTTCGTAGACGCTCTTGTAGGCATCCTGCAGCTCGATGTATTTGCCGACCACGGCGATTTCAACACGGTGCTTTGGGTATCGCAGGATGCGCACCACCTCATCCCAGCCGTTGCCGCGGGGGCGCAGGTCGGTCAGTCCAAGGTGATCCAGTACCAATTGGTCAACGCCCTCGTTCTCGAGCATCATGGGCACTTCATAAATGGACGTTTCCACATCCTTCTCCTCCACCACGGCCGGCACGGGGACGTTGCAGAACATGCTCAGTTTGCGCCGGAGATCCTTGCCCATCGTCTTTTCCGTTCGGCAGACGAGGATATCCGGCTGGATGCCGATTTCCCGCAGTCGGGCCACGCTCTGCTGCGTCGGCTTCGTCTTCAGTTCGCCGGCCGCATTCAGGTAGGGCACCAGCGTGACGTGAATGAAGACGACATTGCGGGTGCCGCGCTCAAGGCTGAATTGCCGCATTGCTTCAAGGAACGGCAGGCCCTCGATATCGCCCACAGTGCCGCCGATTTCCGTGATCACAACATTCGCGTCACCGGGGTCGGCCTCGAAGCGGGACTGAATTTCATTGGTGACATGGGGGATGACCTGGATGGTCTGCCCGAGAAAATCCCCTCGCCGCTCCCGCTTTAAAATTGTGTCGTAAATTTGGCCGGATGTCAGGTTGTTGGCGCTACTGAGCTTACCGCTGGTAAAACGTTCGTAGTGCCCGAGGTCGAGGTCCGTCTCCGAGCCGTCGTCGAGCACGTAGACTTCCCCGTGCTGGAAGGGATTCATGGTCCCGGGATCAACGTTCAGGTACGGGTCAAACTTCTGCAGTTTGACCTTGAGGCCGCGTTGTTCGAGCAGAGCCCCGAGGGCCGCCGCGGTTAAGCCTTTGCCGAGCGAGGATACCACCCCGCCAGTGACGAAAATGTGTTGAATGCGGCTCTCTTCTCCCATGGTGCGTCTTTCCGGTTGCGCCGGGCAATTTCCCTGCCCATGGGACCGCAGAAGAAAGCCCGCCCCCTCGTAGAGGCAACCTAAAACCCCTCCTCTTTCCGCAACCGAAAAAAGCCTCGCCTGTCCGGGGCGGATCTCCTTACCTCCGCAACATGAAAATCTGTTGCATCGGAGCGGGTTACGTGGGCGGCCCCACCATGGCGAAAATTGCACAGAAGTGCCCGGACATCCCCGTCACGGTGGTGGACGTCAATCCCGACCGGATCGAGGCATGGCAAAGCGAGGACCTGCCCGTCTACGAGCCCGGGCTGCTCGAAGTGGTCAAAGAGGCGCGCGGGCGGAACCTGTTTTTCTCCACCGATGTTCATGGGACCATCCGCGATGCGGACATTCTCTTCATCTCCGTCAATACCCCGACCAAGACCTTCGGGGTCGGAGCCGGCAGCGCCGCCGACCTTCAATATGTGGAAAAATGCGCGCGCGAAATCGCCAAAGTGGCCGATTCCGACAAAATCATCGTCGAAAAATCGACCGTCCCGGTTCGGACGGCCGAATCAATTCGCCGCATTCTCGACGGCTATGGCGTAAAATGGAACTACGAGGTGCTCTCCAATCCCGAATTCCTCGCTGAAGGAACGGCCATGGAGGACCTCGAAAATCCCGACCGCGTCCTCATTGGTGGCGAGGAGACGGAAGCCGGCGGAAAAGCGGTCGAGGCCCTCGCCGGAGTCTACGCGCGCTGGGTCCCCCGGGAGCGTATCCTCACGACCAACCTCTGGAGTTCCGAGCTTTCCAAGCTTACGGCCAACGCCTTCCTCGCCCAGCGCATCAGTTCCATCAATGCCATTTCCGCCGTTTGCGAGGCGACGGGTGCGGAGGTTGATCAGGTGGCGCGCTCCATCGGCCTCGACGCCCGCATCGGGCCGAAGTTTCTCCGGGCCAGCGTTGGCTTCGGCGGTTCCTGCTTTCAGAAAGACATTCTCAATCTTGTCTACCTCTGCGACTATTTCGGCCTTCCGGAAGTCGCCCGCTACTGGCGCGGTGTCGTCGAAATGAACGATTACCAGAAAAAACGGTTTAGCCGGCGCATTGTCGAAACCCTTTTCAACACCGTTGCCGGCAAACGCATCGCCATTCTCGGGTTCGCCTTCAAAAAGGATACCAATGACACGCGCGAATCCGCCGCCATTTACGTCTGCCGGGATCTGCTTGAGGAAGGGGCCGAACTGGCCATCTGTGATCCGAAAGTGGAACCCGAACAGATCTTTCGCGACCTCGGTCGCGACCCGGGGGATGCGCGCATCCGGATCGAAAAAGATCCCGAAATCGCCGCCGCCGGAGCCCATGCCCTCGCCCTCCTGACCGAGTGGGACGCCTTCCGCGAGGATCGCCTGGACTATCACCGCCTCCATGCCGTCATGGAAAAACCCGCCTTCCTCTTCGACGGACGCAACCTGCTCGACCTTAAAGAAATCCGAAAAATCGGCTTCGAAGCCCACGGCATCGGCAAGCCGTGAATGCGAACCCGAGGTAGCCTCCCACGAGCCGTAGCATCCCGCCGATCCCTAAC
>CAYFRH010000235.1:0-3178 GCA_964345345.1 uncultured Puniceicoccaceae bacterium | reverse complement strand
TGGACTGAGAGGATTCGCAGGTGATGCGGTCGTGGAGGCCCGGCAATTCGAAGGCCCGAGGAGCAGAAGCGGTTCAGGGATTGGGTCGGGGAGGAGGGGGCGTCGATTTTCGCGCGAAGTCGCGCATGTCCTCGACTTCGTCGGCCTCATCCATGATTTCGTGCCCGATCAGGGTTTCGAGAATATCTTCAAGGGAGATGATGCCCGCGAAGCTCCCGAATTCATCCACAACCACGGCGAGGTGCTCCTTGCGGCGGAGAAATTTTCCAAAAAGGGTTTTCAGCGGGGCGGTATCGGGTACGATCAGCACCTCCCGGGAAAGCCCTGCGGTGGTAAGATCCCGTTCCCCTTTCGCCGCCGCCGCAAGAAGGTCGTTCTTGAGCACGTAACCTTCAATTTTTTCGTTCGTATCGAGAAGCGGGTAGCGGGAAAACGGAAGATCCGGGTCGCTGCTGAAAAGCTCCCCGATGGTTTGTTTCGGGTCGATATGCCGAACAACCACCCGCGGGGTTAACACATCGCGGACGTGTTGACCCTGAAAATCAAGAACGCTGCGCAGCGCCTGCGCGTCGCTCTGGTCGAGAATTCCCTCGCGCTGACCCATTTCCGCGATGGCGGAGATTTCTCCGCGCGTAATGCTGCCTGCCTGGTCGCCACCGGAAAGGAACCGTGAAATGTACCTTGAGAGGATGACGAGGGGCATCAGAAAGATTGTTAAATAGTGGGTAAGCATCGTGGAGACGGGGGCGAGTTGTCGCCAATAATGCGCGCCGAGGGTTTTTGGGATGATCTCGGAAAGAATAAGGATAAGCAGCGTGAGGATGGCGGAAACGACTGACAGGGGGATGTGCTGGAAAACGATTTGGGCCTGGGCGCCGACCCCGGCCGCCCCGACAGTGTGCGCGATCGTGTTAAGACTCAGGATGGCCGCGAGCGGGCGTTCGACATCCTCTTTGAGATTTTTCAGGATTTTCCCCCATCGGTTTCCCTCATCGGCGGCGGCGGAAACGAAGGAAGGCGTAATGGAGAGAAGGACTGCTTCGAGGATGGAGCAAAGGAAGGAGACCCCGATCGCGAGCAGAAAATAAGCGAAAAGAAGCACCATGATGGTTGGCTGGATGGAATGCCTGAGGCCACGCAGCTGTCAACGGGGTTCGGGAGAAGCTTCCTCCCACAAGGCCGTGGGAAAATGAGTTTACGAAGGGGAGGCGGGAGGTTAGCCCGTGGAGAATGGAATCCCTGCCCAAATGGCCCGCCTACCTTGATTGTCCCCCACCGGATCCGTATGCGGTTGCGGCCGACCGGAAAGCCTTCGGTCTTGTCGGCGACGGGGAGGCCGATGACGCCCCGGCACTGCAGGCGGCCATTGATGCCGCCGCCGAAAGCGGGCGGCGCGGAGGCATCGTTCTATTGCCGGAAGGCGAGTACCGTCTCGGTTCCACGGTGAACCTCTGGAGGGGAGTCCGGATGATCGGGACGGGAAGGCGAAGGCCCCGGCTTCTCCTTCGAACGGCCGAGCCGGCCTTCGCGGGTCCGGGACGGCGTTACCTCCTTCATTTTCGTCACTCCTCCGCAAATCCAGAGGAGGACGCTTGCAATGACACTTTTTTCTCCGGGTTGTTTGGACTCAGCTTTGTCGTCGAGGCCGGGTATCCCGAGGTGGCCGTGCTGCGTTACCGTGTCGCGCAACATGGATTGGTGCGGCAATGTGACTTTAGTCTCGCGGAGGACACGTTCGCCGCCATCGACCAGGCCGGATACATAGTGGAGGAATGTGATTTCCGCGGCGGTCGGTACGGAATTACCTCCCTGCGGACCTCCGCAAGCTGGCCCTTTTGTGTGCGGGCTTGCCGCTTTGTCGGGCAGACCGAGGCGGCGCTGGCCACCTCCCGCGCGGGGCTGACCCTTCTCGATAGTGAAATCGCCGATACCCCCGTGGGATGTGCGGCTTCCCCGGATGCACCGGAAGATCTTGAGCGCCTTCTCGTCCAGGATTGCCGTTTCCGGCGCGTCGGACATCTGCTGCGTCGCTTTTCCCGCCATGCGGCGGAGCAGCAACTCACCCTGCGCCGCCTATTCGCGGATGAATGCGGCCGCCTTGCTGCTTTCGCGGACGAAACGGAGACCTCGGAACTGCCGTTTGCGGCAAACATTGAAGAGTGGCAGTGCGGCATGGCAGTGGATGGCGCGCCCGCGCAGGGAGCGGTGGAACTGCCGGGACGCTTCCTTTCCGAAGGGCGGATTACTCCCGCCGCCGGCGGGGCTTCCGGAAGCGGGGAACCGGCCTGGGAGAAGTTGCCCGCGGGGGAAAGCTGGGCCAACGCGCGAGACTTCGGTGCGGTCGGGGACGGACGCCATGATGATACGAAGGCCCTCCGCGCGGCCCTTGCGGCTTCCGCAAACGTCTACTTGCCGATGGGGCGTTATCGTCTGCGTGAAACGTTGGAAATCCCGCCGGGGAAGCGCCTCTTCGGGCTTCATCCGGGGCGGACGATGCTCAGTGTGCGGGATGGCGCGACCGCCTTCGCGGAGGCGGAGCGTCCCCGCGCTCTTGTCCGGGCCCATGCGGGAACGGGAACCGGACAGCATGTGCGGGGGATTGGTTTCAAGTGCGGGAACAATCCCGGAGCCGTTGGAGTCGACTGGGAAGCCGGCGCCGATTCGCTTCTTGAGGACGTCTACTTTTATTCGCGACAGCACGGGCGCGACCCGGAAAAGGAACGGTGCGGCGCCAGCCTCCGCGTTCGCGGGGCCGGGCGATTGCGCAATATCTGGTCAGCCGATGTGGCGGCGGAATGCGGCCTCCACATCGCGGATACGGAGGGCCCGCTGCACTGCCTGATGCTCAGCGTTGAACATCACCGTGCCAGCGAGGTACGCCTTGAGCGGGCCCGCGGGCTCGAATTCCTCGCTCTACAGACGGAGGAAAACCAACTCTCGCCGGAAACCGTCGCGATTGAGATGGAGGAGACGGAAGGTATCCGTTTTCTGAATACGTACCTTTACCGGGTTTTTGCATTGCAGGGGACCCCACCGCAGGCGGTGAAGGTGCGGGACGGTACGAACCTCCGCTTCGACAACCTGCATGTGTTTTCCTGGGGCCCGTATCCATTTGCCAGTTCCGTTTTCCTCGCCGACAAGGGGATCTGGGTTCGGCAACGCGAACTGGTGAGGCTCG
>CAYFRH010000234.1:0-3199 GCA_964345345.1 uncultured Puniceicoccaceae bacterium | reverse complement strand
CCTCCGCCGAACAGATACGGAAGAAAGCGTCCATAGCGGCCGCGCGTGCGGTCGGTAATGCCGCCCATGACCGGGTCGGTGACCGCGTCCCAGAGAGAGGCGAGGGCCAAGGCGACCCCGGCCAGCAGTGGCTGCAAACCAGCCCCGCGAACGTAGAATTCCAGCAGATACAGCTGCAGCAGAAGCTCACCTCCGGCGAGGCCGAACTCCGCCGAGCCGTACCCGGCCTTCATGCGTTTCGGCAGCGCGCTCACGCCCGGGGCTTGGGGACGATCGAGCCCATTCCCCCATCAACGGAATACACCTGACCGGTAATCCATGCCGCTTCTTCGGAAAGCAGGAACCGCGCGAGGGCGGCCAATTCCTCCGGCTGACCGAGGCGGCCCAGAGGATGCATGCGTTCGGAGAATTTGCGGGCGTCATTGTTTGCGGTGAGGGAGGAAGTCGCCGCCGTTTCCACAAGCCCGGGCGCAATCGCATTGGCCCGGAGGCCGTTGGCTGCGTAGGTCGCGGCAATCGATTGCGTAAGGCCGCTGATGCCCCCTTTGGCGGCGGCAATCGCCTCATGATTGGCAAGGCCGCTGACGGCGGCCACCGAACTGAAAAAGACGAGGGATCCGTGCTTTTGCCGACGCATTTTCCCGACCGCGGCGCGCGCGGCGTAAAAGGCGGAGGTGAGGTTGGTCGCCAGCGTCTGTTCCCACTCCTCGTCCTTGATCATGTGGAGCGGCTTGAGGAAGACGTTGCCGACGGCGTGCACATAACCGTCAATGCCGTTGTTCTGTTCAGCGAACGCCTCGATGGCCTTCTTCACCGCATCGGCGTCAGTGGCATCCGCTTCGGTCACGTCGAGGTCGGGATGTTCTTTGCGGAACTCCGTCAGCTTGTCCGAAGGACGGGCGAATCCGCCCACAGTGTCCCCCTCTTCCGTGAGGCGCTGGGCAAGTGCGGAGCCGATTCCACCGGCGATCCCACCAATGAAGATGCGCGAAACTTTGTTGTTTGGATTCATAAAATAAACCTACCATTTATTGAAAAGGTGGCCAGCGAGTCACGTTGTTAGGTTGAAAAGCAAGGCTGAATGGGAACCTTAAGGTATGAGTGTCATTCGCTTCCAGTATCTTCTCGCCTTACTCCTTCTCCCGCCGGTGCTCGCCGCCGCGGACCCTTCCTTCCCCGAAAAGGTAACTGTCGGGGAAACCCAACTCGAACGGGTCGGTACCGGAACTTTCAAATGGATGTTCTTCAAAGTATACGACGGGGCCTACTACCAGAGCACCCGGCGCCCGGAAAAAGATCCTTTGTCCGATGTGGCGAAACGACTGGTCCTTCTCTACAACCGCAGCCTCACCGCCGAGCAGTTTCGCAAGAGCGGGAACGAATTTGTCCGCCGCAATGTCAGCGAGGAGGCCTACAATCAGCTTCAGGACCGGCTGCGCCGCCTCAACGAAGCCTATCAGGATGTGGAGAAGGGGGACATTTACGCCCTCACTTATCTTCCCGGCAAGGGAACCACCCTCAGCTTGAACGGCGACCCGCTCGTCACGGTCGAGGGCGCGGACTTCGCCAACGCTTATTTCTCCATTTGGCTGGGAGAACATCCGGTGAAAACCAGCTTCCGGCGACAACTTCTGTCCTCCGCTTCCTCATAAGAAACTTGTAAGCCGGCTGTCTCTGCTATTTATCGGCGGGCGTGGGCAAAGCCAGCAAACAGTTGTACGTCCCTTCATGGATGGTCATGCTGGTCAATCAGAGCATGGCATTTTCATGAAAGGTCCCCTCTTAGTCATCCACTCATCCGTTCCATGGCCCCTCGACAAGGGAAGCAATCGGCGCATTTACCATCTGACGGAGGCCCTCGGACGTATTGTCCCCATCGACCTCTTCTGTTTTGCCGAATCCGGTGCCGGCGCGGATCAGGGCGACCGCTTCGCCACATTTTGCCACCGTTTGCATATTCATTCCCTCAAATCGCCGCCATGGCCGACCATCTTTCCGAAACTGTTCCTTCGTCTTCCTCCCCTGCCGCACCGGTGGAAAAAGCCCGGCATCATTAGAGCCTTGCGCGCCTTCGCGGCAGACCGGAACTACCAGGGAATCCTTTTCAGCGACCTCTTCCTCTATCCCGCCATCGAAGCGGCCTTCCCGGACGCCGACTTCCGTGTCATGGAACGAAGTCAAATCGACTGGATGGAGTTGGCCGCCCAAGTGCACTCACCGGACCTTTCCGCCGCCCGGAGGTTGCTTAACCGGGATTACCTTACGAAAACGGCGCGCCTTGAGCGCCGCGCCTACCAACGCCTCAGCGGTCAGATCGTTTGCGGCCCCGAAGAGCGCCTTTTCCTGCGCAAGCATCTTGCCAATGACACGAAAATCGAAGTGCTTCCCAGCGGCTACAACCAGCGCGACTTCGACTGCACCGAATGGCCGCGCCGACCCACCGCCAAGCCGACCCTTCTCTTCTGCGGCGCCCTTGACCATCCGTCCAACCGCGATGCCCTCGGTTTCTACCTCCGCGACATTCATCCCCGCGTCCTCTCCGCCTTTCCCGAGGCAAACCTGATGATCATCGGGCGCAACGCTCCCCCGGAGGTGCGCAAGGCCGCCGCTCAGAAGGGCGTACAATTTCTTGGGGAGGTTCCGGACATTCGTCCGCATTACCAATCCGCATGGCTGCAGGTCCTCCCCCGCCGGATCGGAGGCGGGGCACGCATGAAGGTCGTGGAATCGCTGGCCATGAAAACGCCGGTGGTCACCACCTCCCACGGTGTGCGCGGCTTCAGCTTTGTCCATGACCGGGAAGTTCTCCTTGCCGATCGACCGGAGGCCTTTGCCCGGGAAATTATCCGCCTTTTGCAGAATCCCGCTCTCCGCAGCTACCTCGAGGAGCGCGGTCGGGAAACCGTCTCCGCCCGCTACACATGGGAACGTCTTGGCGCGCAATTCGACCGCATCCTGCAACAGTTTTATGCACAACGCAATTGAGCCACGCAGCTCTCGGGGGGGGATTGAGGTATCCTTGCTCCGTGGGCCCCGCGGCTCCGTGTGAGAATAAAGGAGGATATGGGAAAACCTAATGGGATCTGGTATGACTCCCGAAGCGTCGGCAGTTTCCCGATTTATTATTGCTGATCCGCCGCCGGGCGCGTTGACACAAACCCCTTCAGCCACCACCGCGTGAAGCGCCGCCGGGCCCGGC
>CAYFRH010000233.1:0-3206 GCA_964345345.1 uncultured Puniceicoccaceae bacterium | reverse complement strand
CGGGATGAAACGCAGGCCCACAGCCCGCCCCTGGGAGAGGCGAAGATCCACTTCGGCGGCACCGCTTTGGGACCCGGCGTCACTGGCTTTCTCCGCCCACTGGGCGATGGCCTTCTCCGTCAGGTAGCCTGTAGTGATGACGTGGGGAATACAGGTTCCCGCCGCGCGGGCGGCAAGCCGGGTCTTCGCGAGGTGGATTTCAAGGAAATTCCGGAAGGTGCCGTCAAGAGGAGCAAAGGGATGGAGCGCCTTGACGACCCCGGCGCCCTGAGTCCAGCGCGAGCCGGCTCCGGCGGCGAGGGTCACGACGGCGCAGCGTCCCTCCTCCAAGGCCTTGCGGCCGGCGGCGCGGCAGGCCTCTTCGTCGTGGCGGAGGCAAAGAGCTCCGGCAGCGACATCCTCCACCCGCGTTTTCGGATGGAGCCGGTTCTGGCGCAGCCCCACACGACCCGAGCGCAGTTCCTCGCGGATCTGCTCGTGCTGCTTCGGGTCGAAACCGTGGGCGGCGAGAAGCGCGTCGAGTCCGCCCGCTCCCTCCCCCGCCTCTCCGGTATCCGAGACGGGATCCGGAAGGAGACTGCCGAGAAAGGTGCTGCCAAAGTCCTCGGAGAGGGCGCGCACGCGGGCGAGATCCCGTCGTTCACCGGCGGTGCGGGCAGCGGGCGCAAGCTGTAACAGGAGGGGCAGGCGGAAACGGAAATACTCCCGTTCGAAAACCGCTTCCACAGCGCGGTGCGGCTCGCCCTCCGAACCGGCAAAGCGCCCCCAGCTGCCGTCCCGATTGAGCCGGAAATCGTAAATCACCGGATCCATGGCGAAGGGAAGCGCCTTTTCGTAGCGATTTTTCAGCACAGCAAGCAGCCCGGCGATCTTTTCCTTGGCGGCGTCGCGATCCTCCGGGCGGAGGATGAGGCCCATCCCCCCGCCGGACATGCCCCCGAGCATCCAGAAGCCCCAGAAGCTGTCCCCGAGTTCCTCGCGCAGGGCGGCAATCAAAGCCTCCGTAAAGGCATTGCTCGCCCATGGGATGATGCCTTTCAGGGGACCGAAAAAGTGTTCCGTGGTCAGTCGTCCCAGCTCGCGCAGATCCCCGGCCCGCAGAGCCTCAAGGATACGGCGCGTGTAGGCGAGGGATTCCGCGCGGGCGGTCCACTCGGCGGTATTGCGCAGGAGGTAGCGCTCCGTCACCATCTCGAGTATGGGGCCGACATTGGCGGCCATCCCGCCGTGGAGGAGGACAAGGGAATCCTCCAGTTTCGACAGGGATTCATCGGGAATATACCGGCCATCGAGGCGGGTATGGCGGGGCAGCAGGGCTCCTCTCGCGGTCGGCGGCTCATCCGGCGCGGCCGCCGGCGGCACATCCGCCTTCTCCGGAAGAAGGGGATCGGCAATACGCCCATCGGCAAGGCAACCCTCGATCAGTTTGACCCCGGGCCAGACGCCTCCGGAATCCTGCCATCCTCCGCCGGAACCCCCGAGCCATTCGCCAAGGATGGCCCGGGCCGCGACCATGCGGCGGGATTCCTCGGGCATATCCCCATCAAGGCGCGGAATCTGGGAGGTCGCGCGCATGCAGGCGGCGATGAGACTGCCAAGCAGGTTGGTGGAGACGGCGAGGCGGCTCCCCTTCGGAATGTCGCGCACCCAGCTGACCAGTTCCAGCCCACGGCCGCGTCCGACGAGGCGCCGAAGGACCCCTTCGAGCGCCCCGCCTCCCACTCCCTCCATGCCCGGAGGAACCAGACCGGAAGCAATGATCGACGCCTTGAGAAGGCCGAGGTAGTCGCGTCCGAAATCAAACAAGGTGGCGAGGTCCTCCACTTCCGCGGAGGCCCCGAGGTCGAGGCTGACGAGCCGGATCATCGGCCGGTCGATGACGCGCAAGGCACTGAGGCAGGGCGGCACGGGCCCGGTTGCGCTCCCGGTGACGGCAAGGTCGACGGAAACATTCACGACCTTGGCGAATTCCGGCCGGTCCATGCCGAGAAAGAAAATATCCGACCAGGAGCTGTGCGAGAGATCCATGCGCACGGGCGTCTGCTCGAGATGCCATGAGCCGCAACCGCTCTCCGCAGCGGGCAGAAGCTCGCGCCGGAAGCGTAGAGGATGATCGTCGGGATGCCCGATGCGGAACATCCACTGATTGCCGGGTTCCGAGCGCACGGAGCGGCGGACCTGGTCGGCGAGATTCTGAAGGGCGAGGGCCCGGTAGGCCTGCGCGAGGCCGCTACATAATGTTTCATTCAGGCGAGCCCGACGTCCGTAGCCTCGCAGCAGGCGAATGGCTTCCCGAAAATTGCGGTCCAGCAGCGCCCGGTGGGGAGCGAGGGGAATGGGCATGGGAGCAAGGTCTTCGTCCGCAACACCCCCGGTCGGACGCTCTCCCGCCGCCAGTCGTGCCGGCAGGGAAAAGCGGTGCAAGGAGTGCAGAAAGACAAGGGCGCGCACCCGCTGGTACAGATTGTCCGTCGTCGGCCACCACCTGTCCAGTTCCTCGCAATCTCCGAGCAATTGGTCGAGGTTGCGCCCACGCTCGATTTCCTCCACAGAGCGGTCAAAAAGCTCCGGGTCGCTCCCGAGAAGACTCTGCAGGAAAGGCGAGGAGGCGCTCATACCGAGGCTCCTTTTTCCTTCCCCGGGCCGTCTCCGCCGGATCGCGTTCCCTCCGTCTCCGCAAGGATGCGGACGAGGTGCGCCAGCACGGTTTCCCGGTTGCCGCCCGAAAGCGCCATCGCCAGCTGCGCCTGCAGAAGGCCGTACTCCGCCTCAAGATCAAAACGGTTGCCCTTCACGAGGACCGCGTGCAGACGCCCCTGGCGGGCAAGCGCGTGCAGGGCCGGACTCAGTCCGAGGGGCTGCTCCTCCACTTCTTCGAGGCGATCAAAAATATCGGGCTCAAGGACGTGGATGCCAAAAAAACCGAGGTAGTAACCGGAGCGGTTTCCCGCCACGCGAAGGTGCAGCTCGGCTTCCGTCGGGGTTGGCTTTTCGCGAACCTCCCGGACCCGGAAAACGCCGTTCCGCTGACCAAGCGGCTCCCCGGCGACCACGCCGAAACTGCTGACGTGGCTTTCGTGGGTGGACTGCACCGCCGAAACGGGCCGGCGAAGATTCTCGTACAGATCGAGCAATTGCCGGATACAGTTGCGCTCCGGATCCTGGCTGAGAAAAAGATGGTCGCAGACGATGAGGACGAACGCCTC
>CAYFRH010000232.1:0-3209 GCA_964345345.1 uncultured Puniceicoccaceae bacterium | reverse complement strand
TTAGGCCAAAATGCAAGGGCTGACCCCTTATTGATGGTGCTCAGGGCGGGACTCGAACCCGCACACCCGAAGGCACTGCCGCCTGAAGACAGCGTGTCTACCGATTCCACCACCTGAGCGTTGGTTCCGGCAAAGGGTGGAAGGCCCAACCGAAAAACGACTTGAAGCTGGCGGGGGGGAGAAGTGTGTCAAGCGTAAGGAGGAGGATCGGCGAAAAGGAGTTCACCTGATTGTTACGAAGGAACGCTTGCCATGTGACGCGGATGCACAAGGATGAAAATTGAGATCCGTGGTATGGGTCTCTTTGTTCGAGGTTCACTGCGGGTCTCCTAACCAAGTGAATCCATGAAAGTCGAAAGCAAAACCACGCTCATCGCGCTCATGCTGCTCGTCGCGGGAACGGGGCCATTACTGGCTGCGGAGTCCGAAACGAGCTTCCGCGAACCTGAGGTACTCCGAGCTGTCAAGCCGGTGGTGCCGCCCGAATTTGCCCGGTATACTATTCCGGGTAAAGTGGCGGTGACCTTCCTCCTTGCCGAGGACGGACGACCGCAGGAAATCGAAGTGGAATCCGCCACCCACGACAAATACGCGGAATCAGTAATAAACGCCCTTCGCCAGTGGCGGTTTGCACATCCGGAAAAAGCAGACCTGAAGTTCCGCCTCCCGTTCGTGTTCAACTGAGCGAAGCTAACCTGACCTGAAATCGAAAACAACGGGGCACCTTTCCGAAAGGGAGGGTGCCCTTTTTCATGACAGGAGTCTCTTTTTTGTTGCTTTTTAGAAAGCCTTTTGACAATTTTTCCGGTCCTGAGTCGGAAAGCAGCTTTGCTGTCGCAACCATAAGGGGCCTGCCGCTCTCCATTTGACGGGGGCGGCGGGTCTGTTTTTTCTCGGGAAATGAACATCGGTTACACGAGCACGAGCCGACCCGGGCGAATCGGGATCATTGGAAGCGGTGCCCTTGGTGGCTATTTCGGAATCCGTTTAGCGGCCGCCGGAAATCCGGTAGCGTTTTTGCTGCGTTCGGACTTTGCCGCGGTGCAGGAAGCCGGTTTTCTCCTGCAGCTGAGCGATGGTACGGAAGTCGCGGTGCCCGATCCCGAAATCTACGCGGGGACGGCGGAGATGGGGCGGGTGGACTGGATTTTCGTTGCCTTGAAGACGACCCACAACGCGCTTCTTCCGGAGATGCTTCATCCCCTCATCGGGCCGGAAACGCGCCTGCTCACGTTACAAAACGGGCTCGGGAACGTGGCTTTTCTCGAAGAGCATTTTCCAAATCATCCGGTCATCGGCGGCCTATGCCAAATCGGAGTGAATCGGGAAGCTCCTGGCCGGGTTCGCAGCTTTGTGCCGGGAGATGGCTTTGTCCAGCTGGGAGCGGGGCAGCGTGCGGATCCACAAGACGTGGACAGCCTTCAGGCCGTTTTGGAAAATGCGGGCATGCGGGTTCGCCGCGCTGCTTCTCTCGGTGAGGCCTTGTGGCGGAAATTGATGTGGAATGTTCCCTTCAATGGCCTTACGGTCGCTCTTGGCGGTGTCGGAACCGACCGGATTTGCGAAGACGCGGAGCTGCGCGCGGTGGCCCGGTCCTTGATGGAGGAGATTCGCGCAGCGGCAAACGAACTCGGCTATCCCATCGAGGAGACGTATTCCGACAAGCTCCTCAGCTTTACCGATGAATTGGGGGAGTACAAAGCCAGTAGCGTGCTTGATTGGAAAGCGGGCAGGCCGTTGGAAGTGGATGCGATCTTCCGCCAACCATTGCAGGCGGGGACTGCTGCGGGAGTGGATATGCCCCACCTCGCGACGCTATGCGCCCTCCTCGCCGGAAAAAGCTACTGACCCGCCGTGGGAGGGTGCGGAGAGAAGCCTGCTTCCTGCAATCAAGCTGGGTTGAGGAAACGGAGGAAGAAAAAGACCATCACGCCTGTTACGGAAACATAGAGCCAGACCGGGTAGGTCCAGCGGGCGAGCGCCCGATGCCGTTTCCATCTGCGGGTGGCCGCGAAGAAAAACGTTGTCAGGACCATCGGTAAAACGGCCATGGAGAGAAAAATGTGGCTGATGAGAACGGTGAAGTAGACGGGGCGGATCCAGCCTTCGCCGTGGAAAGGAGTATCACCATGAAGGGTGTGGTGGGCAATGTAGCCGATAAGAAAGAGGGAGGAAGCGGCCAAGGCGACAAGCATGCTGATACCGTGGGCCCGCTTACGTCCCTTACGGATGTGCATTAATCCGGTAACTACGGCCAGAGCACTGGCCGCATTGCAGAAGGCATTGAAGGCGGGCAGAAAGCGCGCTCGAGCCGGTGCATTGCCGACTTCAACGCCGTAAATGAGGTAGAAAAGGCCGCCGATGGCCATTCCGCTGAAAAGTAGAATGAGGCGGATGGCAGCGCGTTGATTCACGTTAAAACGACCATGCTTTCAAGAAGGAGAGACCCTTAGGTCGAAGGGCGCGAAAATCTGCTCTCCGTTAATGATCATTTGCGCCCAGACGCGGTACAGGCCGGGCTCGTCGAAACGGAACGTAAAATCCAGCTCCGGATTCATGGGATCCTGTCCTTCCAGAAAGGGGTTTTGCGGATGCAGGTGGGCAAATCCTTCCCGGTCCGGATCGAATGCGACCACATGGGCGTAGGAGTCCATAATGGGCGAAAAAGCGGTAGGTTCCCCCCTCACATGCGTTACCTCGAGCGAAAAGGTCACATCTTTGCCTGCCTGGAGGCTCTTCCCATGCGGACGAAAGCGGAAATCGAGTTCGCCTTTGGTGTGCTGCAGGGATTCCCGAAGTTGCGCAGCAGGCTGTTCACCGGGTACGTTGAAGGATTGGCGGAGGAGCGTCCGCCGGCTGTTGGTCAGCGGGATCAGGTCGAGATAGACCGCGTAGTTGCCGGCGCTTTGGGGCCGTACAGTAAAGTGATAATGGCCCGGGGGACCGGATGGCTGCGGATGCAGGTGTTGGTAGTCCTCAAGGGAAGGATCGACCACCATGGCGTGAATCCGTTCGGTATGGGAAACCGCTATTTCCTCCCAGCGTACCGGCTTGCCGGTGGTCGTCGTGAGGACCAGTTCCATCGGCAATGGCTTGCCCGCTTGCGGCTCCGCGAGGGGCCGCAAATCTGTCACAATAGGGAAACGGATTTTTTCAAGGTCGAAGAAGGCGGTTTCCTCGTAACCGCAGCCTTCAATCACGCCTTCCTG
>CAYFRH010000231.1:0-3341 GCA_964345345.1 uncultured Puniceicoccaceae bacterium | reverse complement strand
GGCGCGTTTCATCCTCGACAACATAGAAAAACCATTCGCCGGCGGCATCCCATTCCCCTTCCGCGGCCACGGGGGCGAGAATCTCCGGCAGCTCCGTTGCCGTTTGCAGGTCGCGGAAGCGAATGGAGTACATTTCATCGCCTTCGCGATCGGTTGCGTGGGCGAGTAGCCGGCCTTCGGGACTGACATCTAAAAATCCAAGGTCGAAATAGGCCTCTTCCGCAGCCTCCGCATTCTCATCAAAATAAACGCTCCATGCGGGGCCGCCCTCCCTCTGTCGGGGAGCTCGCTCGTGCACGGGGTACTGCTTCCCCTTTTCCATGCGCGTGCGGTATAGGTAGCGGCCTTCCGGATACGGGGCGGAAAGGTCGTCTTCGTGCAGCCGGGCCACAAGTTCCCGGAACAGGTGATTCCGCATTTCCGCAACCGGCGCAAGGGTTGCTTCCTTATATCGATTTTCCGCAGCCAGGTGCTCGCGGACGGCAGGGTCCCCCCGCTCCCGCAGCCAGTGGTAGGGGTCCGGACGCGTCAGACCGTGCTCACGGTGATGATGTTCCTGCTGGCGGCAGGCGGGGGGAGTCGGGGCCTCGGGTGCGGCGCTCATTAAGGCAGAGAAATGATGCCGATGCCCGGAAGCAATGGTGGACTCGGGGGCCATCCGCAGAAGCAGTCCATAGCAGAAGGGAAAAATGGGCCGGAGGCTTTTGATCCTACAGGTCCAGGGAAAGCCCTCGAAAGAAAGACCAAGGCCTTGAGCGCCTGCCGCTGCGTTCCCACTGAGACCTTCCGTTGCCCGGCGAGGAGATCGAGAAAATGACTGATGGTGGCGTCGGAAAGCTCCGTGAGCTTCGCTGGTCCAAAGGACCGAGACCACCTCAGACGGCCCCTCAGGCCGTGAGAAAGAGGGTTCTGATTCCGACCCGGGGCGGGCCCCCTTTGCGGACCCGCCCCGGGCTACCGTATTGCGGGCCCTTGGCCCGCTGACCCGGGGGAACCAGTTTTGGAACATAGCTAAAGTTGAGAGGTTTTCGGCCGTTGCAGCTACGGGAATCGGCCTGCAGATCGATTCTACCTGGATGCCGAAGTCTGGCGGCTTCGGCTACAGTTTTGTATTGATCGGCAAGCAGCATCCTTGCGGAGTGGATTGATGAGTTGCTGCACACCGAGTCGCGGGGAGGAAGAACGGGACGGACCGGAGCTGACCCCTGTCGCCACCGGCTCGCCGGATCTCTCCGGCATGGTGCAACTGGAGGGCGGGACGTTTCTCATGGGCACCGCGGACGAGGACGGCTGGCCGGAAGACGGGGAAGGCCCGGTCCGCGAGGTGGAACTGGCCCCGTTCCTTATAGATCGAACGGCGGTCACCAACGAGCGGTTCGCGGAGTTCGTGGAGGCGACGGGGTACAAGTCGGAAGCAGAGCGCTTTGGTTGGAGTTTTGTTTTCCATTTGCTGGTGCCCGCGAAGATCAAGCGCAAGCAGGCGGGTTCCGGGCGGGTGCAGGGCCTGCAATGGTGGATTGCCGTGGAGGACGCCTTTTGGCGCAAACCGGAGGGCCCGGGCAGCAATATCAAAAAGCGGAGGCACCACCCGGTGGTGCATGTTTCCTGGAACGATGCCGCCGCCTACGCGAAGTGGGCGGGCAAGCGCTTGCCGACGGAAGCGGAATGGGAATACGCCGCGCGGGGCGGCCTTGTGCAGAAGCGCTATTGTTGGGGGGACGAGTTGCTTCCTGGCGGAAAGCATATGTGCAACATCTGGCAGGGTCGCTTTCCCCACGAAAATTCGGCGGACGATGGCTGGATCGGCACGGCACCGGTGGAAAGTTTTCCGGCCAATGCGTACGGCCTGCGCAACATGGCTGGCAATGTTTGGGAATGGTGCGCGGACTGGTTCAGTCCCAACTGGCATGTGCCGGTGGCGGCGGCCACGCGCATCAATCCGCGGGGGCCGGAAAGCGGCGAACGCCGCGTGATGCGAGGCGGGTCCTATCTTTGTCACGACAGTTATTGCAACCGCTATCGCGTGGGCGCACGGACCGGCAATACCCCCGATTCTTCCACTGGTAACTGTGGCTTCCGCTGCGTGGTGGAAAGGTGAGACGGCCGATGATTACGGTTGCCATGTTGAGTCGGTCGCCAGACCGAATCCCGTTGGACGCCGCTGCCAACGTTCGACGACTTCAGCTACAAAGAAATCTTTCGGTTACGTGAAATTTATGGGTCCGTCCGAAACTCGCCCATACTTCGGTATTTGTTGTAGCGCTGCTCCAGCATTTCTTCAGTAGTCAATCGGCGGACGGCATTAAGGTGGTCCCGCAGGGCCTGGCGAAGGCTGTTGGCGGCGATGTCCGGGTCGCGATGGGCTCCGCCGAGAGGTTCCTCAACAATGGCGTCGGCGATGCCCTGTTCCCAGAGTTCGCGGGCCCCCAGCTTGAGAGCGTCGGCGGCCGTTTCCGTGTATTTGCGATCGCGCCAGAGAATGGCTGCGCATCCCTCAGGCGGGATGACTGAATAATAGGCGTATTCCTGGACAAGAAGACGGTCCACAACCGCTATCCCAAGGGCGCCGCCACTCCCGCCCTCGCCGATGATCATTCCAATGATCGGTACCTTAAGCAGTATCATCTCCCGGAGGTTTCGTGCGATCGCCTCCGAAACGTGCCGCTCTTCCGAACCAACGCCCGCGTAGGCCGCTTTTGTATCGATAAAACTGATCACGGGCAGGTGGTAGCGCTCCGCCATGTTCATCAATCGGAGGGCTTTGCGGTATCCTTCCGGATGCGGCATCCCGAAATTCCGCCGCAGGTTTTCCTTTACCTCCCGTCCTTTCTGCTGGGCGATGATCATGACGGGCTCCCCGTCGAGAAAAGCGGTTCCGCCGATTAGGGCCTGGTCATCCCCATAGGCTCGGTCCCCGTGCAGTTCCTGAAAATTGGTGAAAATCCGCCCGATGTAGTCGAGCGAGTACGGCCGGTACGGGTGCCGCGACAATTGGACCCGCTGCCACGGGGTCAAACCCGTGTAGATCCGGCGCTTCGTTTCCTCCAGCCGTTGCCGGATCGTTTCCGCCTCCGCGGAGACGTCGAAATTCTGCTCCTCGGAGGCCGTTAGCAATTCGTCAAGGCGGTTTTGCAGGTCCCGGAGCGGTTTTTCAAATTCGAGCGTGAATTCCGTCTTCTCCATAGTAATGCGGAAAAGACTGGCGCCCACACCGTTGCTGTCAACGGCGGTAGAGCGCAACCGCTGACCTCTATCGCTGGAAATTAGCGGCGATTTCGGCGGAGCAAAACAAATCCAACCGCCGCAAATGCGGTAAGCACTGCGAAATGGGAAGACTCCGG
>CAYFRH010000230.1:0-3404 GCA_964345345.1 uncultured Puniceicoccaceae bacterium | reverse complement strand
AACTGTACCATGCCTTTACCGAGTATGATCCGGAAAGGGCGAATGAACTTCTCGACGAACTGGGCCTGACGCAGCGCGACAGGGAAGGCTTCCGCACTTTCGCCGATGGAACCCGGATGCACTTTTTTCTCAATGTGGCCGGACGGACCGGCGGGGGTGCCGCGCAGACCGTGACTGCCTACTGGGCGAATGTGGGGGTGCGGGTGACTCCTCGTGAACGCAGCAGCAACCTCTTTCGCGTAGAAACGGACGCGCGCCTGCACGACTTTAACGTCTGGGCGGGGAACGGGGAGTTCTTTCCGGTCCTCGAGCCGCGGATGTTTGTCCCCAGCTCGACCTATTCCGATTGGGCAAGGGGCTATGCACTCTGGTACCTGCGCGGTGGAATGTACGACGATCCCGCAGTGGACGAAATTCCCGGCGCGATCGAACCTCCGGAAGACAGTACCTACCGCCGTACCATGGAGGTCTATGACGAGACCAAAGCGGCAGTGAGCCGGCAGGAACAGGTGGAAATCTTCCGCGAGAACCTGCTTCATGCCGCCGAGAACCTCTGGACCATCTCCGTTTCGAATTCACCTCCTAGGATAATTCCACACCTTGAGACCATCCGCAATGTGCCTGACCAGGCGGTCTACAGCTGGGATTTTATTTCCCCCGGCAATACCGGTCTGGAAACCTATTATTTTGAGGAGAGCAACGACAGTCCCGGCGCCGTAAAACAGATGCAGGCGGAACTGCGGGAAATCACGCCCTTGAAAGAGCTTCCTGATGCGGAAGGGAAGGTGCGCAGTTCCTTCAATCCGGGAAAATTCATCCGCAACCTGATTGCCCTCATTGTGGTGGCTTTGCTGGTCATGGCAGGCGTTCGGCATCCTTACATAGGACGGCGCCTGCTCATCATGTTTCCAACCCTGGTTATCATTTCCATCATCTCCTTCATAATTATCCAGCTCCCCCCAGGCGACTACGTGACGACAAAAATCATGCAGCTTGAGGAAGAGGGCGGCAAAGCGGATATGCAGGAGATCGAGCAGCTCAAGGAGATGTTCTTTCTCGAAGCGGGACCGGTGGAAAAGTACATGCGCTGGTCCGGACTTTATTGGTTTTTGAGTTTTGATGATGAGGACAAAGGCTTGTTGCAGGGGCACATGGGCCGCTCCATGCAGTCCAAGGAGATCGTCAACGACGTCATCGGGGAGCGTGTCATGCTGACTTTCTTTATTTCCCTTGGTACGGTCCTGTTTACCTGGGGGGTGGCGTTGCCGATCGGCATTTACTCGGCGGTAAGGCAGTATTCGTTGGGGGACTACATTGCCTCCATCATCGGATTTCTCGGCATGTGCATCCCGAATTTCCTTCTTGCTGTCCTGCTCATGTACGGGGCGTGGGAGCTGTTCGGGATCCAGGTCTCGGGCCTCTTTTCACCCCAGTACGCCATCCAGCCGGAATGGACCCTCGGGAAAGTGCTGGACTTGCTCGCCCACATCTGGATCCCGATCATTGTCATTGGGACGGCGGGCACCGCCGGTATGATCCGGGTCATGCGCGGAAACCTCCTCGATGAGCTGAAAAAACCGTACGTGACAACGGCCCGCGCCAAAGGCGTGCGACCCTTCAAGCTGCTGATGAAGTATCCGGTGCGCCTTGCCCTGAATCCCTTCATTTCCGGAATCGGGGGCATCTTTCCGGCGCTTCTTTCGGGCGGAGCCATTGTCGCGATGGTTCTGAGTTTGCCGACGGTCGGGCCGCTCATGCTGGAATCCCTCCTGATGGAGGACATGTACATGGCCGGATCGTTGCTGATGGTCTTCAGTCTGCTCGGAATTTTCGGCACTCTCGTTTCGGACCTCCTCCTGCTCTGGCTGGATCCGCGTATCCGTATGGAAGGAGGCTCGCGCTGATGCCCGAACAGCCCGTCGAAAAAGGTGCCCTTTCCCAGTGGCAACTGACGAAACTCCGCTTCAGCAAGCACAAGCTGGCGGTTGGCTCCATGTATGTCCTCATCGTCCTCTACACAATGGCGCTGTTCGCGGAATTCCTCGCTCCCATGAACAAGGATACCCGCAATTATGACTACATGTGGTGTCCTCCGCAGATGCCGAAGTTCAACCTTGAGGACGGACTTCATGTGCATGCCATGGTCAACAAGACTAATCCCGTCACCTTGGAAACCTATTATGTCATGGATAAGGAGGTGAGCGTTCCGCTAGGGTTTTTCGTGAAGGGGGATTCCTACAAATTCTGGGGCCTTTTTGAATGGGACCGACACTTTTTGGGGGTGGACCGGACGGAATGGGATCCGCCGGCCGACGCGGAAGTGCAACCGGTCTGGTTCTTCCTTGGGGCCGATCGCTACGGGCACGATCTTTTCAGTCGCCTTATCTACGGCTCCCGCATCAGCCTTTCCATCGGGTTGATTTCCATTGCCCTGACTTTTTTCCTTGGCCTGCTTTTAGGCGGAATTTCCGGCTACGCGGGCGGCAAGACGGACCTTCTCATTCAACGGGCCATCGAAATCATCAACGCCTTTCCGGGGTTGCCATTATGGCTCGCCCTGGCGGCGATCCTCCCGCCGGAGTGGGGCCCGCTGATGGTCTACTTCATGATCACTGTCATCCTCAGCGCGCTGGGCTGGACCGGGCTGGCACGGGTGGTCCGCGGCAAAATTCTGTCTCTGCGGGAAGAAGATTACGCGGTCGCCGCGCGCCTGATGGGGGCGAGCCATCTTCGCATTATCTTCCGGCACCTTCTGCCCGGATTTACCAGCCACATTATCGTCTCCCTGACCCTGAGCGTTCCCGTCATGATCCTCGGGGAAACGAGCCTCAGTTTTCTCGGGCTTGGCCTGCGTCCGCCCATTGTCAGCTGGGGAGTGCTGCTGCAAGACTGCCTGGATTTGCAGGTGGTCGCGAACTACCCGTGGCTGCTGATGCCCGTCTTCATGATTATTATTACTGTATTTGCCTTTAACTACATGGGCGACGGCGTCCGCGATGCCGCCGACCCGTACAGTTCCAATTGAGATGAGTTCGGTGGAGAAAAACGAAGACGACATTGTTCTCCGGGTGGAGGATCTTGAGGTGACCTTCTTCACGGAGGAGGGACCCGTCCGGGCAGTGCGCGGGATTTCCTTCGAACTCAAGCGTGAAAGCATTCTGGCCATCGTCGGGGAAAGTGGGTCCGGCAAGAGCGTGACGGCCTTTGCCATCCTGAAGCTGATTCAGCGGCCCGGCCGCATCACCGCCGGCAGGATCACATTTTTTCCGAAGGGGAAGGAGCCTATTGAAATCTCCTCTCTCGGGGAAAAGGACGAGCGCCTCTTCGATGTGCGCGGCGGTTATATCAGCATGATTTTTCAGGAACCGATGACCGCGCTCAGTCCGGTGCACACGATCGGGAAC
>CAYFRH010000229.1:0-3445 GCA_964345345.1 uncultured Puniceicoccaceae bacterium | reverse complement strand
GAAGGATGCCGGCAAAGAGAGGAATAAAAAGACCTCCAATATAACGCATAATTCCTACAATTCCCGGCCGCAATATTTGTCAATGATATAGGACGGGGAAATGAATTTCGGAGTCTTGGGAAACCATTGGTTGAAATTATTCCACTTTGGCGAGAATTCCCCATCGTACTCGCGGGGGTCGGACACATGCAGTCCGATATCGGGAAAAACGAGGTGAGGGGCAAGGAGAGGACAAGCCGAAATGTAGCATCCCGCCGTGAGGCGGATGATATCTTCTCTGCCATCATCCGCCTCACGGCGGGATGCTACGTCTAAAGACATCCGCCTCACGGCGGGATGTTACGGCTAACGACATCCGCCTCACGGCGGGATGTCACGTGGTAACGGCGGGTGCCGGGTTTGACGGTGGTCGCGCGAATTTCCCCAAGGGATTGCGGGTACCGGCTGGAGCAATGGTCAATTCGCCACCGCAGGTCTGGTCCTATTCCTGCAGTAAGTTCATCTACCTGCCCGAAAACAACGTTTGGAACAGCGGCGCATGGGTCTTCCTCAGAAACTGATCCGACGGCGACGCAGCACCCCGATGGCAAGGGCGAGGATTCCCACCACCGCAACCAACGGGCGAGGCTCGGGAACGGGGGTGTAGCCGTATTCCAGCGTGGCCTCCCCCGCGTCCGTAGTGGTTGAGACCTCAATAAAGGCGGATGCCAGATTATCGATAATAAGGTTCACCGGATCGACCTCGGCAAAGGAGATCAATTGTAGACCGGAGACCGTGCCGGTGCCGACGAAATCGCTTTCCAGAAAGTCGGCGTCAGTTGCAAAGATCGATCCGGACGTCAGGACGCTGCCACCAGATGCAAATCCTCCGTACTCATCCGACGCCGAGTCGAAGAAAAAGAAGCCTTCGGCCGAGAAATCGCTTGGATCAAGGTCGGTATCGCCGACCGAGCCAAAACCGCCAGCTTCCCCGCCAACACTGCGACCGGTCGGACCATTTCCTGCGTTGTAAACAAGGTCGGTTTCCATAAAGCTGTCGCTGTCATCGAGAAAAAGGGAAAACGGGGAAGATTCGTCGATGACCTCATCACTTTCGATCTGCACAAAGACCTCGGTGCGGATTTCCGCCGTCAGTCGGACCTCCGTAAGGGTTCCCAGCGAAGAGTCGAATTTGGTGAAGCTTCCGAGGGGTTGGGTCTGGGAAACGGTGACCGTGGTGCTGGCTTCGAGGTCGGTGGAAGTCCCGTCTTCGAAAGAATCGAAGTTGATTGCCTGTCCGGGCGTGATGGCAACTTGAGCGGAAAGGGAGGCGGAGGAAAAAGCGAAATAACCAGCGAGCAAACGAGAGGGCGATTTCATCTGTTTATAAGTGTAAGTTATATGTAGAATGAGATATTTTAATTTCTTAAAAAACTGTCAAGCCCCATGCCGGCTGTTGTACAGAGAGACGGGTCAAGGGAACCCGTTCAAAACTCCACTACCCGTGCAAAAAACTATGGCGGATGCCTCCGGGAAGGGAACCGCCATGCTGGCTTTGGATCTGTTGCCCGTAACGGTCCCTTCTTCCTCCCACGAGGAGAGATCCGTCGAGGTCATGACCCGGTAATTGCGCTCCCGCGAAGGTCGGGAAATGAACCATGAGGTCGTTGTCGGAGAGGGAGCTTCGAGCGGTCTGTGCGGGTCCATGTGATTTATGCGTGAAGTCGATGTAGTTGAGCTTGAAGCCGTCAGGCTGGAAACGATGCCGTAAAAGCAAGGGGAGTTGACCTCGGCTTGACCGGGGTTTCTGGTGCCTTCAGATGGTAAGCTTTCCTCTGTTCCACAGGGCTCCCGGGCTCTTTTTCTTCCTTCTTGTTCTGGCCCCTTCGGCTCTTCTCGGAGAGACGCAAGTCACCGTCGCCACCTTCAATATTGAATGGCTCGGTTTTCCACGGAACTCCGGCGAATGGTATGGTTCCCGCGATTCGCAATTACGCGCCGCCGCCGGAGAGATCCTCGCCGTCGACGCCGACATTGTCGCTTTACAGGAAATCATTGTCGATGACCGCAACGGTAACGCGCTGGAGGATTTGCTTACGGAGTTGAACGCCCTTGATGAAGACAATGAGTGGGACGGGATGCACAACCCGAGGTTTTCCTTCTGGTGGGATCCGGATTTTCAGGAATTTCCGGCGCAGCGGCAGGCTTTTATTTGGAAGAGTTCGGTGGTGCGGTACCAAGGCGCCCGCGTTCTTCTGGATTGGATCCGGGCCGGCGATAATCGCTTCGGTTCAGGGCGGCTCCCCTTCCTTTTGCAAGTCGAGGTCGGGACCGGTGAGCACCAGTATCCCCTTTATCTCGTGAACCTTCATCTCAAGTGTTGCCGGGGAAGTGAAAATCGCCGCCGGCGTTCCATGACTACCCTGATACCGGAACTGCAAGCCTCCTACGCGGATGTTCCCGTGGTCGTTCTTGGCGATTTCAATGTCGCCGACAAGGGGGGCGCCCGCGGCGAGATTGCCGATTGGGGCTTTTACGAGGATGACGATAGCGATGGCGAACCCGATTTCTTTCATGCGGCGGGAGCCGTCGCGGATCTGAGCTGGGATGACATTGATCACATCATGATGTCCGATGAACTGGAGGCCGCTTACGGGCGGGTTCCGGAGGCCATGCAAAATGTTATTGTCGATTCCAATGTTTCGGACCACGGACCCGTAGTGACGAGCCTCATTTTCCAACCTACCCTCGCGCAACGCTACGGAGTCTGGAGGAGGGAAGCTTTTGCCAGTAACCCGATCTATGATGGAAAGAAAGGGTATGCTGACGACCCGGATGAGGATAAATTGGTAAACTATCTTGAGTTTGCCCTTGGGGGGAATCCAACCCTGGCCGACACTGAGGAAGTGGGGCTACGGATTCGCCGTGATGAAGAGGGTAAACTTCTTTTGATGTATCGGATCCGGAATACGTTATCGGAGGGCAGCATCCGGGTATGGACGACGACTGACTTTGCCGCATGGTCAACCCTGAACATGGGAGAAACCGTGGTACCGCGGGAAGAGGAGAGTACCCCGGAATTTGATCGTATTTCGGTAACGATTCCGGACCTCGGCGAGGGCGTGGAACAGTTCTTCCGCCTCGAGGTCGTTACGCCCTTCTAATTTTTCCCTGTAGGGCCGGGGCTTGTCCCCGCGCCCACCGTGCCTCCGAGGCAACGGGGCCCCCGCGCAAGGCGGGGCCCTACAGATAGCCCACCGTGCCTCCGAGGCGACGGGGCCTCCGCGCCCACCGTGCCCCCGAGGCGACGGCACCCCCGCGCAAGGCGGCGCTCAATCCCGGAAGACGTAGGTCCAGCCGCCGCCATTTTCGGTAACGTGTTCCTCAGGCAAATACAGCCAGCTTTCCAACCGATAGCTCCAGACAAGTGGTTCGTTGGCGATATTGAGCCAACCCATCCAGTCCC
>CAYFRH010000228.1:0-3452 GCA_964345345.1 uncultured Puniceicoccaceae bacterium | reverse complement strand
AAGCGTTCTCCGTTCGGGCTGACAAATGCTAACTCGACAAAATGCGTAAACGGCTTGTAAAGGGCAACTTAGACCTTCGGTTTTCTCCCCGGAGGTTTGACATCCGCCGGGATTGGCGTTCCAAAGTTGGACATGAAGTTGTCCCCTGCTCTACTCCTCGCCTTCGGAGGTCTAACCTTCCTGTCTCTCCCGGCGGCCATCCAAATCGACAATTATGACACCCTCATCAACGACCGTTTTCAGGACAGTGGCGACCCGGAACAATTCCTCCTCGACGAATTTGACCTGTCCGGAGTGGGCCAGGATTCCAACGGAAAATGGGCCACCCTGATCGGACCAAACACCATCCTTTCCGCCAACCATTTCACTCCCAGCGGAACCCTCTCCTTTTTTCCCGGGAATGATCCCAACGCAACGCCGTGGCAAACGGACGTCACCTCCGACACCCTCCGCATCAACGACGAAAACGGGAACGGAACCGATCTCTGGATTGCGCGCGTCGACGCCATGGCACCTGTCGGCATCCAACAAATGGATTTTGCCACTCAGGAAGTGGATCTCGGATCCAATCCCACCGCCTTTTTTGAGGGAGATCCGGTTTTTATGACCGGACTTTCTCCAAGCTCATTTCCAGCAGTGAACGATCAAGCCTACGGACAGAACATCATCAGTGACTATTTTGAAGATCAATCCGTAAACGGACTTGGACAGGACTCCCTTGACCTGATCGCACTCTCCGACGACCCCGGCGAAACCACGTATGAAGCTTTTCTCCAGTCAGGAGATTCGGGAGCCCCTCTGCTCTGGGAAGTAGACCAGTCCTTGCAGGTTCTCGGCGTAAACAGCGCAATTGATGACGAAAACGGGATTTCCTTTATTAGCTATGTCGGCAACGAGTCCGATACGATTCAGTCCCAAGTTGACGCATGGGCGGCCGTGCCGGAACCTGGAGCCGCCTTGCCGGCGGGCCTCGCCGGTTTCCTGCTAGTACTTTGGATGCGCCGCAATCGGCGTTGATCCGGGACGGGTCTTGCCTTAGGAAACCAAAGGTCTTATGAATCTTCTTCATGGCTGATGAAAAACGAAATTACGAAGCCCGCATTCAGGAACAATTAGAAGAACGTCGCCGGGAAATCGAAAAGCTGAAAAAGGAGGCGGACAACCTTCGCAAAGAAGTACAGGACGATTTCCGCAGCGAAGTAGAAATCCTCGAAGGCAAGCAGTCCATGCTGGAACACGATGTGAAAGTTTTACGCGAAAACACCGGCGAAGCCTGGGAAAGCATCCGGGAGGGTCTCGATAAAAGCTGGCAGACCCTGAGCGAAGGTATCCAGCGACTCCGCAAGGATTTCCAATGAGCCGTCCCATCGTCGCTCTTGCCGGGGCAAGCGGCTTTGTTGGGACCGAGCTGAGGCGGCGGCTCGGGGAAAACTACCGCTGGATCGGCCTGACGCGTTCGGAAGCGGTTTCCGAAGGTCAATCGGGCGCGGATACGGAATGGCGTGCCTGCGATTTGTTTTCCCTGCCGAAAGTGGAGGCCGCCCTGCAAGGCGCGGATATGGCCGTCTACATGGTGCATTCCATGCTACCCTCGAGCCGCCTCGTGCAGGCGAGTTTCCAGGACCTCGACCTGCTCCTCGCCGATAATTTCATCCGGGCGGCGGAGGGCGCCGGGGTTAAAAAGGTCGTTTACCTGAGCGGCCTCATTCCTGAAAACACGCCGGAGGCCGACCTCTCCCCTCACCTTGCCAGCCGGCTGGAGGTGGAGCGCGTCCTCCGCAGCCGTCCCCTCGAAGTGACCGTCCTTCGCGCCGGTCTGATTTTCGGGCCCGGAGGCTCGTCCGCGCAAATGCTGCTCAATCTTACCCGGCGTCTACCCTGTATGATTCTGCCCGCATGGACGCGGAACATCACCCAATCCATCGATATCGCCGATGTCATCCGGGCAATCGACTGGAGCCTGCAACCCGATCGGTCGGGCGTATATGACATCGCCGGCCATCCGCCCATGACCTACCGGGAAATGATTCTCCGCACCGCCGATACCATGGGAAAGTCGGTTCGGACCCTAAATGCGCCCTTCAACTTTTTCCGCCTCAGCCGCCTCTGGGTGAGTCTCTTCAGCGGCGTTTCTCCCAACCTCGTCAACCCGCTGCTGGAAAGCCTGCGTCATCCCCTTGCCGCCCGGAACAATCCCCTTCTTGAAAAATTGTGGGAGGACGCCGTCCCCTTTCCAGAAAGCGTGCGCCGGGCCATTGATCCCGCCGGTCAGCCTTTGCCCAACCCGCGCCGCAGTTTCCTCTTCCGCGATCGGCACTTGCTACAGAAAGCCCGGCGCGTTCGTTCCGTTCAGCGCATGCCCTTGCCCGAGGGGTGGGACGCGGGCGACGTGGCCGGAGCCTACGCGAATTGGCTTACCCGTATCTTCCGTATCATTACCGTGCGCGCCAGTCCGGAAGGCCAGCTCGTGTTTCGTCTCGGCCGTCGCTGGATTCTTCTCGAATTAACCCCGACCCCTTTTTCCCGGGAAAGCCCGCGCCGAAGGGCCTATTACATAAGCGGCGGATTCCTTGCCTTAAAAGTGGAGCCGCCGGGCCGTTTTGAATTCCGGGTCTTTCCCGAAAACGGTTGCCTCATCGCCGCCATTCACGGCTACGCACCGCGCCTGCCGTGGCCCCTGTACACATATACGCAGGCGAAGGTCCATCTTGTCGTCATGGCGGCTTTCCGCCGTTATTTGCGGTCACGAAATGGGTGAAGTTGACAGCGGCAATGGACCGCAAGAACATCAGGATCATCTCTAACGATGGCCATTGCGAAAGCGTACCGAATCGATCCTCCCTCTTCCCTGCTTTGGGCCTTGTGGATCCTTGGTCTTCTCGGTCTGGTCGTCCCGGCCATGGTCAATTCCTTTGCGCCAACTTCCGGATGGGTCGGTGAGACGGCCGCCGCCCATCAAAAATCGCTTCAGGTAGAAGCATGGCAGACCCCGTGGGTTCCTATTGAAGAAGAAGAATTTGAATCCGCATGGGTTCGGTGCGGATCCTTTGCGGACGCTCTCGCGCTCGACCGCAAACTTGATGACGGACGGCTTCACGCCGGGCAATTGGTGCTGGCGGAAGGAGGATTGGCATGGCGGGCACGTTGAAGCCCATCCCCTCGAACGCCCGGAACCGGCTCTTTGTCCTCCTTCACAAGGACGTCGTTCGCGGCGTTTTTCTTTCCTTCGAAGCCGCCGGGATTTTCGCCGACGAGCACCAGCTTTCCCTCGATCATCTTCTTGAATTCCAGACCCGCTCCGCTCACCCGGATCACCTTCATTTGATGTCCGCGAAATTTACCGGGAGAGAGGAATGGCGCTTCCTCGGGGAATGGACGGAAGCCAATCTGCCGAAGGAGGAAAACCCCGTCGCCCTTTCCCTTGAGCACTACGTCGTCCGGAAAGACCGCGT
>CAYFRH010000227.1:0-3557 GCA_964345345.1 uncultured Puniceicoccaceae bacterium | reverse complement strand
ACCGGCCGGCAGGCCCTCCACCCGATCCAGATCCTCCGCCAGGCCCTCGCGCCCGCCATACCAAAATCCAAGGTCTGACCCCTTCGCCGAGGCTTCCGGCGTCTCGAGCTGCGCCTGCACGCAAGATAGTGTCAGGTCCGGTCAAAACGGTACAAGCCAACCGCCCCGGCGATGCCTATATTGACGCGCTATGGCCAAGATAATTTCCTCACTCCTTCCGGAGAAAAAGTCACCGTTGAAGCCGCCGTCGAGGAAGGGGTCGGAGAATAGCCGCTTCCGCGCCGTCCGCCGCCGCCGGCTATTCGGCGCGCCAGTCGGATTCCCGGCCGCAGCGCAGGCCCTTCTCCCCGCAGTAGGCGAGGTTTTTGCGGATCAGCTCCGTGCGCTGGCGGACGCATTCCGCCGAGCGCAGGCCGTCGGCCGGATTGTTGCGGACGTAGTCCAGCAGCGTCGCCACGTCGGAGGTCGCGACATGCAGGCGCGTGTCACAGGAGGCGTAGTAGAGGAAGACCCGGCCGTCGTCGTCGACAATGAGCCCGTTCGAGAAGAGCACATTGAAGACATCCCCGATCTGTTCCTCCTTGTAGGGGGCCAGCAGATACCCGGCCGGCGCGGCGATGACCCGCGCGGGATCCTCGAGGTCGCAGAGAAAGGCGTACAGGACATAGCGCAGGCCGGAGGCGCAGCCGCGCACGCCATGGGCGATGTGCAACCAGCCTTCGTCCGTCTTGATCGGCGCCGCCCCGGCCCCGTTCTTCACCTCCTTGATCGTGTGGTAGACGCGTTCGTCGATGATCCGTTCCGCGTCCACCACCGCCGGGTCGATCCGCTCCGAAAGCGCCCAGCCAATGCCGCCGCCGTTGCCGGTGCTGATGAAGCCGTCCTGCGGGCGGGTGTAAAAGGCGTACTTCCCGTCCACAAATTCGGGGTGCAGGACCACGTTGCGCTGCTGCGGAGAGGGCGAAACAAGGTCGGGCAGGCGCTCCCAGCTGCGCAGGTCCTTCGTCCGCGCGATGCCTCCCTGCGCCAACGCCGCCGAGGTATCCGTTGCCGGGGCCGCCGGGTCCTTTCGCTCCGTGCAGAAGATGCCGTATATCCAGCCGTCCTCATGTTGAACCAACCGCATGTCGTACACGTTCGTGTCCGGATCCTCCGTCTCCGGCATCGCCACCGGTTCATCCCAGAAACGAAAGTTATCAATGCCGTTCGGGCTCTCCGCCACGGCAAAAAAACTTTTCCGGTCCACGCCTTCCACCCGTGCCATGACAAGGTAGCGGCCGTCCAGTTGCATCGCCCCCGCGTTCATCACCGCGTTCACCCCGTCGCGCTCGATCAGGCGCGGGTTGCTCTCCGGATCAAGGTCGTAGCGCCAGTACACCGGCGCGTGCGCCGCCGTCAGCACCGGATACCGGTATCGCGTGAACACCCCGTTGTACCAGTCCGGGTCCGCTTCATTCGGCCGCGTGACCAGCTCCTCATGCCGGGCCAGCAGCTGTTGCAGTCGTTCTTCACGTCTCATGCTCACCGACTTTTCACGCCCCGGCCCCGCAATACAATGCCCGATGCCCCCGCTCAACGGTTTGAGAAAATTCAACGCCCGCGCCGCCATCCCCACTCGCGCCACCGATGCCCTCCGCTTTGAACTGGTTCAAAATCACGGGGGTTGCCATGCGGGCTCCGCGGGATGAGAAGGGTAGGCGTGAATGGCGGCAACCCGCAGTTCACTTCTAAACAAAGGTGTAAACATCCATCACAAATGCTTATGAAAAAACCACTCCTCCTCACCACCCTCGCCGGGGTCTTCGCCGCTTCCGCTGGATTCGGGCAGATTATCGTCTCCGAGGACATGTCCTCTGCAACGACATTGAACACCGGCACAGTAGCAGACGATGCTACCCTTAACGAATTCGCCACCAATGCGGTTGTGCCCTCCGGCGATGTATTCACCACGGGTTCCACGGCTTGGAACTCGAATGAGCACCTTGCCATCACCGGGAACACCGAAGGTGGAGTAAATGATGGCAAGTTACAAAGCGCCCTCACCTATGCATTCGACTCGACCGGTTTGACGGGGCTCATTGAGGTAAGCTTCGACCTCGCCATCGTTAACGACGGAACTGCGGGGGCCGGTGATCCCGGCTCGGATGTAGTCATGGAACAAATCATGTGGGGCGAGGTGCATACGTGGAACACTGCAAATACGATGGAATACCCGAATGCGGCAGATAACGGCGGTTATTACGCTGATATCGGCTCATTTGGCAACGGAGGTGGTCCGGACATCCGTTCCATTAACGCCGCTTCTGCCTACAACCTCACGAGCGGTACATACGTGACGATCACCGAGTCCTTTGATCTCGGCCCGACCGGTTTTGATCACACCGCCGATGGAGGGACCCCGGGAGAGAACATCCTGTATTCCTCGATTCTATGGGGCAACATGAGCAACGGTGATGCGATTTATATGGACAACTTCGAAGTCGTCCCCGAGCCCTCGACCTTTGCGCTGCTCGCCGGCTTTGCCGGCCTCGGGCTGGTCCTGTGGCGGCGGCGGCGGAAGTAGCGGCGGAAGCCATTCTTTTTGTTCCCAAGGCGGTGTCCGGCGATGGACACCGCCTTTTTTGCAGGCCATCATGACGAGCCATGAAAGAACCCACTGTAACGGAACTGGCGAAGATGATCGACCATTCCCTGCTGCACCCCACCCTGACGGACGCGGAGGTGCGGGCCGGCTGTGAGCTCTCCCGCGCCTACGGGGTCGCCACCGCCTGCGTGAAACCCTATTCCATCCGCGCCGCGCTGGAAATTCTCGCCGGGACCGACGTGATGGCCTGCGCGGTCATCGGCTTTCCGCACGGCAACAGCACCACCGGCATTAAGGTCGTGGAGGCGGAATCGGCCGCGCTGGCCGGGGCCGGGGAAATCGACATGGTCGTGAATATCGGCAAGGTGAAGGGCGGCGGATGGGAATACGTCCAGCGCGAGATCTCCCTCGTCAACCAAGCCGTGGTCGCGGTCGGCGCCATCCTGAAGGTGATCTTTGAAAACGATTATCTCGAAGACGAGGAGATCGTCCGCCTGTGCGAAATCTGCAGCGCGGTCGAAGTCGCCTTCGTCAAGACCTCCACCGGATACGGGTTCGTCAAAGGCGGGGACGGGCGGTACGGCTACAAGGGCGCCACCCCCGAGCACCTGAAGCTCATGCGCACACACACGACCGATTCCATCCGCATTAAGGCCGCCGGCGGCGTCCGCACCCTCGACGACCTGCTCGCGGTGCGCGGACTCGGCGTCACGCGTATCGGCGCCACCGCGACCAAGGCCATCCTCGACGACGCCCTCCAGCGCGGCTTCCCCGGCCAACTGCCCCTTGCGGGCGGGGAGCCCCGGAGATCGTCATAATCTATTCCGGCCGCAGCTGCAGGAGAAGGAGGTCGAGGGGTGCGGCGGTTGCGGGCATTTCGAGGATCTCGAGCTCGAGGGTGCCCGGCCCGGCGTCGATGGCGCCGCGCCGAAACCACACGAGTTCCGGGCGCAGCTGGCGGGGCGCCGCGGCA
>CAYFRH010000226.1:0-3575 GCA_964345345.1 uncultured Puniceicoccaceae bacterium | reverse complement strand
GAGGAAACCTTGATTTGCCGATAAAAATCTTCCGTGAAACAGCGGCTTAATTGCTCTCCGGCATCGTTATCTCCAAGCGGATAAAGGCGCGGTTGCCGGAACCTGTCGGCGTCGTGACGACGTAGGTCTGCCACGCAAAGCCCGGACTTTCCGGCGTCGGCGGACCGACGGGTACGATTTCAAGGCTCGCGGATCCAAAGGTGTTAAGGTCGGTGGAGGCGAGAACCTCGATGCCGTAGCCGTCTGGAAGATCGCTGGGCAGGAGGACCGGGAGGGTAAAGAAAACCTCGCTGTCGCCGAACATGGTTGTCCCGGCAAGAGCGTTAAGGTCGCTGCCGCTGCTGCTGCCCATCCCCATGTTCCACGAAAACCCGGCCTCCAGAGCGATAGGGTTTAAATTGTATAGGAATTCCATGACATTGGGAAGCCCGTCGTTGTCGAAATCGCCGGATGCCTCGCGCTGGTCCTCGGGAATGCCGGCGTCTTCGAGAAAGGTGAAGAGCGGGTCCGGCTCCTCGACCACGGGATCGCCGTTGAGAAGAACCAGTCTGTCGGCAGGTGTTCCATCGTAGGAGGTGAAATTCCCGCCGACCCAGATGCGGCCGTCGTCGCGCACGGCGATGGCATAGACGCCAGCGTTAAATCCGGTCCCGTTGGAGAAGGTGGGATCGGCGGATCCATCGGCGAGGTAGCGGTCGATGTAGGGGCCGTTCGAATGTGTTCCCCCGGCAAGGATTTTCCCGTTGCTTTGCACGGCCACGGTATCCCAATCAAAGTTGGGTGACCTCCAGCGTTCGGTGCCGTCCGGGCCGATTTTGTCCACGGTGAAACCCTGGGGCCAGAGATAGTCGCCGTCGGGATGAAGGGCAAGATCGCGGGGAAACTCGCTATAGACCTCCGTATCGTAGCTGAGATCGCTGTTGTAGCGTTGCCGCCCGGCGAGGATGGAACCGTCGGGCAATACGAGGATACTTCCCACGGTGAGCCGGGCTCCATCCGGATTCGCATACTCCCCGTCCAGCGTTCCATCGGCGTTCAGGCGAACAAGATTTTGTGCTGCTGAAAGGTCATTGCCGTGCCATGAATCGAAATCACCTCCCACGACGATTTTACCGTCGGGCAGGAGACCGAGGGCGTTGATATCATCACTGAAACCAACCGCGCCCGCGAGATTCCCGACAAAGGTGAGATCCGGGGAACCATCGGCATGGAAACGGGCGATGTGGCGGACAAATTCGGAATCGCCAAAGGAAACGGATAAGTTGCCTGCAATAATCACTTTTCCATCTTCCTGTACAACGACATCCTTAACCCATGGAGAAAAGTTTCCAACAGAGGATACGGCGAAGGAAGGATCCAAAGTGCCCTCCGCCGTTACTTTGGCGACGCCATGATGATCGGAGTCTACTCCGACATCAGTGAACAGGCCGCCAATGATGGCGCCGCCGTCCGGCGTCGGTGCGATCGCTGTAATGCGCTTGTTGAGGCTCAGGCCGACGAAACTGGAAGCCACGGCGGCGGGATTTTCAACGGCCGTGAGGACAGCCGGTTCGCTGGTCACGCTTTCGTAGTCATTGGTCACGACGACGGTGTAGGTTCCGGCATCGGTTTCCCCGACGGGGTCAATGACAAGCGTGCTGGTGGTGGCTCCGCCAATGGCAGCGCCATCCAAATACCACTGATAGCTTTCGGCAGTGGGGCTGGTGGCGGTGACGGAGAATGAGGCCGCTTCCCCGATGACCGCCTCCGTGTCGACGGGTTGGTCCGTGATCACCGGCATCGAATCGTCGTCCTTGATGGTGACGGTGGCGGTGGCGTTGAACAGGCTCGGACCGTTGGCCTCCGAAAGCGCGAGGGTAAAGACGAGATCTCCGTCGAGCGTGACGTCATCGACAAGGGTAACCAGCACCTGCTTTGCGCTGTCATCGCCGGCCGGCCATGAGATAATTTCATCCACGGCGGTGAAATCGCCGGGGGAAGTCGCCGTGCCACCGGTGGAGGTCAGGCGAACGGAGGCGGCATCGGAGGTATCGCCTAAGCGATTCACGACGACGGGAAAGGGGCCGTCGTCTTCCCTCGGCTCAAAGCGGGTGCTGGCAAAGCCAACTTCCGGAGCCGTGAAGAGGAGGCGGGTGAGTTGATTGACGGGGACGCCGTTCCATGAGGTAAATAAACCCTGCGCGAGGAGGCGACCGGAGCTGTCGAGGTCGATGGAAGAGACTTGCGTGGAAGGCCCGGACCCGCCCGGAAAATTTTCATCGAAGCTGCCATCGAGTTCGAAGCGGGCAAGACCCTGTGTCGGAGTCGAGCCGTAGAAACTTGGTCCGGCAACGATGAGCCGCCCGTTGGCGTAAACCAGATCTTCAAGTTTTCCGGTGGAAAAGCTGGAGTTGGGAGAGAAGGAAGGGTCAAGACTTCCATCCGGTAGGTATAGTTTCACCTCATTCCAGTGGATGGCGGCAAAGCGACCGTCGGGTAGAACCACTAATTCATCCGCTTCATTGGTGAGGTCCTCAACGGGCGCAAAGCCGACCACAGCCGCACCACTGTCGGCGTTCAGCCGGGCAATCCCCCGCGTGAAGCCGCCAAATGTACCCCCGGTGGCGTGCAAAACGAGAAGGCTGCCGTCCGGCATTTCGGCCATAGCAAGCAGGCGGCCGGAGGTTCCATCGGCGATTTCGGAGCTAAAATTCGGATCAAAGGAGCCGTCGTCGAGGAACCGCCGCAGGCCGCCGCTCTGGTTGAGAGGCTTGTAGGCGGTGTAGACCTGGCCGTTCGGCAGAACGACGACACCGCGGATCTCGCGCGTGTCGGTGCTGGGTGGAGAAAAGGAGGTGTCGAGGCTGCCGTCGGCGTTGAGCCGGGCGATGCCAAAGCGCGGCTGCCCGTCCACCGCCTCGAAGATGCCCGTGATGATGACTTTTCCGTCGGGCAGAGGATGTGGTTGCACGGAATTTCCGGATTCAAATGTGATCGTTGGAGCGGAAAAGCCGGTATCCACGCTGCCGTCGGCGGTCAGTTTGACCAAGGTGAAGCCGGTACTGAAGTTGCCGCTGTTGAGAAAAACGGTTCCGTTCGGCCCGGGAACAAAGCTGGAGGGCTCCGTGGAGCTGTCCGCCGCGAAGGAGGGATCCACGGTGACGGCCGGCGGAATTACGGTCAGGTTGGCGGCATCGGAGGTGACCGGCGAGCCGGGAAGGTTCGGATTGGTAATGACGACACTGTATTGTCCCTCGTCCGCTTCCGCTGCGGAGGAGACGCCGTAACTCGCGCTGGTCGCGCCCGGGATGTCCACGCCGTCTTTGCGCCATTGGTAGGTCACCGCTACGGGAGAATCCGCGGTGACGCTGAAGGAGGCGTTCCCGCCTTGCGGAACCGCGATGGATTGGGGCTGCTCAATAATGGCCGGTGCGGCATCGTCATCGATAATGGTAGCAGGGATGGAGGAGGCGCCGCCGAGCGTGGCTCCGGAAGGCGAGCTGAGGGAAACAGTAAAGGTCTCGTCACCCTCGGTTGCGGTATCCTGCAGGATGGGGATTTCAATGTATTCCGTGCCCGCGATCCCGTCTGCCCAT
>CAYFRH010000225.1:1371-3575 GCA_964345345.1 uncultured Puniceicoccaceae bacterium | reverse complement strand
CCGGACTCGGTCCGCTCGATCGTATGGACGATTTCGAAGCGCGTGGGAACTTCAACGAGGCGGCGGTCGGCAGCGCGGGCGGCCCTGCGGACCCGGCTACGGATCTGCTCAAGGGTGCTCCCTTCCTCCATGGCGACCCGCGCGACTACGGTCTGTCCCGTGAGCGGATGCGGGGCGGCGCGGACCTCGACGTCCCGGATGCCTTCCAGTTCGAGCAACCAGGCCTCGACCTCTTCCGGTTGGACTTTTTCTCCGCCGACATTGATGAGGGCACTCGCCCGTCCGCGAATGCGTAGATGTCCGTCCGAGCCCGCTTCGGCGCGGTCCCCGGTCGCATACCAGCGATCCGAATCGGCAAGGGGCCCTTCTTCGAGTGTGCCGAGCATGCGGCGCGGGCTCTGTACCCAAAGCTCGCCGTTCCTGACCTGCCACGCGTATCCACGTGCCCCCTCGCTGTCCGGGAGGCGAAGCAGTTCGGGGAGGGTCGGATGACTTTCCACCGGCAAGGCGCCGGTCTCGGTAAGGCCGAAACGGTGATGCAGGACGGCGGAGGGAAATTTGGTCTCCACGGCGCGGCGTACACTGTCCGGCATGGCCTCGGCTCCATGGGGAATATGGCGCACCGAGGACAGATCGCGGTTTTCGAGTTCGCCACTGAGAATCAGAAACTGCAAAAAGCTGGGCGTCGCCGGCAGGACTTCCACTCGGTATTTTTCGAGAGCCTCGGCAACACTGGCAGGGTCGCTGCTTTCCGGGGACACGAGCGTCGCCCCGCGACTTACCGCCCGCATGAGGGCATCAAGGCCGGCGATGTGGTCAGGGGCGTAAAGAATCAGTTCCTGCAAGGGCTTTTCCGGACGCGGTCGGTAATCGGCAAGGAAGCGGCGCTGCGCATGCACCACCGTTTTCGGGGTCCCGGTCGTTCCACCGCTGCGCAGCAACAGCAGGGGCCCGAAGCCGTGGCCGTGAAAAGCACCCAGCGCGCCGGCTTCCACCGGTCCACACAGGCTGACATCGCGTCTGGCCGTGAAGCAGGCGAGCAAGCGTGCCAGCGGTTCCCGTTCCCAGCGTAAATCCACCAGCCGGCAAGCCTCCATGGGCCGGTCGCGTTCATCCAGAGCCATTGCGCGGACGCGGTCGCGGAGCTGGCCGTAGCTCCATGTCCCTTCCCGCCCGACCAGAAAAGGACGGTTGTCTTCGATGCCGGGAATCCAGTCACACGCCATTGGCCACCACTGTTTGGAGAACCCGCCTAATCCGCAAGGATGGAAGCGCAGCAACAGCGACCACCCTCATGAAACGCTTGCTCTTCCTCAGCCTAATCCCCCGCCCAACAGTCGCAAAGAATCGCTAAAAGGAGGAGCGCCGGGTAGGAGGAATCGAGGGCCTCCGCGGGATCATTGGGATCAAGGCTGTCATGGCGCAGGCGAAGGTATTGCAGCATGGCATGCAGACAGACATCCTCCTGGGGACTTTCGTTGCAGAGATAGGTCAGGACATCGGATACATGGTCGAAGTCTTCGAGCGGCGGGAAGGAAGGCTCGAAGTAACGGTGACGCAATGTATCGAGGGAAAGCGGCGGCTTGCGATGCTTCGGTGGAACGAGGCACACCCACAACTGCAGCAGGGCGATGCAGAAAGCCCCGCGCTCCTCCTTCTGAAGATCGAGTTCGTGGATGAAGGCATCGAGGTCGGCGAGGAAGTCGGGTCCGGTGCCGGCGGCAATTTGGCCGAGGATCCGGCCGGGATCGTCGGTTTCTTTCAACCGCTTCAGCGGCCCCTCCTCCAAATCATCGGAGTTGAGAATCCTCTGCGGTGGGCTCGCAAGGGGGAGCGATGCATATAGATTTTCGATACGGTTGCGGTCTTCGCTTTTGGCGTGCTCGGCAAACTCGGTCAAGGACTCGGCCATCACTTCGCAGAATTCCACAAGATCGAGGGCGTCGGACTCCTCCTCCCCGTCGGGAGGAAACTCGCTTTCCGCGGCGTTTTCCGGTGGCGCTGGCGGCGGGGCTTCCGGCTGGGGATCGGTCAAGGGGCGTCGCGGGGGACGTTTTGGAGGGGGTGGTTCTCCGGGATCGGGCAGACCGTGCTCGCGGAGCAAGTCCTCGACATCGCCGGTATGGCCGATCCCAAGGTTGCGCTGATCATAGACGTTGATCTGTTCCTTGACGCGGTGGAGCACGGCATCGGCAAGGGCGGGA
>CAYFRH010000225.1:0-1271 GCA_964345345.1 uncultured Puniceicoccaceae bacterium | reverse complement strand
CAAGGGCGGGAATTTCCGCGTTCAACCAGTTCCGGAATAATTGTCTGGAAAGATCGTCATCAGCGGCTTCCGCATCCGCGCTCCTTTGCAGCACTTCCCCGACCTCCGTTTCCGTCTTCCCGACCAGGGCGGGGGGAAGGTCGTCGACGGCTCCCGGCGAAGGGGATCCATCCAGTTCCGCCGCGAGGTCCTTGCATTCCGGCACGAACGCGCTCATGGGTATGATTGAGCGCGGGCAGGTGCTCGAAAAACCAGTCCGGATCATCGCCGACGGTCTCTGGATCGCCGCCGTGATGACGGACGAGTTCGCAAAAGACACCGAAGGGATCCAGGTCACCGATGCCTGTGTAAGGCGTGGCCAAGCCGTTGAGGCGCCAAAAATGTGGCAAGGGAAAGATCCAGGAAAAAAGAGTGTCAAAGCGGCAGGCGCGCTCCGCCAACTTGGTATCGAAAAGGAGGATTCGCTCCCTATCGTGCAGCAGGTCCACAAGCTCAAGCCCCGTATGGTCGAGAATGGATCGCACTTCCAGAAAAGCCGGCCGGATCTTCTTGTTCCCGTTGAAGAAGATTCGCTCGCCATTCTTCCACTTCTCCTTCGGATCGGCCAGCCAGCGGTCCACGAAAGTGGATCCCTCGGCATCCGTTTCGAAGTACAACCCCTTGATGCTATGGAGAAGCAGGTCTTCCTCGTTCCCGCTTTCTGTCGCGCGCGCGATTGCCTTGACGGAGTCCCCCGCGCCATTTTCCACCAATTTGCGAAGGGAAGCGCCCGTCAACCGGTTCTCCATTTTGCTGTAAAGGGCATAATTGGCGGGAGCGAAGGGGTTGTGCTCGCAATCGGACGGGCATGCGACCTCGCTATGGCGCCATTGGGCGCATTCCACACGTTCAATCAACCGGCCCAAGGCCGGACAGTCCCGCTTCTTCTTGTTCTTTGCCGCATCTATTAAAGAAGGCGGGGTATCCAATACGGTCAATTGCCTTGTTGGCAAAGACCCGGTTTTCTTGCCGTGCCCAATCCGTTCGTGACGGATGACTCGGAGCGCTCGGTTGACGGATGACTCGGAGCGCTCGGTTAACGGATGACAAGAACGTAGCATCCCGCCGCGACGTAGCATCCGCTTCGACGTAGCATCCCGCCGTGAGGCGGATGATACGGCTCACCACGTAGCATCGAACGGCACCGTAGCATCGACCGGCTAAGTCGATGAGATCCGGAATCGTCATCCGCCTCACGGCGGGATGCTACGTCACGGCGGGATGCTACGTCA
>CAYFRH010000224.1:0-3623 GCA_964345345.1 uncultured Puniceicoccaceae bacterium | reverse complement strand
GAAGGGGCCAAGGTCGACGCCCATGCGCCGCGCTACGAAGGGGTCCTTTTCCGGAACTACTTCTGGCAGGCTCTGGGGAGCAATTTCATCACCGCTCTGGAGACGGAGTTTGGTACGCATTACGAACTGACGCGACGCGGCTTCTATATCGAGGTGGAGGGTGGAAACAACGCCGACCGCGAGGGTGTCAACCAGATCGCGGTGACGCACAATGGCGAGACCTCCATCATTACCGGGATCATGACCTTTGAGCCGAACGAGCCGAAGTTCAGCGGCCTTCAGGAGACGGTCAGCGAAGAGCAGTGGTTCCGGTCCACGGGAGCGGATGCCTCCAAGCGCCTGCAGGTGATCCTGCCGGATAATGTCGCCTCCAAGCTGGGCATTACTCCGGAAATGATTCATCGCGATGACGGTTCGCTCCGACCATGGGACAACCTTCCCGAGATCGGGATGAGGACCTTTCGGTGGAAAGTAATCGGAATTATGGATACAGCGGAGGCCGACCGTTACCGCGATATTAACGGAAAGAGCCTTGCCATGGTCGATCACCTCCGGAGCGCCTACAGCAGTAACATCAGTGGTGAGTTAATCAATGAACCGGACGGCTACCACAAAACATGGGAGGACTTTGTCGCGGTTCCCCGGGCGGCCGAACAGGATATTGACGGAAAACCCCGCTCCGTGGCGATCAAACTTCCCAACGATGCGGACAGCGACGAGTTCTATAATGACATCGCCATGCGCCTTGACCGTACCTTTTTCGGGAACCTCGACGGGGAGCTGGCCCTCGTCACGACAAAGAAGAAGCTCAGCCTTGGCGGCCTCGCGAAAGTTGTTGTTCCGGTGATTCTCTGTATTCTCATTGTTACAAATCCCATGCTGGGAGCGGTTGAGGAGCGCCGCGGGGAAGTCGGGATGCTCGGGGCGATTGGATTGTCGCCGACGCAGATCTCCTTTCTGCTCCTGTCCGAGTCGACGGTCTTTTCTATTATCGGGGTCGTTTTCGGCATATTCGGAGGGCTGGCTTTCGCCAACATGGTTCCGTTCATCGCGGCAAACTTTGACGGTCTTCTGGGCGGGCTCTCCTTTAATTTCACTTCGCTGCTTTCGATGGGACTGGCCATGGCCACCGGCGTGGTGGTCCTCGTTGCCACCCTTGTTCCCGCGCGGAAGGCGGCGGCGCTCGCCGCGCCCAGCGGGATGGCGAAATGGTCCCTGCCGGAACCGACGGAAAGCGGACAGATTAATTTTGAACTGCCGTTCACCCTGACCCGCGGCAACGCCGTCGGCATGCTGGCCTTTTTCCGCCAGTTTCTCGGCAACCACACCGACGCGACCAGCTCGGACTTCAATTGTCGGAATATCGAGGTGCAGTTGCAGGAAGAGGCTTCACGGCTCGAGCTCAGGGCCGACATGTGGTTGACGCCTTATGATTTGGACGTCGCCCAGCATTTCACGCTGGCCATGAAACCCGGGGAAAGCGCGGGCGTGTCGGTGGTGGAACTTGTCCTTGAGCGTTTTTCGGGCACCGAAGAAGCGTGGTTGCGCACCAACTACGGCTTTCTCGACCTTGTCCGGCGTCAGTTTCTTCTCTGGCGCAACATGACACCGGAAGTCCGGTCCACCTACATTGAAAAAGGCCGCGACGTTCTGGACGCGGCCGTCAGCACCCCTCTTGAGCGATGAGCGACGATCCTGAAAAAAAGAAGCGCCGGCCGGAATCAGAGCCCGATCCCAACGCCTCTGAGCCCCAAGAGGAGGAGCCGAAAGAGGAGAAGTTCTACGACGCGGCCTTTTCGATCGAGGCCATGCAGGACGAGCCGTACGAGGACGGATTTACATGGCGCTCGGTCGTGGGGGCTTTGTTCATCGCCTTCGTCATGTTGCCGGGGGTGATTTTCATGGGCCTCATGATCGGGCAGGACCTAGGTACGGCCGCCGACTGGGTGACGATCATTCTTTTTGTGGAGTTGGCGCGCCGCTCCTTCATCAGCCTGCGCAAGCAGGAGTTGTATATTCTTAAATACACCGTAAGCAACCTTACGCACATGATGGGCGGGGTCATGCTGGCCGGTGGCGTCTTCGCCCATATTGTTTTCAACCGGTACCTGCGCAACAGTGAGGCTTTCGCCAGTTTCGGGATCGCGCACAAGGTTCCGGACTGGTTCGCCCCCCTTGGGGACGCGGCCTACACGCCCTTCACAAACAGTGTCTGGCTGCCGGTCATTGCGGTGCTTGTCGCCTCCATGCTGCTTTCCAAACTGACGCAGCTCTCTCTCGGCTACATGGCCTACAAGATGACCTCGGACGTGGAGCAGTTGCCCTTTCCGCTTGCTCCCATTCAGGCGGAGGGTTCCATCGCGCTGGCGGAGAGTAGCCAGGACAAGCGCAAGACCGGTTTCCGCCAATACTGTTTTTCCATCGGCATCATGCTCGGGGCGGCGTATTCAGTTTTTTATGTCGCGATCCCCGTCCTTTCGCAGGCCTTCATCGGCAAGCCCATTACCCTGATCCCGATTCCTTTCCTCGACCTGACGCAGACCTTCGAGAACATTCTGCCGGCGGCGACGATCGGGATCAGCCTTAACCTTGGCCTGCTCTTTACCGGCTTTGTTCTGCCGTGGCGAATCGCGGTGGGCATGTTCGCGGCCTCCCTCATCTTCCAGATTTTCCTCAATCCGATCCTCTATCACTACGGCATCCTCACGCACTGGGCGCCGGGGAAAGACGCGATTGAAACGCACGTGGCGAACACCCTCGACATCTACCTTTCCGTGGGCATCGGGACGGCCCTTGCCATCGCGGTGCTGGGAATCTGGGGGATTGGCAAAGCCTTCCAGAAAAATATGCGGGCAAAGCGCACCGGCGAGCGCACGGAAGTCGATTTCCGGCGCTTTTTCCAGCGGGATGTCGGCCGGGGAGATCCGCCGCTCTGGGCGGCTTTTACCGTCTGGTTTCTCACCTCCACGGGCTACGTAGTGCTTTGTGATTACTTGATCAACTCGGCCTCGGAACCTGGCCAGCACTTCAGTGTCTGGTGGCTGATCAGTTTCGCCTTTTTCTGGACCCCGGCGAACACCTACATCAACGCCCGCCTTTCGGGCATCGCCGGGCAGAACACGGGAATTCCCTTCCTGAGCGAAGGGGCGATTTTCCTGAGCGGGTACCGGGGCGTCGCGGTCTGGTTCGCGCCGCTGCCTTTGCAGAATTACGGCCAGATGGCGGACTTTCTGCGGGAGACGCAGCTGACGCGGACAAAGTTCACCTCCATCCTGAAGGCGGAGTTGCTGATCTTTCCGCTCATGCTGGTGGCCTCCTTTATCTTCTGGAGCTACATCACCTCCCTGGGGCCGATCCCCTCGGATAATTACCCCTTTGTGCAAAAGTTCTGGCCGCAGTTCGCTCAGTTGAAGGCTCTCTGGGCGGCCTCCATGCAGGAGGGGCAAAGCTTGTTGTTCGAGGCCATCAAGCCGCAGGTGATTTTCGGTTCCCTCGGAACGGTGCTAGCCTTGTTCGCCGGCTTCACCCAGCTGGGGATCAGTACGCAATACATTTACGGGGGGATCGGCACCATCAACGGTTATCCGCACCTCGCCATCACGATTTTCGTCGGGGCCTGTATC
>CAYFRH010000223.1:0-3671 GCA_964345345.1 uncultured Puniceicoccaceae bacterium | reverse complement strand
TCGCCGTCCAGCGCGGCCTCCAGGTCATTATCCTCACCTGCAACCCCGCCGACTACACCACCCTCGGCGCCTCCATCGTGGAACTGGGGTAAGGGGCGGGATACCTTCCTAACAACCGGGGCGAGCCTGGAACGCAATCACGTCCAGTCCCTCGACCCGGCTGAATTCCGCCACGTTGTTGGTCACGACCGGTCGCCGGTGCGCGAGAGCGGTCGCCGCGATCCACAGGTCATTGGTGCCGATCAGGCGGCCTTCGGCCTTCAATCGGCGGAAGATCAAGCCGTAGTGAACGGAAACGGGTTCCGACCATGGAATAACAGGGTAGGGTTTGACCAGCCGACGAAGTTTTTCCGCCGTATCCCGGGAGGTCCCGCACGCGAGTTCACCCGTCACCGTGAACGTGAGGAAAAACCGGAGCTCCGGATTCGTATCGCAGAAGGCATGCAATGATGAAATTGGTGTCCGCTATGACGTCCATGGGTCGTCGGGCGGGGGATCCGTGTCCGCGGCGGCTTCCATCGCCTCCAACTCCGCGTCCTCAAGCGGGGCTCGCCGTCCCCTTGTACCATTTTAACAAATCCTTCCCGGTCGGCGCCTCCTTACGGAAAATACCCCTCCGCACCACTGCGGAAAACGATTCCCCCGGTCGCTTGGCCGCCTTTAACCGCTCATAGGCGTCCATTTCAAGGCTGATCGTCTTCGTAGGCATGCATGGAAAACGCACGATAATGGGCCATTCGTCAATGGCAGGGGGACCGCGGAAAGGCGCGTTTTCCGAAGCCAGATCGGCATCCTGCACCTTGAGCACTCTCGCAGGCAGGCGATTGCAAGCGCTCGACCGGTCGGAGGCTGACCACGACGTCAGCGGCCGGGAGGCCCACTTTGACCCGGGTGCCTACCGGCAGCCGGGTGGGAGGTGCGGTAATGCGGGGTCCCTCGCTTCCGAGCCGCAATTGGCAGTTCGAGGCGGCCACCATCAAGATCTGAGCCGGAAGCACATTTTCGAAGCCCTCATTGGCGACGGCCACGTAAAGGTCCGATTTCGCAAAAACCGCCTCCGGCCAGCCCTGTCGCACCACAGATCCGTTTCCAAGGTGGATGACATCATCGCAGAGCACCGGTAACTCGTAGGCGCTGTGCGAGACGACCAGCATGGGGAGTTGAAAACGCTCCAGCACCCGAAGGAGAAAAGACAGAATTCTCTGTCGGAGTGCCCCATCAAGCGCCGCCATGGGCTCGTCCAACAAGAGCATCCTTGGCCCGCTGCAGAGGGCCCGCCCGAGGGCCACGCGTTGAGCCTGGCCGCCCTACAGCTGCTGCGTCCGTTGATCGAGAAACTCCTCTAGTACAAGGATCTCGATCACCTCTTCCGTGGCAATCGCATTTCCCGAATCGCGCCGTCTTCCGAATTAGAGGTTTTGCCGCGCAGTCAGATGCGGAAAGAGCAGAGCTTGTTGGGGGAGGTAACCGATACGCCGCTGCTCGGTTTTCAGCTTCAGCCCGCGCTTACTGGCGAGCATGATAAAGCCATCGCAGGCGAGCTCGAGCAGAAAGTCGCCCTGGCGAATGGTGAACGCGAAATCCCAGCAAGTCATCGCAGCCCCCCCTTCACGTCTCGGAGCCAGCCATTCGCTGGCAAAGACCGCGACAAAGCCCACCGTGAGCGCGACGCAAAGGAGATGGAACGCAAGCCTTTCGGTGCCGGCCTGCTGCGCGCGAGGTAATCGGTCCGGTAAACAATCGCGAGGAAATCCTGATTTCCCTCCGCCTGAGCAAGTACCGCCCGCGCGTCCGGCCCCAACAAAAGGCGGTCCGCGCCCCGTTCCCAGAGCCCTGATCCCCGTAACCACTCGCGCGCGTAGCTGCCAACCGGGACATGCGCCGGATCACCGATGGCAAGGAAGCGCATGTTCGGACCCCCGATTTCCCGGATCACTGAATCCTGATGCCTCACAAGGACAAGTTGGTTGGACAGCAGGTCCATCCGCGAGCCGGGAACCAGCAATGCCTCCACCGCGTCCATCCAATACTCGCTTGCACTGAGGTAGGCATCCCCCTTGGAACTGGCCGGAATCTGACGGGCCAAGGCATGCGAGCTCGCGAAATTGAACGTCACCTCGACACCCGTCCGGTCGGTGAAGGCATCGGCGACATCATGCATGAGGTCCGTCAAACTCGCCGCCGCAAACACCGGCAATCCACCCCTCTCCCGCGGTCCGCACAGCCTCCGGCGAAGAGCGTGCCCACCATAAAAATCAAGACCGGAAGAAAGCGATTCATGCACTCCTGACTAGCACGATTCCCGCCAAAACCGCAAAGTGACAAAGGCTGAGTCCGGTAAAGGCTCAATCCTGGCAGGCGGAAGCCACTCCTCGCTTAGCTGCCTGTTGAGACCATCATCCGAGACCGAACACGGAATCTGACCGCCGCGAAAGAACTCCACGGTGAGGTCGAGCACGGAAGCGGACGTGGCAAAAACAAAAGGGGTAACGAAAAAAGCAGCAAGACTCATAGGTTGTTCTTGACGGACTTAATTGACGCAACCCGGGTCCGGAAAGGCCAGTTTCCGGTCGTTAAACCCTTTATTCTCCCGCCGGATCCCGATGACCCCCGGCAGGTTCCGCAAAGGAATACCCCGGTCAACGGGCCCCGCGCATGCTCTGCCGGAGGAATTGATGGATTTTCGCAAAGAATTCCGGCCGGTCCTCTTCGTCGGGGAGAGCGTGCACGCCCCATGTGAAGTACTCGTATTCCACCGCTTTGCCTGCCCTCTTGAGATGTTTCACCATCATTTTCGCCTGGCTGATCCCGACCCGCCGGTCGGCCTTGCCGTGGAGAATCATCACGGGAACGGCGGCCCGTTCGGCATGATGGACCGGGGAAAGCTCCTCATAGGTCTTCTCGTTGTAATCCGCGAAGAGGTCATCGGACCAGTGGCGGTGGCGGCGCTCGTCCTGCCGGCGGATGCCATCGAGGTCATACAATCCGGAAATCCCGACCGCCGCGCGGAAGGGAGGATCTTCTCGCATGATCGCTTCCACGGCGACGTAGGCACCGAAACTGTTGCCGATGACCGCCGTCTTTTCCGGTACGGCGTGTCCTTCTTTCTGTAGCCACTCCGCCGCGACAAGAATATCCTCCACGGCGTAGCGGGCGGACCGCCCCATCGGAAAGGGCCCGTGGCGGGCGCCATATCCGATCGATCCACGGTAGTTCACCTGCAGGACCGCGTAACCACGCGCGGCCCAGTACTGCACATAAGGATCGAAGCCCCATTTATCACGGGTATGGGGACCGCCGTGCACCCAGAGAATGGCCGGCCACGGGCCCTCCGTTTCCGGCGTTGTAAGATAGGCCGGGATCGTCCGGTCCTCTTCGGGGACCGGAATTTCCACCGGCTGCATAGGGCGCAGATCCAACCCCCCGCTTTCGGGAAATTTGCTGATAACCGGTTGCAGGCTGTTATCGCGCAGCAGGAAACGGTATAGTTTCCCCGGATACACGTCCGACTCGACGGAAAAATAAAAGGCCCCGATTTCCTCGTCGATGCCTAGATAACGGATCATTTTTTCCGGAAAGGCGCTTTCCAACCGCTTCTCGACCTGTTGCAGGTTCCCATCGAAAAAGAAATTGGCGGGTTTGCTGTGATGGAATTCGATGCCGAGAATCCG
>CAYFRH010000222.1:0-3681 GCA_964345345.1 uncultured Puniceicoccaceae bacterium | reverse complement strand
GGCGAAGGTCTCCGCGAACATGGTCTGGCTGGTTTCATTGATCTCGTCGATGGCCTCGAGGAGTTCCTTTTTGGAGGTCCAGAGGTCTTCGCTTTGCTGGCTGAGGAAGGCGTGGCGTTCCTTGAGTTCCTTGTATTCCTCGATAGCAACGAGATTGACCGGGCCCATGGACTGCTCCCGGCTGCGGAGGGAGTCGATTTCCTTTTTGACCGCTTCCCAATCCATGGGTTCAAGAGCGCCGAGATCTTCCTCCGAAGGCTCGCCTCGGTCGAGGGTGCCTTCCAGCTCATCGGGATCGGTTTCCTCCACATCAACCCGAATGCGTTCGGGCAAGGGCTCCCCAGCTTTCCAGAATTCGCTCTTCCAATCGATTTCGGCGGGGTCGCGCTCGTAGTCCCGCCGACATTCCTCACGCAGAAACTCGAGACGGGATTCCTGCCGCGCGAGTTCGACCTCGGTTTTGTTGTGTTCCGCGGAAAGCGCCTGCTGCTGTTCCCGTTTGGGGGCGAGACTTTCCTCAATGACACCGATGCGCTGCTCCAGTTCCTTGAGGGAGCCCCGATCCTTTTCCAGTTCTTCCCGGACGGTGGCAAGCTTGCCATCGAGTTCCTTTTCCGTGGCCGCGTGCTCCTTCATTTCCTTCCGCAATTCTTCGCGCTGCCGCAGCAATTGCTCTTTCTCTTCGGTCCGGCGGGCGCGCGTCGACTCCGTCTCCTCCGACTTGCGCTGGAGTTCCTCAAGCCCGCGGTCAAGGAGTTCGAGACGCTGCTTTTTCTCCGCGACCTCAAAGCGTACCTCATCAAAGGCTTCGCGCTTTTGCTCACGTTCGGAGCGCAGCCGCTCCACCTCCGCTTCAGCGGTTCCGATGGCCTCCTTGTGTTCGCGGATGGCGGCCTCGGTTTGCTCAAGTTCGCGCCGGGCTGATTCCAGTTTCCGGAAGGAGGCCTCCTTCCCGGAATCCAGCTTTTCAAGCTCGCGCTCCTTTCCGGAGCGCTGCTGACGGGTCTGCTCGATTGATCGACGGCCCGCCTTCAGCTGCGTATCGAGGGTTGCGAGTTCCGTTCCCGTCTCTCCGACGAGCCGGGTCTGTTCCCCGATACGTTTTTCTCCGGCATCGAGACGGGTCTGCAACTGCCCGGATTCGAGGCGTCGGCGCTCCTGTTGGTCCGCCAGCTCTTTCAGCTGCCCACGCAGTTTTTTCAACTGGTTACGGCGCTCCAGAAAGGAACTGTTCCTGCCTTTTTTCGAGGAAACACCGGCGAGGACGAGGCCGCGCGCATCCACGAGTTCGCCCGTACGGGTGGCCACAAGAGAGAAGGAGAAATCGGGATTGTTGCGAAGAAACTCCAGCACCGGGCCGACATCCTCGGCGATGTAACAACCCTCAAGGTACCGCTCAAGGAAAGCCTGCACGGCCGGGTCCTCGGAGGAGACCATCTCCCGGGCCGGCGTGAGGGAGCCAAGGGCGGTACCGTTTCGTTCACTGCGCTGGTTTGATAGGAAAGGAGCGAGAAGGCTTGCCCGCCCATGTTCTTTATCGCGCAGGCGCAGGGAGAGAGGAGCGAGGGCCTCTTTCTCGCGCAGGAAAATGCCGTCCGTGGCGCTTCCAAGGAGACACTCCACCGCCCCGGTCGCCCCTTCGGCAACTTTGACATGCTGGAGAAAAAGAGTGCAGGCTTCCTTGGGCACAACATCGGCAACTTTGCCCTGCAAAATGGCCTTCGCGCCCTCGGCGACGCCTTCCAGCTTCGCCTGAAGATCCTCCAGCATACCTGCCTGGGCCTGAAGGCTCGCCTTTTCCCGTTCGCCCTCCTGCAAGGCCCGCTGCTGTTCGCGAAACTGCTCGGTGCGCTGCTGCTGCTCCGTTTTCAGGGCTTGCAGGTGCGCCTCCTGTTCCCGGCGTTGCTGTTCGCGCTGGGTCTTGGTTTTCTCCAGAACGCGCTGGTCGCGAAGAAGGCCGGCTTCGGTATTGCGCAGGCCCTTGATTTCCTCGCTCAGATTGGCGTGCCGGACCTGGTCGCTTTTGAGTTCCAGCTCAAGGCTCGTGCAGTTGCTGCGGAGGCGGCTGATCGCTCCCTCCTTGACGAGAAGGGCCTGTTTGGCCTGCGAAAGCTTCGTCTCGGCCGCGCTCAGTTGCTGCTGCAGGTCGGTCAGCACCTTGCTGCGGCGCTGAAATTCCTCGTCGGAATTCCCGAAAAGGTCCATCTGCTCCTGCTTCAGCTTGCTCTCACCGGCCAGTTTTTCAGCGAGGGTTTCCTCCTGCGCCCGCAATTCCGTCATTTCCCGCCCGATGGTTTCGAGCCGCTTACTGACGTCCTCGTTCCGGTAGGCCGCCATTTCATTGCGGTTGGAGGCATTGTCTTTCTCCGTACGGAGGTTGTAGACCGATTTCTGGGTTTCCTCCAAACGAGTCCGCAGGGCGAGGGCCTCCTCCCGCTTTTCGGCGAGGCTTGCCTCGGACGCCTGCAGCGCCCCGGCTTCTTTCTGCAACTGCGCGGCCAGACCTTCGAGCTTCTCGCGCTGACCACGCAGGCGTTCACGCAATCCACTGTACTCAAAAGCGCTATGAGCAAGATCGAGATGCGAGAGTCGGTGGTGGATGCGTTGATAGCGAACCGCCTTGGCGGCCTGGCGCTTCAGGGAGCCTGCCTGCCGCCCGACTTCCTCAATGACATCGGTTACGCGGGCGAGGTTGGCGTCGACATGGGCCAGTTTGTTAAGCGCTTCCCGCCGCTGCGCTTTGTATTTGGAGATGCCGGCGGCCTCTTCAAAAATAGCCCGTCGCTCGCTTGGATTGCTGGAAAGGACCTGATCGATCTGGCCCTGCAGCATAAAGGAATAACTGACCTGCCCCACCCCAGTATCGAGAAACAAGCGCTGGATATCCTTCAGCCGGCAGGCCTTGCCATTGAGGGAATACTCGCTGCCGCCGTCGCGAAGGACTCGGCGGCTCACTTCCACCTCGTGATGAGCGGTGCCCAGCTGGTCCTCACAATCGCTGAAAACCAGTGTCACCTGACAGAGGTTGACGGGCTTGCGGTTAGCGGTCCCCTGAAAAATAACATCCTGCATGGCCCCGGCGCGCAGGGACTTTGCGCTCTGCTCCCCCAGCACCCACCGGATCGCGTCGGCGATGTTGCTCTTGCCGCATCCGTTCGGCCCGACAATGGCGGTTACCCCGTGGTCAAGGTCGAGTCGGGTCGGGTCGGCAAAGCTTTTGAAGCCATTCAGGCGGAGTTCTCGAAGATACATGAAGCGGGAGCCGGTTGACGTAAGTGGAAAACCGCCATAGAAAAGAGGCCGTAAGCAGCAGCAAGGAATAATTCTCACCGTCCATGATTCACCACCATATGCCCTCGAACGCGCACCACCTCTTTTCCTTTGTCCGCCGTCCGCTCGTCCTTGCAGGGACGCTTTTTCTGCTTTTCCTTCCTATTATGAGCGTACATGCGGACAATTCCAAAACGACCAACAGCCTCGTTCTCGGCGGAGGCTGCTTCTGGTGTATTGAGGCCCTCTACGAATCCCTCGAGGGAGTTGAGGACGTCGAATCCGGTTATGCCGGCGGTTCACTCCCCAACCCCTCCTACGAAGCGGTCTCAAGGGGAGACACGGGACATGCGGAAGTCGTGCGAATCACCTTCGACCCCGGCAAAATCAGCCTCCGGGAACTGCTCGACT
>CAYFRH010000221.1:0-3700 GCA_964345345.1 uncultured Puniceicoccaceae bacterium | reverse complement strand
TCGCTACAAACTGCAAATTTCACGCTTTGCCCTGCAGGCCGAAGTCGGTGAGGGCTATCACGCTGCGCCTGTCATTACGCTGACGGCCGCGGAAGCCGAAGCCGGAGCCCCCGCCGCCATCAGCGCGGAAGTTGATTTTGATCCGGCCGCCAGCGGACCGTTTGGCGAATGGGAAATGATCTCCGGACCCGGCTCGCTCAGCTTCGCGGACCCGGACGCCGCCCAGACGACCGCGACCGCCTCCACTGCCGGAGAATACCGCCTTCGCTACACCGCGCTCGACGATACCGTCCTTAGCTACCGTGAGGTTGTTCTCGACGTCCAACCTTCGGCCAGCCCGTCCGGACAATGGCGGCAAACCCACTTCGCCCACCTCGATGGAGGAATCGGACATCCGGATGCCGCATGGACCGCCGATCCCGATATGGACGGAACGCCGAACTTGCTGGAGTACGCCCTTGACGGGGATCCTTATATCCCGAGGAGCAGCTCCCCCCCGCAGGTTGTGCGCCAGAGCGTCAACGGCCACGAGCACCTTGTCATGACGGTCCTGAAGGCCTCCGGTGCCACCGACCTTACCTTCATCATTGAGGTATCCCCGGACATGCACAATTGGTACCGCGAAGAGGGCGTTGACATTCACACGCAAGCGGATACAGAGCAGTCCATGACGGGGCGCGATGCCATTCCCCTCGATGGCAACGCTTCCCGCTTCATTCGCCTGCGGGTGGAAGGCCCTTGACGCCAATTCCCGCATTTTCGCGGTCGAGGATGATTTCCCCTTTCACCCCTACGACCTCGCCTATCGATTTTGTCGGAAACCCAATATTTCTGTTTTACTTCTTCGGAATCCATCTTCAACATGCCGCGACTATGAAAAAGCATCTACTCTGTTTAACCGGAATCGTCTGCGCCGTTTTACCTGGCGGCTTGGTCGCCCAATCGGTGACTTCATTCAGTCAGTTCTTCAATAATAACAACGCAACGTTCACCGACTCGGAAAGCTCCCTGTACAATTGGAACCAAGCCAATGCCAATGACGTTTCCACCGCACCGATTGACATCAGCGCTGGCAACACCAAAGGCTCCGGCGATGTGGTGACCGGGGAAGTTGCCCGCGGTCGCGGCTTCATGTTCATTCTTCCGGATTCCGGCCTCCAGCCCGACGCTTCCCTGATGTATACGACGCACCTCGGAACCTCCACCGTCGAACAAAACAATCCGCAGCCGGATTGGTTTGTCGATGGTCCCGCGTTCTCCTTCTCCGGAAGGGAAGTCGCCGATATCGAAAGCATCGAAGTCCGTCTTCGCCATGGTTCGACTGGCTTTGACGGCCACATCGGCCTGCAATTGGACGGCTCGACATGGCTCTTCGCCTCCGATCCTTTGACGACGACCACCTCCGATTGGGAAAGCTTCAGCATAACGGACCTGACCACGCTGACCTATGTCAGCGACCTGTTCGATGGCAGTTCCGTGGACGCCGATCCTTCCGATAACGCGACCAGTACCTTGACCGGAACGGAAATCGTGACCGGGTTCGCCCTTTATGTGGACACCGAAACGGCCGAAGGCAACGACGCCCGCATCCGCATGGATCAAATGATCGTCACAGCCGTTCCCGAACCGGCAACCTACGCCTTTCTACTCGGTCTTGGCGCCCTCACCTTTGTCGCATGGCGGCGGCGCCGCTAAGCAGACAGCAGTCTCTCTTTCCATGAAAAGGCACGGGCTTGTAACCTGTGCCTTTTTCTTTTTGCCAACCTCACGCATCACCGGAATACCCACCCATTATGAATCCCGCTACACCCTCCCCTGCGCCATGGCACTGGGATCCTGACGGAAACCTCGTCATCAACGATCCCTCCCTCGTTCCCCACTGGTGGAATTATCTTTTCAATGATGATGCCCAGCTGAAAATTGATCCGCGCGGCCAAGGGAGCAGCTGGGCCCGCCACCCGCGTATTCAACAATGGGGACGCGGACGTCGTGATCTTTGGATACGTTTTCCGGATGGACGTTGTTGGTGTCCTTCCGGTTGGCCGCACCGGGCCGAAGAGGCCGCCTGGCGCTGTCTGCATGCCCCAATGTGGACCCGTATCGAGGGCCGTCTCGGCGATCTGGAGGTCCACTGGCGGGTGTTCCTTCCCCGCCAAGGCCAGCGCGAGGTATGGACGGTCCGCCTTGTCCATCACGGATCGGCGCCTCTGGACCTTACCCTTACCAAGGTTCTTTTCCAGCCGTTGGCCGGCTGCATGGGCTCGGTCGGGTATTGGGATGATCAATCCCGGTTGCTGCTACGCCACGACTTTCCCCATCACGCCGCCTACGGGGAATATGAGGCCCTCGCCCGCCTCGCCAATTATTTGTATGTGAAACCGCTGGAGGAACCCGCTCGCTGGGCCGCTTGTGACGGCGATTTCCACGGCCATCTGCCTCCGGGCGATGTCCCGGCCGGGGTCGCCGGCCGGTTGCCCTCCATTCCGGCCAAGCTGGATCCTTCCTGCGCGGCGATGCAATACGACCTGCGCCTTGAACCGGGAACCGTACGGGAGTTCCATTTTATCGCCGGTGCCGCCGTATCGCCGGAAGAAGCCGGGCAAGCCGGTGCGGATCTACCGGATGCAGGGGCCGTCGAGGCGGCTCTCGCCGACGTGGAAGCCGATTGGGCACGGACGGAGGCCCGCCTGCAGATCGAGACGCCCGATCCGGAAATCAACCGCTATGTCAATCGTTGGGCGAAAAAGGAAATCGTCTGGATGGCCCGTTTGTGGCGCAACGGGATTTCCACTCCGTGGCGCAATGAACTGCAGGATGCCATGGGCTACAGCCTGTTTGATTTTGAGGCCGCGCGTCCCTTTCTCGACACCGTTACGGCCGCTCAGCTCAGCAATGGCTACCTCAAGGTCTGGAACACCCGCCCGGGGGAAAAGCCCAATCACCCCCTCGTCGATTTTCACCACAACGATGGCGGGATCTGGCTCATCATTTGCCAGTCTTTCGCCACCCGCCAGTCCGGAGACAAGGAGGTTCTTAATCGCCGCATTCCATGGGCGGACGGCGGCGACGCTTCCCTGCTTGATCACATGGCCGCCGCCATGGAGCATACAGCCGCCGATCGCGGCGGGCATGGCCTCGTCCGCATGCGCGACGGCGATTGGACCGATCCCCTCAACGGCCCCGGACGCAAAGGAAAAGGCGGCAGTGGTTGGGCCACCCTTGCCCTTGCCTATGCCTGCCGCCAACTGGAACCGCTCGCGAAATGGGTCCAGCGGCGCGACCTCGCGGAGCGCTGCGCCGGATTGCACCGCGAGCTGACCGAGGCCGCGCAGTCACAACTCTGGTGCGGGGACCGCTTTGCCTACGGCATCGACGACGATGGGCGGCGTTATGGCGATACCGGCGACGACCGGGTCTGGCTGAATACCCAATCATGGGCGATTCTCGCCGAGGTTGCCACGGAAGGACAAATCCCCGTTATTCGGGGAACGGTCGATGCCCGCCTCATGACCCCGCTGGGTCCCCTCCTTTTTGATCCGCCCTTCCGCGGATGGTGCCCGCAAGTCGGCCGCCTCAGCCTGAAGGTGCCGGGCAGCTCCGAAAACGGGGCCGTTTATTGCCATGCGGCCGCTTTCTGGGCGGCCGCACTCGCCCATTGCGGAGATAGCGAGGCGGCCCTTGAGATTCTTCGCCGGATCTT
>CAYFRH010000220.1:0-3746 GCA_964345345.1 uncultured Puniceicoccaceae bacterium | reverse complement strand
GGACAAGCCCCGGCCCTACAGAGGGTTCCGTTGTCTGTAGGGTTCCGTTACCTGTAGGGTTCCGTTGCCGGTAGGGTTTCGTTGCCAGTGGGGTTCCGTTGCCGGTAGGGTCCCGGTGCCTGTAGGGTTCCGTAACCTGTAGGGCCTCGGCGGCTACATCAGAATACGTATCCTTCGGCGAGCTTGTCGTACGCCTCTGTCTGCCCCTCAATCCAGTCTTCTTCCTTGCCCAATTCCTTTGCCAGCAGCCGGGCCGTCTCGGCCGCGGCCTTGCGGGAACCGTTGGCGTCGAGGAGGAGGGCGCGGGTGCGGCGGGCGAGGACGTCCTCGACGGTGCGGGCCATTTCTTTGCGGGCGTGCCAGATCACTTCGGCTTTCTGGTAGGGGAGGCCCGGAACGATCGGTTCCGCCATTTCCGGTGATTCCTTAATCAACTCGCGGATTTCGGCAGCGTCCGAACCATAAAGAGCCAGATTCGGCTCCTTGATCGGCATCTGCGTCCAGCCCCGGATCTGCAGGTTTTTCGTCACGCAGTCCTTGTTTTCGACCCCGGACACCATTTCGGCGTGGTCGACGATATCCTCGCCCATTTTCCGGTAGGTCGTCCATTTGCCGCCGGTGACAGTGAGCAGGCCGGATTCGGAGACGAGGATGGTGTGGTCGCGGGAAAGCGCGGCGGTGTTTCCACCTTCGCCGGCTTTGACCAGGGGCCGCAGGCCGGCAAAGATCGAGAGGACATCGGCCGGGGCTGGATCCTTTTCAAGGTACTTGGCGGCATGTTCCATGACAAAGTCGCGTTCTTCCGGCAGGGCGCGGGGTTCGAGATTCCTGTGATCGAGGGGCGTGTCGGTTGTTCCAAAGACCACGTGGTCGTGCCATGGGACACCGAAAAGAACGCGCCCGTCGGCGGTTTTCGGAACCATGATGGCGGTGTCGCCGGGAAGGAATTTTTTGGGCAAAACGAGGTGAATGCCCTGGCTCAGCGCGACGATCTCCTTGCTGTCCTTTTCATCCTTGCGGCGCAGGTCGTCGACAAAGACGCCGGTCGCATTGACGACGCATTTGCCGCGAACTTTGAATTCCTCCCCGCTTTCCATGTCTTTCGCCTCGATTCCGCGGATAAAGCCCTCCTCTTTGATGAGACCGACGCACTTGACGTAGTTGACGACGCAGGCACCGCAGCCGACGGCGGTCTGGGCAAGGTTGACGGCAAGGCGGGAATCGTCGAACTGACCGTCATGGTAGCGGACGCCGCCGGTAAGGTGCTCCGTCTCCACTGTGGGAATGGCCTCCACGACCTCGTCCTTGGACAAGACTTTTGAGGGGCTCAGGCCCAGTTTGCCGGCCAGGCGGTCGTACACTTTCATACCAACCCCGTAGAAGGGGCCTTCCCACCACTTGTAGTTGGGGATGACAAAGGCCATATTGTGGACGAGGTGGGGGGCGTTGCGGTAGAGGAGACCTCGCTCGCGCAGGGCTTCAAGGACAAGGGAGATGTTTCCCTGTTGCAGGTAGCGCACGCCGCCGTGCACAAGCTTGGTGCTGCGGCTGGAGGTGCCCTTGCTGAAGTCGTCCTGCTCGACGAGGAGGACGCGGTGGCCGCGCGAGGCGGCGTCGACGGCAGTGCCGAGGCCGGTGGCCCCTCCGCCGACGATGATGATGTCAAAGGGGTCGGTCTGGTTGCGGATTTGGTCCAAGGCGATGGAACGTTTCATGGGATGAGCTTTCTGGTTGGTGGGTTGATGTAGGTAAAAATTATGATGTGGGTCTCACACAGAGTCTCGGAGAGACGAAGGCACGGGGATGGTTTTGAGCGCAATAACCAGCTAACGGCGAGCTCCGTGGCTCTTTCCCGCTACGCCTCCGTGTGATCAGGTCTCCTCTTCCTCGATCCAGGTTTTGGAGCGTTCGACGGCCTTGCTCCAGTCGCGACGGACGCGGTCCATGGTGGAAGGCTCCGCCTTGGATTGGTAGCGGCGTCCTTCCCTCCAATTTTGCCGGATTTCATCGCGATCTTCCCAATAACCGACGGCGAGCCCGGCGAGGTAGGCGGCGCCGAGGGCGGTGGTCTCAATGGAACTTGGTTGCACGACCGGTTTTTGCAGGAGGTCGGCCTGAAACTGCATGAGGGGGCGGCTTTGCGAGGCACCGCCATCGACGCGCAGTTCCTTCAGCTCAAGGCCACTGTCTTTTTCCATGCTCTGGATGAGGTCGTCGGACTGAAAGGCGATGGCGTCGAGGGCCGCGCGGCAAAGGTGGGCCTTGTTGGTGCCGCGGGTCATGCCGAAGATAGTGCCGCGGGCGAGCGGATCCCAGTGCGGCGCCCCCAGCCCGGCGAAAGCGGGCACGAGGAAAAGTCCGTTGCTGTCTTCGACCTTTTCGGCCCATTCGTCGCATTCCGGAGCCGAACCAATAAGCCCCAATTCGTCACGTAGCCATTGCACGACGGCTCCGCCGACAAAAATGGAGCCCTCGAGGGCGTATTCCGTCCTGTCGCCGATTTTCCATGCGATGGTGGTGAGCAGATTGTTCCTTGAGCGGATGGCCTCCTCGCCCGTCTGCATGAGGAGAAAGCAACCCGTTCCGTAGGTGTTCTTGGCCATGCCCGGTTCGAAACAGGCCTGGCCGAAAAGGGCGGCCTGCTGGTCGCCGGCGATGCCCGCGATGGGAATGCCCCCGGGATACTGGCTGTCGTCGATTGTTCCATACACTTCGCTGCTCGCCTTCACTTCCGGAAGCATTTGTCGTGGAATGTTGAGGATACCGAGCAGCTCGTCGTCCCACTGGCCCGTATGAATGTTGAAAAGGAGTGTGCGGCTGGCGTTGGTGACGTCGGTAACATGGACTTTGCCGTTGGTAAACTTCCAGATTAGCCATGAGTCGACGGTCCCGCAGATGAGATCGCCGGACTCCGCCTTTTCGCGGGCCCCGTCCACGTTCTCGAGGATCCACGCGATCTTCGTCCCGCTGAAATAGGGATCGAGGAAGAGGCCGGTGCGGGAATTGAAGAGTTCCTCCTTACCCGCTGCTTTCAGCTCCCGGCACTTGCGGGCGGTGCGGCGGTCCTGCCAGACAATGCCTGGATAGACGGGTCGGCCGGTGGTGCGGTCCCAGACAATGGTCGTCTCGCGCTGATTCGTGATCCCGACGGCGGCGATGTTGCCGGTGTCGAGGTTGGCGCTGGAAACGGCCTCCGCCGTCACGGTGCTCTGGCTCGACCAGATATCGAAGGGATCGTGCTCGATCCAGCCCGGCTTCGGATAGTATTGTTTGAATTCCTTTTGCGCGACGCTGATCTGGCGGCCCTGTTTGTCGAAAACGATGGCACGGGAACTGGTCGTGCCCTGGTCGATGGCGAGGATGTAGCGATTTTTCATGATACGATTTGCGGGGTTGAGGTGAAAAAAGGCGGGTCCGGTCTATAAGCCGAGGAGAACGAAAAGTTGTCCGCCAACGATTCCCCCGACGACGGGCCCGACTAGAGGGACCCAGCTGTAGGTCCAGTCGCTTCCGCTCTTGCCATGGATGGGGAGCACGGCGTGGGCGATGCGGGGACCAAGGTCGCGGGCGGGGTTGATGGCGTAGCCGGTGGGACCTCCGAGACTGAGCCCGATGGAAAGAACGAGGATGCCAACCAGCATTGGACCGAACCATGTGCCGAAGCCGACCTTCAGGCTTTCCTGGAGGCTCGTGGGATCAATCCCTTTCGCCACCGCTCCAATGGCAAGAACGCCGAAGACGAGCAT
>CAYFRH010000219.1:0-3787 GCA_964345345.1 uncultured Puniceicoccaceae bacterium | reverse complement strand
CCCGCCAGCACAGGCGCTGCCAAAGCCGTCGGCCTCGTCCTGCCCGAGGTCCAGGGCAAGCTCACCGGCATGGCGTTCCGCGTGCCAACCCCGACCGTCTCCGTGGTGGACCTTACCGTGAAGACGGAAAAGGAAACCAGTTACGAGGAAATCTGTCAGAAAATGAAGGAAGCCGCCGAGGGCGACCTCAAGGGGATTCTCGAATATACGGATGACCAGGTTGTCAGCTCCGATTTCATCCATTCCCAGTCCTCCTCGATCTTTGATGCGGGCAGCGGAATCGGCTTGAACAGCACCTTCTTCAAACTCGTCAGCTGGTACGACAACGAGTGGGGATATTCCAATCGCGTGGTCGATCTCCTCAAAAAGGTGGCTGCCCTCTAAGCAGCCTCCGGTCGACCCCCAGTATTTTTGTTCACGCCGCCCCCTGCGTTCCCAATCGCTGCGGGGCGGTTTTTTTTCTGAATCCCAAACTTTAGCAGAATACCAATGGCAACCAAGACGATCAAAGATATCGAATGCCGCGGAAAGCGAGTGCTGGTCCGCGTAGACTTTAACGTACCGGTCGAAAACGGTGCAATTACCGATGATTCGCGGATCGAGGCGGCCCTTCCGACTCTGCGCCATCTCGTGGAAGCGGGAGGCCGAATTATTCTCATCAGTCATCTCGGCCGCCCCAAGGGCGAGCGCAATGAAGCTTACAGCCTTGCTCCGGTGGCTTCGGCCCTCGCCGAGAAGCTCGGCCAGCCGGTGGCTTTCGCAAGCGATTGCGTCGGCGAAGAGGCAGCTGAAGCAGTCTCCGCCCTCGGCGAAGGGGAGGTTCTCCTTCTCGAGAATCTCCGTTTCCATAAAGGCGAAACCGACAATGAGGCCGCTTTTGCAAAGGAGCTGGCCTCTCTTGCCGACATGTTCGTGAACGACGCTTTCGGCACCGCCCACAGGGCGCATGCCAGCACCGAAGGAGTGACGCATCATCTCAGCCCCTGTGTCTGCGGTTTTCTCATCGAGAAAGAATTGAAATTCCTCGGTGATTGGACCGCGCGGCCAAAACGGCCATTTGTTGTTATCCTGGGCGGAGCCAAGGTAAGTGACAAAATCAGCGTCATCGACGTGCTTCTTGATAAAGCGGACACCATTCTTATTGGCGGGGCCATGTCTTATACCTTTCGTCTCGCCCTCGGTGGAAAAGTTGGCAATAGCCTATCCGAGCCCGACAAGGTGGATGTCGCGAAAGCCGCACTTGATAAAGCAAAGGAAATGGGGGTGACCTTTCTCCTCCCCGAGGATAATCTTGTCTGCAACAACCTCGATTTTAAGAACGGTTCCCTCGGGGAGACCAAGTTGATCGAGGGCGATGTCGACGAAGGCTGGGAGGGTGTCGATATCGGACCGAAAACAATCGAAAGCTACAGTGCGATCGTCCGCGAAGCCGCCACCGTTCTCTGGAACGGCCCCATGGGCATCTTCGAAATTGCCGAAGCGGCCAAAGGCACGTTTGCCATCGCCGAAGCGGTTGCCACCGGCGACTGCGTATCCATTATTGGCGGCGGAGATTCCGTGAAGGCAATTAAGCAAAGTGGACATTCCGAAAATGTCAGCTTCATGAGCACCGGAGGCGGGGCCAGTCTCGAGTTTCTCGAAGGCAGGGAGCTGCCGGGAGTCGTCGCCCTCGACCAAGCCTGAAGGGTATTTTCTTTCTGAACCTCCATCTATAATAGAAATGGCCAACGTGAACCGAAAATATCTCATCGCCGGAAACTGGAAGATGAACAAGACCGCTTCCGAGGGGGCCGAGCTGGTCCAGGAGATGCATCTCGCCCTCGGGAAACAAAGCGAAGTCGGCGTGGCCGTGTGCCCGCCATTTACCGCGCTTGAGAGCTGCGCCCGTAGCCTCGAGGACAGCAATATCCAACTTGGGGCGCAGAATATGTACCCGAAATCAGAAGGTGCCTACACCGGGGAGGTTTCCCCCGTGATGTTGCGCAGCCTTTTCTGTACTTTCGTTATTCTGGGCCATAGCGAGCGTCGCGAGTATTTTCATGAGGACGACGCCTTCATCAATGAGAAGGTGCACGCGGCCCTGCAAAGCTCCTTGAAACCGATTCTATGTGTCGGGGAAACTCTCGAGCAGCGGGAGGCCGGAAAGACCATGGAAGTGGTGAAAAGGCAGCTCGCCGGTGGACTTGAGGGTGTCGATGCCGGAAAAGCGGACCACATCGTCATTGCTTATGAGCCGGTCTGGGCTATCGGTACCGGCAAAACCGCTACACCGGAAATGGCTCAGGAAGTGCACAAAATGATCCGGGAGGAACTGGTGTCCTTTTACGGCGAAACCGCCGCCGAAAAAATCCGCCTCCTCTACGGTGGCTCCATGAAGCCGGAAAATGCTTCCGAGCTCATGGAACAGGCGGACATCGACGGCGGGCTCATCGGCGGCGCGTCCCTCAAGGCCAAGTCCTTCATCGAGCTCGTGGAAATCGCCCGCTCGAAGTAACCGTCTTCAATAAGGGTAGGGCCCCGCCTCGCGCGGGGCCTTTTCCTAGGGAGAACTCCGTCCCTTAACCACTACGAGGATGCGCCTTTACTTCATGGGAATTTGCGGTACCGGCATGGGCAATGGCGCCCTTTTGCTGCGCGCCCACGGGCATGAGGTGGCCGGAGCCGACCAGAATGCCTATCCGCCCATGTCGGACCGGCTCCGCGAGGCCGGGGTGGATGTCTTGGAGGGCTATGACGCCGATCGACTAGCCACCTTTGCGCCGGACCTTGTCGTTGTCGGCAATGTGCATACCCGTGGCAATCCGGAGGTGGAATGGCTTCTTTCCGAGCGCGCGATTCCCTTTGTCTCCCTTCCGGAATTGCTGGCCCGCGAAATCCTCGCCCGCCGCCGCAGCGTCGTCATCGCGGGTACCCACGGGAAGACCACGACGACCGCCCTTACCGCATGGTTGCTGCGGGAAGCGGGAATCGATCCCGGCTTCCTGATTGGCGGAGTTCCGCTGGATTTGTCGGAGGGAGCGCATGCCGGGAATGTCAACGCGCCCTTCGTGATCGAGGGAGATGAGTACGACAGCGCCTTTTTCGACAAGCGAAGCAAGTTCATTCACTATTGCCCCTCCGTCCTCGTTCTGAACAACCTCGAGTTCGATCACGCGGACATTTTCCGTGATCTTGAGGATGTGCGGCGGACATTCCGCCATTTGCTCAGGCTGGTGCCCGCCAACGGAACCATTCTCGCCAATGCCGACGATGCGGAGGTGGAGGGATTGCTCGATCTCGATTGGGCGCCGGTTGTCCGTGTCGGCTTGGCCGAACGGGCCGATCTGCGCATTCTCGATTTTGAGGAAGGACCAGACGGTGCTGAGTTTTCGCTACAGTTCCGTGGAAAATCATGGGGAGGGATAAAGTGGTCCCTGCCCGGCCTCTTCAACGCGCGCAACTTTGCCATGGCGGCCATGGCGGCGGCCCGCAGCCTCCGTCTGCGCGATCCCACGGAATTCCCCCTCGGGGATCCGGGCCGCTTCCGTGGAGTGAAATGCCGGCAGGAGGTGCTTTCTGGAAACGCCGGACCCATCATCCTGCGCGATTTCGCCCACCATCCGACGGCGGTGCGGGAAACGCTGGTGTCATTGCGGAACCGCTACAAGGAGCGTTCCTTGTTTCTCGCTTTTGAGGCCCGTTCCAATACCGCCTGCCGGAAGATCCACGAGACGGAGTTCGAACTCGCTTTTGACGCGGCCGACCAGGTTCACCTTGGTGCTATTCATCGCGCGGAGCGATATCCCGA
>CAYFRH010000218.1:0-3819 GCA_964345345.1 uncultured Puniceicoccaceae bacterium | reverse complement strand
CCTCGATGGCCTCCTGCGTTTCCGGGCTGGCGATCAATTCCTGTTCGCTGGCGGCGGACTGCTGGAGCTCGCGCAGGCGGGTTTGTACTTCCCGCAGGCGCTGATCGAGGGTTTCAAGCTGCTCTTCGTATTCCTCCTGCGCTTCCCGCTCCATTTTCTCAACAAGGGTAAACGGCCGCGTCCCGCTTCCCTTTCCCCGCAGCTCGATCAGTTCCGGATTGCCGGCGAGGGAATCGACGCAGTTAAAGATGAAGCCAAGGTTGTCGTTGATTGGTTGCATCCCCTGCATGCCAAGCAGGTTGGTCATCCGCACGGAGAACTGGTTGCCGAGGAAGTCCGTGTCCGCGATGACGATTACGGTGGCCTCCCCTTCGGATGCCGTCAGGAAAGGTTCGGCTGGCGAGTCGGCGGGAGCTTCCTGCTCACTTTCATTTTCCCCGTCTCCCTCGTCGGTAATTTTCTCCCCGGGTCGGCCATCGGGAAACGCGGTCGTCAGTGGTCCGCGCAGAATTCCGGCGAGAGTGTGGTTCCGTTTGTCGGAGGCCAGCGCTTGCCCCACTCGTTCGGGAGAGGGGAAGGCGAGCATGTCGGAAGAAATTGTCCCGCTGCTTTCCGTCGTCTGCAGCAGCGGAGTCCATTCCACCTCTTCGGGGGCGTTGGCACGCATGCGAAGGGACCCCGCCTCGACGATGAGCAGGGAATTCAGGCTGGCGAGAAGAGGGGAGTCGCTGGCGATATTGTTATAAGACAGCCAGACCGGGTACCGTACCGGCGCCGCTCCCTGACGGATTGTCACCTCGGCGGCAAGGTTGCGGTCACCGACCACTTCGTCCGCGTTGTAGTTGATGCCCCATTGATCGAACAACCGTCCAAGATCGCTCGCCGCATTGGCCGGGGGCTGCCCCATCCTCATTTGTTGACGCGATTGCCGCGAGCGTTGGAGGTACGAGGACGGATCCACCGCGACAAGAAGAGGACGTCCCGTCAGGACAAACTGGTCGATCGCGAAAAGCTGTTCTTCGCTGAGGTCACGGGGATGAATCACCAAAAGGGACTGGATGTCCGAGGGGATCGTGTCCTTGTTGATCAGCCGCACTTCATAGGTACGGCGGAGTTCCTCAAGGAAAGCGTAACCGGGATCCTGTCGCGTAGGTGCCATGGGATCGGGCGTCGGTCCGTCCAGTTCGAAGGAGGAAATGATACCGATGCTGGGTTTCTCCAGTTGCGTCGCCTCGAAAATGGCTTGGGAAATATCGTATTCAAGGAAGGATTCGCGCTCACGCCTGAAGAAGGGAAGGTTGGACGAACCGTCCGCCTGAAGGACTTCCAACCCAAAAAAGACGCTTTCTCCGGAAGGCAGCGGTTGGCTCTGCAAACCCGCCCGGATCGCTTCCTGTTCCTCCTCCGTGTCGGGGCGCGGATCGATAATGGAAAGGCGCACCATTCCGTCACTACGTCGTTCGTATTGGCGGAGGAGATTCTCCACCCTTGTCGCGAAATTCTTGAATTGGATCGGCAGGCCTTCCGCACTGCGGCTGAAATAAAAACGCATGCGTACCGGCTCCCGCAGATCCTCCAGCAACTGTACGCTTGCCGGGGACAGCGTGTAACGGTTCTCCGCCGTGAGATCCCATTGCCCGGGGACGCGGTTCGCGATCACGCTGGCAAGAACGATCCCGGCCAGAAGAAGAAGGGTGGCGATCCATTTGTTTTGCTGGCTCATGGCTTTCATCAAAGGCGAGACCTTTCTATCGGCTGAGGGCGATGACATTCAGGGAAAGGGATCCCACGATCAGGATGAGAAAGAAGAGGGTATCTCGCAGCGTGAGAAGGCCCCGTGTGAAGTTATCGAAATGGGTCACGAAGCTGAAGTTCGAGAGGCCGTCGACGAACCAGACCGGCAGTCCGGTATTCAACAACAAATCATTGAAGACGCTCCATCCGAGAAAGACGAGAATGAGGCAGGCGAGGACACCAAGGACAAAGGCGATGACCTGATTACGGGTTAGGGCGGAGGCAAGGGAACAAATGCCGAGGTAGCCGCCCGCCATGAGGACCAGGCCGATATAGCCACTGAAGACCGGTCCCCATTCCGGATTCCCGAGATAGGCGATGGTCAGCGGAAGGGATAGGGTTCCAAGAATTCCCACCGCGAGAAAAGCCCATCCGGCGAGGAATTTGCCCATAACGGCCTGCGGGAGGCTGATAGGATAAGTGAAAAGAAGCTCACTTGTCCCCGAACGTATTTCTTCCGACCAAAGGCGCATGCCCACGGCGGGAACAAGGAAGAGAAAGACCCACGGCATGAAGGTGAAAAAGCTGTTCAGGCTCGCGCTGTTGCTCTCGAAAAGCCCGCCGATGAACCACGTCAGGCTAACCGTGGAAACGGCGAAGACGGTGAGGAAAACGTAGGCGATGGGAGTGCGAAAATAGCCCAGAAACTCGCGTTTGAATACAGGCAGCAAGGCATTCATGATAAACGGTAGGAGTTTGGAGGTTAATTCAAAGCGTTGCCGGTCAGTTCCGCGAAGACCCGGTCAAGGTGCAGAGGAAGCGGTTGCAGGTCGTCAAAGTGCCAGTTCCGGCTTCGTGCTTCCTGCAGAAGCCGCGGGGCCACCGGCTTGCGGTCGGCCGGTCGCAGGATGAGGGAACCGTCTCCGGGTTCGAGGCCGATCCCCGTTTCCCCGGAGGCCCATGACCGCAGTGTTTCCAACTGGTCCTGCCGGGCATATACGCGGACTGCTCCCGCGTCGGGATGGCGGTGGCGCAGTTCTTCCGGAGTCGCGTCCGTAACCACTTTTCCATGATTGATGATGAGGACACGCGTGCACATCGCTTCCACTTCTTCCAGAATATGGGTGCTCAGGAGGATCGCTTTCTTCTCCGCCATCCCTTTGATCAGTTTCCGCACCTCCCGTTTCTGGTTGGGGTCAAGACCGTCCGTGGGCTCATCCAGAATCAGGTAACGCGGATCATGCAGAACCGCCTGGGCGAGGCCCACCCGTTGCCGGTATCCTTTGCTCAGCGTTTCAAGGGTTTGGCCCAAGACGCTTTCGAGGTGGCAAAGATCCTTCGCGCGATGGAAGGCCTCCTCTTTCGCGGCCCCGCGCAAGCCGTGCAATTCAGCCGCAAAAGCAAGGAATTCCCCGACCGTCATTTCCGGATAGAGGGGACCGCTTTCGGGAAGGTAGCCAAACATTTCCTTGGCCCCGAGAGGGTTATCGCGGATGTCGTACCCTCCAATCCTCGCGGTGCCTCCGTCCGGACGAAGATAGCCCGTGATCAGTTTCATTGTCGTCGATTTTCCGGCCCCGTTGGGACCGAGGAAACCGAGTATCTCACCCGGCTCGACGCGGAAGTTGACCTTGTTTACCGCCGTAAGGGGCCCGAAGCGTTTCACCAAATCGCGTGCTTCAATCATGATGGGGTGGTTTATGTGGGTTGTTAGCAATGCACGTGCCAAGCACTTTTAACTTTATAAGAAGCTGTATGAAAACGATATGTGAAATATAATGACCTTTCCGCTTCGTTCCCTTTCGGCACATCGGGAAACAGGTTGAGTGACAAAATAGCGCAGATGAGACAAACCGGAAGAAGGAATAAGCAAAGGCGATAGAGCCGTCTTCCGGGATTAAAAAAATAATTCCTTGCCGCCTTCGGCATCGCCCGTACTCCTTAATCTTCCAATCTGCGTCCTACGGGGGAGAGAACTTGACGTTTGGGTCTCTCATTGAAGGAATAGCCACTTCAACTTACAGGAAACAATCTATGGCAACGAAAATAGCAATTAACGGATTCGGCCGCATCGGGCGGCTCGTC
>CAYFRH010000217.1:0-3842 GCA_964345345.1 uncultured Puniceicoccaceae bacterium | reverse complement strand
GGCTTCGCGATTGGCGAAGGCCGTCCGCACGGAGTCGGGCAGGGGGGGGGAGGGGCGGGTCGCATCGAGGACGAAGAGGGGGAGGTCGGCGCTTTCGATCTGTTCGCAGCTGCGGGCGATGCCGGCTTCTTCGAGGGCATTGGCGGCTTCGTGCAGTCCGGCGGTATCGACGACCCGAAGGAGATAAGGCCCGATATGAATGCGTTCCTCGACGTAATCACGGGTCGTTCCCGGTTCGGCGGAGACGAGAACGCGCTCTTCCCCCGTAAGGGCGTTCAGGAGGCTGGATTTGCCGACATTGGGTTCCCCGAGGATGACGCACTTGATGCCGTCATGGAGAAGATCGCTGTAGCGCCGCGTGCTGATAAGGGCCTCCATGTCGCGCAGAAGAAGGTCGAGGGAGCGGAGGGGGCCTTCTTCTTCTTCCGGTGGAAGGTCCTCCTCGGGAAAGTCGATGTAGGCTTCCGTTTCCGCGGTGAGCTGCAGGAGGCGTTCGACGAGGTCGTCGACCGCCCGGCCGACGGAACCGGAAAGCTGGCGGCGGGCCGCCAGCAAGGCCCGGTCGGAGCGGGCGCGGATAAGTTTCAGGACTCCCTCGGCCTGACTAAGGTCGAGGCGGCCGTTGAGAAAGGCGCGGCGGGTGAACTCGCCCGCTTCAGCGAGGCGGCATCCGCGGGCGAGAAGATCGTCGAGGATTTTCCGGACGAGGAAGGGACTGCCGTGGGGGGTCAGTTCGAGCAACGCTTCGCCCGTGTAGGAGCGACCTTTGGAGAACCAGGTGAAAAGGAGTTGGTCAAGGACCTGTCCCTCGTGGTCACGGTAGTCGGCAAGGGTCGCCCGGCGGGGTGGGGGAGGTTCGCTTGTCCCGAAGATTTCCCGCAACAGGCGGGGAACCTCGGGACCGGAGACCCGGAGGAGCGCAATGGCCGCTTCCCCGGCGGCGGTGGCGGGAGCGGCGATGGTGTCGGTGGGATTCATATTACGGCGATCTTTACCACGAAGGGCGCGAAGTCTATATTGCAAAAAAAGGGGAACGGATGGCTCCACAGCCTTTGCGGCATGTTGGGATTCTCCTCCTCTCTTTTCCCCGAAGCCTCTTTGCGTCAAGGTTCCGGGCCAAATCGCTTTCCCCTTGCTCCTGCCTGATCGCTCCGGAGCATGGCGAATTCATGGCTGCACCGTCCAACGAGGACCTCCCTATTGACGCGTTGCTTCCGCAATTGGAGCTAGCCTGGAAGCGGGCGCCCGTCCTTCTCGTAAGGGCGCCGACCGGTTCCGGCAAATCGACGCGCTTGCCGCTGCACCTCCTGCAATGGAACGGCTTTCCGCAGGATCAGCTCCTTCTTGTCCTGCAGCCGCGGCGCGTGGCGGCCCGCTTGCTTGCCCGTTACCTTGCCGCGCTCCGCGGGGAAGCGGTCGGGGAGACGGTCGGCTATCAGGTTCGCTTTGCGCGGCAGCGGTCACGGCAAACGCGGCTCTTATTTGTCACCGAAGGGTTACTTTTGCGCTGGTTGACGGGAGGCATGGATTTGCGCGGGGTTGGGGGGATTTTATTCGATGAGTTCCACGAGCGCCATCTGGAGGCAGATGTAGGGCTTGGGCTTGCCGTGCGGGCACAGGCGTCGGGCTGGCAGGGCCGGATCGGGATTCTGTCCGCAACCTTGGAAACGACTGCATTGCAACAGCTTTTGCCAGAGGCGGAAGTGCTCCAAAGCGCGGGGCGGAGCTTTCCGGTGAAAGTGGAGTTCAGGGGTGGCCTTGCCGAGGAACGCCCGGCGGAGCGGACGGTGAAGGCGGTGCGGAAGGCACTGCGGGAAGAAAGGGAAGGGGATTTTCTGGTTTTCCTGCCGGGAGCGGGGGAAATTGAACAGGCAGTGCGCGGAGTGCGAGAGCTGCGGGAGGCGGCGGGCTGGGAAATTCTTCCCCTGTATGGTGCGCTGTCGGCGGAAGCGCAGGATCGGGCCCTGCGACCGGGAGAGGGCCGGCGGATCGTGATAGCGACGAACCTCGCGGAAACTTCCGTCACGCTGCCGGGAATCCGCACCGTCATCGATAGCGGGCTTGCGCGGATGCCGGAATATGATCAGCGGCGTGGCGTGAACACCCTGTTGACGGAGCGGATCAGCCGGGCGAGCGCGGAGCAACGGACCGGCCGCGCGGGCCGGGTGGCACCGGGGTGTTGCCTGCGCCTGTGGACGGAGGCGGACCATGCCCGTCGGCCGGAGCAGACTCCGCCGGAAATTGAGCGCCTTGACCTTACGGAGACGCGGCTGTTGCTGGAATTGACGGGGCGGGCGGACGACTTGTCGTTTCTTCCGCAACCGCCACCCGCGGCTTCGTGGGAGCGGGCGGGTCGGGTTTTGCGGGAACTGGGCGCGCTTGGGGAGGAGGGCATCACGGTCCTCGGCCGGGACATGGCGGAGCTGCCCCTGCACCCGCGCTTCAGCCGCATCCTGTTGGCGGCACGGGAAGAAGGTTGCCTGGAAGCGATGGCGGCGGCCTTGGCTTTGCTGGAGGCCGGACCGCTGCGGGAACGAAACGTCAGCAAGGAAGTGGAGCGGCAGTGGGCGCGCTGGACGGAAGCAGCGGAAGACTTTTCCGATCTCTACCGCGATGTCCTCCTCTGGCAGGAAGTCGCCGGCCGCAAGGAAGGAGCGGCGACATTCTGCCGTCAATGGGGCCTTCGCTTCGGAGCTTTCCGGCAGGCGGCGCGTATTCACCGGCAGCTGCGCGGCCTTGTCGGGGAGTCGCGCGAATCCGCATTGGATCTGCGGAGGGCCTTTGCCCGCAGCATGCTCGCAGGCTATGCCGACCATCTTGGTCTGCGCCAGCGGGGTACACGGAGCTGTCTCTTCTGCCACGGGCGCCGAGGGGAAGTGGTCGTGGATACGGTTGTGGAAGGAGCGGGACTTTTCGTGTCCGTGGATCTCGGGGAACGGGAGGTTGGTGGCCGGGTTAAAGTGCGGGCCGCCGGCTTGACCAAGGTGGAAGAGGAATGGCTTGAGGAGCTCTTTCCCGGCGAGGTCCTGACGGAGGAAACGGAGGTGCTCGATGTTGCGCGGCGCGGGGTCGTGCAGCGCCACTGTCGCGAATTCCGCGGTCTTGTTCTTCGGGAGGAGAAGGCCGGGAAACCGGATCCTGGAAAAGCCGCCGCGCTTCTGGCGCGGGGTCTCCGGGAGCACGGATGGCCGCTTAAACAGTGGGATGCGGCCGCAGAAACGTGGCTGCGGCGGGCCAACCTTCTGGCCCGACTCTTTCCCGATTGGCAGTTGTCACCTGTTGGAGACGAAGATCGCCTCGTTTTGCTGGAACAGATCTGCGAAGGAGCCACCCGCTACAAGGAGGTGAAGGACCGGCCGGTGCTGCCGGTGCTGCGGGCATGGTTGCCGGTCGGAATGGAGGAGGTCATGGACCGGCTTCTTCCCGAGCGTTTCCCGCTTCCCGGAACCCGCGGCCTCAAACTGCGCTACGAGGAGGACGGAACCGTGGTTTTGCCCGCGCGAATCCAGCAGCTTTACGATGTCCCCGGTTCCAGCCTGACCCTGGCCGACGGCCGTCTGCGCTTGCGCATCGAAATCCTCGCCCCGAACCAGCGTCCTGTTCATATTACGGATGACCTCGACGGTTTTTGGGAGGGCGCCTATCTGCAAATTCGTAAGGATCTTTTTGGCCGCTACCCAAAGCACGAGTGGCGGTAGACATCTCCTGTCAGTTGTAGCGAATGTGGACGCGGTCTCCAGGCCGCGTCCCGTCAGTTGTAGAGCCGATTGCTCGGTGGCGGTGGTGGCGCCGCTTGCATGACGGGAGTCGGCCTGGAGACCGACTCTACGGCGTGGACGTTG
>CAYFRH010000216.1:0-3849 GCA_964345345.1 uncultured Puniceicoccaceae bacterium | reverse complement strand
GCGCTGAAAGCATCTAAGCGCCAAGCTCCTCCCAAGATAAGATCTCCCTTAAGGGTCGTGGAAGACTACCACGTCGATAGGCCAGATGTGTAAGTGCGGTAACGTATTGAGCTAACTGGTACTAATTACCCCAACGGCTTGATTCTTGTTTATTTAGCCGTCGTCTCCAGGCGTTTATTTTACCCACAAGGTGTATACTGAACTTGAATTTCCAATGCCGTGTTGTGGCGATAACCTTTAAAGACCGACACGGATCAAGGTACCCTCTCTGGTGACCAGAGGTGCGGGGAAACACCGGTTCCCATCCCGAACACCCGCGTTAAGCCCGTAACCGCCGATGGTAGTGCCGCCTCGTTGCGGTGTGAGAGTAGGTTATCGCCAGGTTTATGCCCCGATCATGCGAAAGCGTGGTCGGGGCTTCTTTTTATCCGGACAGGAAAACGCGGCGATGTCCGGAATCGGGTTGAGCTTTTCCGGGAGGAAGGGGAAGACTCGAGGAATGGAAGTTATATTCTGGTTGCTGCTCCTTTTTTTGTCGGCCTTGGCAGGTCTTGGGGGTGGGCGCTGGTCTCTGCAACGCCGAGTGGAGGATCTACGGGGGGAGAAAGATGAACTGGCCCGTCGCCTTGCGGAAGAAAAGGCGCGACGGGAAGCGGAAAACGCGGCAGCGGCCAGGCAGCTGGAGGAATTGAAAGAGCTGCGGGAAAAGGCGGAGACTTCATTCAAATCGCTTTCGGCGGAGGCGCTGGCAAAAAATAACGAGCAATTTCTTTCTCTTGCGAAGCAGGTTTTCGGGCGTCTTCAGGAAGGCGCGAAAGGCGACCTGGAAAAGCGGCAACAGGCCATCAACGAGCTGGTGGAACCGGTTCGGAAGTCCCTTGAAAAGGTCGACGAGAGGATTCGAGCGGTGGAGAAAGCGCGGGAAGGGGCCTACTCCGGCCTTAAAGAACAGATCCGGCAGTTATTGGAGAGCCAGGGAAAGCTGCAGACGGAAACGAACAATCTGGTTTTCGCCCTCCGCACTCCGAATGTTCGGGGCCGCTGGGGCGAAGTTCAACTGGAGCGCACGGTGGAGTTTGCCGGTATGACGGAATTCGTCGATTTCGTGCAGCAGGAAAGCGGGGACGGGGAAAGCGGGCGCCAGCGTCCGGATCTGGTTGTGCGTTTACCTGGCGAAAAGCGGATCATTGTCGATGCCAAGGCACCTCTCGACGGGTACTTGAAAGCCCTTGAGGCTAAAGACGACGGCGAGGAAGCGAAGAGACAGATCGCCCGCCATGCCCGTCAGATCCGCGAGCATATCAAGGCACTTTCGACAAAACAGTATTGGCGGCAATTCACGCCCGCTCCGGAGTTCGTCGTTTTATTTCTGCCGGGAGAAGCCTTTTTCAGTGCGGCGTTGGAAGCTGATCCGGGGCTCATCGAGCATGGCGCCGACGCCAATGTTCTTCTCGCCACCCCGACAACCTTGATTGCCCTGCTGAAAGCAGCCGCCTACGGTTGGCGTCAGGAGGCGATTGCCGAGGAGGCGAGGGAAATCAGCCGTCTCGGGCGCGAACTGTACGAACGAATCGGTACCCAGACGGAGCATTTCACGGATGTTGGCAAGGCCTTGAAGCGGGCGGTGGAGAGCTATAATAAATCCCTCGCCTCCCTGGAAAGCCGGGTTCTCGTGACGGCGCGGAAATTTGATTCCCTTGCTGTCGACGGTAAAAAGAAACTTCCGGATTCCCTTGATCCGGTGGAGGTGCGGCCCCGGCAAGCGGGCGACGAGGAGTAAAGAGACATGGACCTGGTTTCCGCCACCATTCTACTGGTTATCGTGACCGATCCCCTTGGTAACCTACCCATTGTCATGGCTTGTCTTGAGGGAACGAAACGACCGTACCGGTTCATTGTTCGGGAGGTTATTCTGGCCACGCTTGTGCTGATCGTTGCGCTTTTTTTTGGACCGGCCCTGCTGCGCCTACTTCAGCTATCGCAGGAGGCCCTGCAATTGGCTGGAGGAATCGTCCTGTTTCTGATCGCGGTCAAGCTGATCTTTCCCACCGATACCAGCTGGATGGGCGTGAAAGAGGGAGAGGAGCCGCTTCTTTTCCCGCTTGCTGTGCCACTGGTGGCGGGCCCTTCCGCCGTGGCCACAGTCATGCTTTTCGCCGCCCAGCATCCCGGAAGGATGCGGATCTGGGTAGTGGCCATCTTTGTTTCCATGCTCATCAGTCTCGTGGCTTTCCTTTTTGCTCCGATTGTCCACAAAATCGTGGGGCATCGCGGCTTGTCCGCCTTTCAACGGCTGATGGGCATGCTTCTTATCGTGATCTCCGTGGAGATGCTCATCACGGGAATCAAGGATGTTTTCCTGCTGACGCCCGGGGGAGGCTGAAAGGATGTGCGGACGTTACACGCTTGCGATGGGCCACGAGGCCCTTGCCCGGGCCTTTCTGGCCGAGTTCGGCGAGGAACTGAAGTCTTCGTGGCAAGCTCGCTACAATATCGCGCCCGGAAGCGGCATCGTGGCTATCGTGGAGGATCGCGACAGAAAAGGACGGCGTGCCGAAATCCTGCACTGGGGCCTTGTCCCTTCATGGGCGGATGATCCGAACATCGGCTACAAATTGATCAACGCTCGCGCCGAGACGGTGGCGACAAAGCCGTCTTTCCGGAATCCCTTCCGTTACCGGCGGTGCCTTGTTCCCGCGAGCGGATTTTATGAATGGGACCGGCACCGCAAGCCGTCCCAGCCATGGTACTTTTATCCGGGCGAATCGCCCTTTATGGCTTTCGCCGGCGTTTGGGAACATTGGCAGCATGCCGACGGCTCCGAAATCCTCTCCGTTGCCGTCCTTACTACTGGGGCGGACGCGATTATGGCGCCCATCCATCACCGCATGCCGGTCATTCTTCCGGAGGCGGCATGGGCCGATTGGCTTGATCCGGAAAACGTCAAACCGAACCGGCAAAGCTTGCTGCGGGCGCACGGGAAGGGGCCGAAACTCGACCGCCATCCTGTGACCCACGCAGTCAATAAGGCAGCGGTGGATAGTCCGGAATTGATCCAACCGGTGGATGAGCCTTCATCAAGCCCGCTTCCGCCGCAGAATAACGACCAGATGGAATTGTTTTGATAGCGGTTTCGGCAAGAGGGGAAGGCTTTAGATCGGGCGGCAATCTGTCGGCTTTCGAATTCGGCTTGAAAGGTCGGGAAAGCGGCGGGACCTTGGCGAAGTGGAAGAGCCTGAAGCCGATCGGATGGAGTTGACGCGCGAGGAGACGCGGGTGCTGGGATGTCTGCTGGAAAAAGCGGCGACGACGCCGGATATTTATCCGCTGACCTTGAACAGCCTGTTGGCCGCCTGTAACCAAAAGTCGAACCGGAACCCGGTGGTCGATTACGACGAGGAGACGGTGGCGGAGGCGATTGAGGGGTTACGGGCGAAACACCTTGTCATGCGATGGGATGGCGCGGGTGCGCGGGTGCCAAAATACGAGCACAACGTGGAAGAGCGTTTCGGGCTGGCCAATCCGGGCAAGGCCCTTCTTGCCGTCTTGCTTCTTCGGGGTGCTCAGACGCCCGGCCAATTGCGCGTGCGAACGGAGCGGATGCATTTTTTCCCGGAGGTGGCGGCGGCCGAAAAGAAATTGGACGAATTGGCGGAGGAACTGGATCCCCCGCTATGGAAAAAGATTCCGCCGGCTCCCGGACAGAAAGAGGTGCGATACCAGCATTTGCTTTGTGGGAGCGCCTTTCCGGAGGAGGCGCCAAATCCGCCCCATTCGACGGAGCCGGCGATGGCCACGGTGCAGGCACGCAACGAGCGGATCGCCCAGCTGGAAAGCCGGGTGGGCGAA
>CAYFRH010000215.1:0-3856 GCA_964345345.1 uncultured Puniceicoccaceae bacterium | reverse complement strand
GTGCGGGTTTCGGCGGATCCGGCCCTTGTCTCCCAATGCATCGAGAATCTGCTTTCCAATGCCCTGAAGTACTCCTTCTCCTCCTCGGTGGTGGAAATCGCTGTTTACGCGGAATCCGACCGCGGCCTTGTCGCCGTTCGCGACTACGGCCAGGGGATCAAGGAAGAGGAGAAAGACCGTCTTTTCAGGCGTTTCGCGAAGCTCTCGGCGCGACCGACCGCCGGGGAAACTTCAACCGGGCTGGGCCTTGCCATCGTGCAGCGGCTGATGGAGGCAATGGGCGGTACGGTTACCTGCGAGAGCGAATGGGGGCGTGGTTCGGTCTTTACCCTGTCCTGGCCCTTGGCGGGGAATTCCTGAAGCGGCCTCCTCACGGGAAATGGAATCCGGGGGCGGCGGGAAGGCGGGGTGTTTCGTTTCGCAGGACGGGGTCGCCGGTTGCCGACATCCAGTCGTCGAGCGCTTCTTCAAGTTCCGCACGGGTGGCGGCGTAGTCAGGGGAAGCGGCGACATTGGAGAGCTCGTGGGGATCGCTTTGCAGGTCGAAGAGCTCGACGGCGGGGGTCATGCGCTCCGGATGCTGATAGGGAGGCCCGTAGTCCCTGAAGCGCCTGCGGTTCATTTCCTCCCGCGTGAAGTCGGGCCCGAGTTCCTCCGGCCGGTACTGGTCGTAATTGTGCGGCCCATAGTGGCGCAAGAGCTTGAAGTCTTCCGTTCGCACGGCCCGCACCGGATAGTAGTCGTCCTGCGGGCCGCCGAAATTCCACTCGAGGAAAATCCGTTCCGACGGGGTGTAGGAACCCGCACCGCCGCACAGCGGCCAGAAGGAATTGCCGGGAAGGGTTTCGGGGACGGGCAAGCCCAAGGCCTCGAGAACCGTCGGGGTGACATCGAGGTTGGAAACGAGGGGATCCGCGTCGCGGGTCGGCGCATGGTCGGAAGGCGGCCGTACCAACAGGGCGATCTCGGTACCGCGGTCGTACAGGGAGCCCTTTCCGCGAAGATCGACCATACCATGGTCGGTGGAGAAGATAACCATGGTGTCCTCGGCGTAGCCAAGATCGTCGATGGCGCGGAAGAGCCTCCCCATCTGCTGGTCGAGATAACGGATGGCCGCTTCGAAACGGGAGAACTCTTCCTTCGTCAGCGGAATCTCCGGAGTCGGGGGCGGGACCGCAACCTCCTCCTCGGGAACCGGACCGCCGTAAACGCGATGGAAGCGGGAAGCGCAGCCATCGCGATCGGTGTCGCGGCCCCACACGGATTTGTGCACCTCGACGGTACCGAAGTTGAGGTAAAAGGGCCTCGTGCGCTTCTGTTTCCGGCGCCCGTCGAGGTAGGCGACGGCGTCATCGACGGCGGCCTCGGCTGTCTGGCAGAAGGCCCGGTTGAAGCGCAGGCCCTGTTCCGCGAAGGCATCGAGGTGGGGCGTCCGGAGGCTGCGTCCGTAGCAACCGAGTTGGCGTCCAAGGTCGTGGCAGACAATGTAGATGACGTTCATAAATTCGTGGCCGATTTCCATTCGCCGGCCTCGTAGTTGTAATACCATGGCCAGAATTCCCCGCTGAACCACGTCAAGCCTCCCGCCGAACCCTCGTAGCGGAAGGCGAAGAGGCCCGTCGGCGAATCCGATGGCACCACATAGAGCCATGTAGCGAATTCCCACGACCAGACCATCGGCCATTCGAGGTCGAAGACCCATCCGAAAAAGGCGGATTTGGGCTGATTGGCCGGCGTTCCCCACGGAGTCGTTGCCGGTACGGGCTCGACGAGGAGCGTGATGTCACGGGTGTCGAGGACGGCTTCGCCGGGGGCGGCGTCCCGCAGCTCGACGCGCAGATGGAACAAGCCCGCCTGCCCGGGGGCGCCGGTGAGGGTTCCGTCTTCGGCCAGAGCGAGGCCGCCGGGAAGCGGTCCGGAGGCCTCTGCAAGGTGCCACGTCCCCGTTTCCCCGGCCGCCCGCAAGCGGGCTTCGTAAGGCCCGTCCAGCGAGGCGTTGGGCAGCATGCGCGTTTCAATACGCGCGACTGGTCACGACGACGGCCCCGAAGTCGTTGCCCATGTCGATGCGATCCAGGGCTTCGGGGAGAAAGAGGTCTTCATCGGTGGAGGGGTCGAGGACCGTCTTGCCGACCAGCGCGATGGCGGGATCGACGAGATCGCGCCCCGGCACGGGATCCGGATCAAAATCCCCCGGATCGTCGCGGAAGACGTCAAAGCCGGTATTGATCACGAGCTTGGACTCCTCGAGGGAGGTCAACAATGCGGGGGTGCGGCCTTCCCGCCCCACGACCCCGGCCTCGGCAATGTCGCCGCGCCGGTAAAGCAGGGCCGCGGCCGGAAACTGGCCGAGGGTGGCGGGGTTTTCGACGATCCACGTCCGATGGCCGCCTGTGTTCCAGGTCTTCGTATCGATCGCGAACCATATCCAGGCATCGACATCGAGCATCGACATGTAGCTGGCCACGGCGAGGGGTGCTTCCCCCCGCAGGGGCGTGTACATCGTCCATGCCTGCTCGGAAATGGAGAATGGATGATCGGCCACCTGCTTTTGCTGCAGGGGGGTCCCGCGCGGCGCGAGGAAGGCGGAGACGGGAAAAAATCGGTCGCCCGGCGCGACAGCGAAAAACTGCGCCTGCTCACTGATCCAGGCGAGTAGAAATTATGACGGTCGATCAGGTCGCCGGCGGTGTAGGTGTACAGCTCAAGGTCGCCCAGCCGCGGCGTGTTGATGGTTTTCCAGTTGTTTGCGGAGACCACTCCATCGTAGCCGAGGTCGCGCAGGAGAGCCTTCATTTCCGCGAAGAATCTCCGTTGCTGTCCGGCAAGATAGGCGATCTCGTCACGATTGCGGAAGAGGGCGGAACCGCGGTTCTGCGACATGCTGAGGGCGGAAACCAGCTGCAGGCGACCGGCCTCGAGGTTGTCGCGGGTGAGGCGGCGCCCGAACCAGTGTTCCTCCAGTGCCCGCGTGGCCGCTTTCGCCACGGTGTCTTCGGGATCGTCGGGATCGAGGCGCAGGCCGTGGTAATCCGGTTGGATGCCGAGAATGGCGGAAGTCATGGCGGCGTAGTTCCAGACCGCGGAACCGGAGAGCCAGGAGACGCGCCCCGCCCCGTGTTTCGGGCTGTAGGAGCTGTGCGTGGACTGGCAGACCGCGTAGGGCTCCACCTCCCGGATTTCCGCGACCTCGTTGAAACGCGCCGGCAGGACATTGTGGAGGTACTCCCATGCGCGTTCCGCGAGGCCGGTCTTCGCGGCGGCCATGACCGCCCATCCCTGCGTGTGGTTGAAAATGCCCGCGTTTTCCTTCGTCCCGGGATTGAGCAGGCGCCCGAGGCAGACCTTCGGATCGGTTTCCACATACGGCGGAGCGCACAGCATGATGCCGTATTCGGTGGCGAGGTGCGTGTGGACGGCCTCCATGACTTGCCGGGCCCGCTCCCCTGCGGCATGTCCGCTGAGAACCGCCCAGACCTGCGGATTCATGAAGATGCGCCCCTCTTTGGATTCGCCGGAGCCGAATTTCAGTCCATCGAAACGGTAGGCGCGGAGGTACCATTCCCCGTCCCATGCGTGGTCCTCGATATTGCGGTCGAGGGTGACGGCCTCAAGGCCCTCGTGGCCGTAGAGATTGTTCATTTCGCGGGGGTCTTCGAAGAGGTGGTAGAGCTCGTTTCCGCCGGTTTCGCGGACGATCAGTTTCCAATCCCGGGTCCGGATCATGCGCGCTGGGGCCATGGCCGCGGGGCATTGCTGGTAGGTCAACTGCTTGCCCATGGTGGCTTTGCAGCGACGCCCCTCGCGCTCGAGCGCCCGTGGCTGTACACGGCGGAGGTCAACGGCAGGACCCTTG
>CAYFRH010000214.1:0-3867 GCA_964345345.1 uncultured Puniceicoccaceae bacterium | reverse complement strand
ATCTTCTGCGGGAGCGGCGCTGGGATCTTCTCATGGAGCTGTACAAATGGTTGTTGGAGCAGGATCCGGATCGCCCCACTTTTCTACAGAAGAATCTTGCGGCTCATTATTACACGGGAAAGCAGGATTGGCTGGAAGACCGGCTTCCCGAGGTGGAGATCGAGAATTTTGACGGATCCGCCGGCCTCCAGTCCTTCGTCATCTATCTGAAGTTGATCCTCGAGGGGCCGACGCCGGAACTCCACCGCCGCCTTGAGCAGAAGCTCGCCGAATTTCCGGAAATTTTCGACTATCAACTCCTGGCGGGTTTCTCCTACTTATTGCAGGGACAGCAGACGGTTGCTTACGGCTTTCTTGAGCGCATGCCGAATTTGGACAAATCGGCTCCTCGGCATCTGCGGATTACGGCGCGAATGCTGGGTAGTCCGGCGGATGACCTGATGCGGCCTGGTGAACGAACGCAGCTGCTACCGAGGGAGCGTTACCTGCTTAGTCAGTTTCCGGAACCACCCAGTCGCTGAGGAGAGAGCGGATGCGGGCGCGAGCCCGGTTCGGATCCGCAATTCCGTTGAGGCTGACGAGGAGGACTTTGCGGCTGAAATCCCGACGCCCTTTCCAAAGCTGGATCCACTGCGTACGGTAATTCAGGGAGGCCAGCTGTTCAGGATCTATGTTCATGTTCCGATTTTCCCAGACGACCCAGAAAACATGTAGCTGGTTTTCTCCATCACGAAGCTCGAAAAGGTAGTGCTTTAACGGGAGTTCGAGGGAACCGTTTTGAACGAGAAGGTCGTCGTACTGACGAAGTATGCTCGCCCCTACGGACTCCATGCAGATGGCGGGCGAGTGTCCATAAGAAGATACGCTGGCCAGCTTGTTGTCCTCCTTGTAGCCGTAAAAATAGACTTCGCAGCCGGAGCGCATGCCGAGTCGGTAGAAAAAGCGATGCCCGAAGTCGAATCCGAGTACCTCGGAGACCTGCGGATGAATCTCAGCATATTGGACGGAACGTCTTCCTTCGTCCGGGAGGTTCATGGACCAGTCATTTCTCTCGGTGACGCGGTTCTCGTGGTATTGAAACCACCCTTCCACGATGAGAAAGAGCGCGATGGGGAGAAAGGCGAAGACGGATGCCCGTACCGGCAAGGCGGGCCCGCGCCAGTCCCTGCGCATCTCCTGAAGCGGGTCCGGGCCTTCGGTCGAGGCCCGCTGTGCCCCGAGGTTCAGCAGTTCAATGCAGGCGTAGATCAGGATCATACTGCCCAGAAAGGCGATGTAGCCAGCCGGATCATGCCAGGCGTCGTAGGCTTGCTGACCGTTGACGATGACCTGGGTCGAAAGGAATATAGCCCGAAGCACATTGATGATGATCACCACCACCGGCAGGATGAGTATGGCCAAAATTCGGCGCAGGGTTCCCTGGCCGAAGAGGCTACCCAGGAATAAGGTGATCATAAAGAGGGCCTGAAGGGAGCGGATTCCGCTGCAGGCCTCGTTGACGCCGATTTGAAGGTCGCCGAGAACAAAACTGTTCCCTGCCAGTTCGATGGGATATCCAAGAGCGTGTAGCCCACTCATGGAGAGGGAGACGACGACCTTGGTCAGGCTTTGCACAATGACAAGTTCCAGCCGGTAGGGCCACGGAATCATAGTACAGAGGAAGAAAAGGGGGAAGATTCCGGCACGGAGGCCCTTCCAACCGTAAACGGTGTACAGGCAGGCAAGGCTCATGACCGCTAGTCCCCCCGCCTGAATCCACAAAGGAAGACGCCAGAATGGATTTACCTCCGAGAGCGCGTGAAAGGGGAGAATGAGCAGAATGGCAAAGCTGGACAGGACCAGAGGTGCGGCGAAGTGAGGATCGTCTTCACGGGGCCGAACATGGGAGAGGTTCCGGAGCAGGAGCCAGGCGGCGAGAAAGGGAACAAACCAGCCGAAATTGTAGTAGGACTCGCCTCCCCAGTGATGGCGAACCTGGGTGATCAGAACAATCCAGGCGAGGAGGAACCCTGTGCTGGGCCAGAAAGGACGAGGCAAGCCGGCAATCTTCCTGCGTATAAAGTCCAGCATCGTGTCGAACTATCCGTTTAAAGGGAATCGAGCAGAGCTCGCTCTTCCGGAATAAGCACTTCCTCATCGAGGTTTTGAAGGAGGCCTTGCGCGACAACGCGCTGTCCATTTGCGGTAAGCACCGCGGCATAGATCATTTTCTGCCGTGGATCGGCGTCGTTCCAAGCGACGGAAGAACGTTCCAGCACCTTGTTCGCCTCCCGTTCGCGACCGCTTTGCAGCAATCCGAGGGAAAGGGTCAGATTGTAAGAGACATTTCCGGGGTCGTCCTCGACGAGGTCGCGCATAATTGCTATGTGCCTGTCGATCTCTTCGTTGGCAATGAACCGAAAATAAGAGAGATTGTTCAGGAGGTCCGGGTCTTCCGGATAACGTTCGACGAGGTCGGTTGCGATCCCGAGGGTTTGCCGCAGTGTTCCGTGGGCTAGGGTAAGGTTCTGCAACTGACTGGCTTGCTGGCGGGAGAAAGGAACCCCGGCGGTAAAAGCAGTGTAGAGGGATTGAAGGGCGTTCACGGGCTGCTTCATCCGGATGGCAAGGAATCCAATGTTTTTGAGGAGGGCGAGGGCATTGCTGGCGAGGGCGGCATTGTGGGCGGCGTTCCAGGATTCGAGGGCGGCGTCCAGGTTCCCGTTCTGGAGGTGATAACGCGTCTCATAGAAGGCAAAGAGGGCGGATGGCAGGTTATCCTTCAGGCCGGGGAGGAGATCTCCGGCCTTTGCGGTCTCTTCCTCCGCGAGATAGGCTTCGAGGAGAATTCGTTTTTCCTCTGGGTGCAGAGGAGCTTCCCGCTCTTCAAGAACGGGGATGACGGCTTTCTGCTCATTCATTGAAGTGAGCCAGGCGGCCACGCGAACAGGGGCAAGAGGAAGAATTTCCCGAGTCGCATAATCGATCCAGCGGCCTTCCTGAACAGGGCGAATTTGCATCAACCGATTAAGGACACTGATGGAAAGGTTCGGATTTCTCACAGGTAGTTCGAGGAACTTTTCCAAGAAAAGACGTTCGGCCTCGTTGGAGAGTTGCGCCTTCCCCAGCATGGAGGCGATGAAGGGGGCGAGGATTTCCCCGGGTTTCGACAGTCGGGTGAGTCGATCCCAGAGCTGTTCAGCTTCCATATAGCGGTTTTCCGCGACGTGTTGAAGGAGAGTGAGCCGCTGGATCCTGCGTTGGTCGCTTTCGGAGAACCCCTTCAACTTGCGCAGTTCTTCCAAGCGTTTCCGAGCAGCTTCGAAATTATCCAACTCCTGGGCCAGATCGACGTATCCAAGTTGGTCTTCTCTGGTGCTGCCGGGATACTCAAGGAGCAGGTCCGCGAGGGAAAGCGCCATATCCGGACGGCTTTCCGTCGCAATATTCGCAAGGACCCGGAGAACCTCTGCATTCAGATGTGGATTTCCGGTCCGGAAGGTTCCCTCCGTTTTAAGAACGCCGAGAAGTTCGGCCTTTTCGTTTTCCGTAATGGGAAGAGAGCGGTTGACGAGGAGGGCCAAGCCCGCTCGCTCAGGCAGGTCGCCGCCGGCTTCGGCAACCACGCGGAGGAGTAGGCTTTTTCCACGTGCCCGATCGGCAGTGTTGTCGGAATCGATAAGCAGACCGCCGAGATAAAAATCGGTCCTCGAGTTCTCGGTACGCCAGTTCTCCGCCTGTTCCAGCAGGCGCCGGGCATCTTCCCGGCGGCCACCAAGAAAAGCAACGGCCCCGCTGGCCGAGAGAACAGCGGGGTCGTTCGGAAAATTTTTGCGGGCGAGGGCGAGAGCTTTCAGGCCGGCCTCGGTTTCCTGGTTTTCGACCAGC
>CAYFRH010000213.1:0-3897 GCA_964345345.1 uncultured Puniceicoccaceae bacterium | reverse complement strand
AGGCGGACCCGCCCCGGGCTACCCTATTACGGGCCGTTGGCCCGTTAACCCGCGGTAATCAGTTTTGGAGCATAGCCGAAGTTGTTAGATTTTGGTCCGTTGCGGCTACGGGAGTCGGCCTGGAGACCGACTCTACTTGCTCTACAACGACGGGAGTCGGCCTGGAGACCGACTCTACTGGATAGCTATCCGGCGAGGAAGAGGAGCAGCGACTGGATGGCGCCCACGGCGAGCCCGATGAAGCCGCCCAACCATTCGATGCGGCGGAATTCCTTGCGGGCGAGGGAGCGCACGAGTTCCTCAAGCTGTTCGACCTCGAAGCCACGCACGCGTTCCTCGACGATGCGGCGAAAAGCGAGATGCCGCTCCACTTCGGAGGAAACTTTTCTTAGCATTGGCTCCGTCTCGTTGCGGAGGCTTTCCACGGCGATCCGGTGGAGGGAATCGAGGAAGCGGTCGTTGACGAGGCCCCCGATGACAGGAAAGGCGCGCAGGCGCGGAGCGAGGCGTTGCCGCACCATGCGGCCGGCGAAATCGTGCAGGTAGGGCTGGAGGTCGATCCGGGACATTTCCTTTCGGATGAGGTGCTTATTGAGCAGCTCCTGTTCGACGATTTCCCCGATGCGCACCGCCAGTTCCTCTTTGCGGCGAGGAATCAGGCCCTGGAAGCGAAGCCCGAGGACGTTCCATGGGCGCCGCGGCCGGAAAAGCATTTGAATGGCGAGACGGTTCGTCAGCCAACCGAGCCCGGCGCCCAGCAGGGGAAAGAGGGCGAGGTAGAGATAAAAAAAAGCGGAATCGGAAAATGGCATTTGTCGGGGGAACCGCGGTGGGCTTCGTTGTAAACGTGGACGGAATTGAATCGGAACTGCTGAGCTTAACAAGCTCCGGACTTTATTGTCCACCGGGCGATTTTCATATCGATCCATGGCGTCCGGTGCCACGGGCCGTCGTTACTCATGCCCACGCCGATCACGCCCGCAGCGGCATGGAGGCTTACTGGTGCGCCGCTTCCGGGGAGGAACTCCTGCGCCTGCGCGTCGGGCGCGAGGCCGTCGTGAACGCCCTCCCCTACGGTGCCTCTACGACCATGGGCGAAGTCCGGCTCTCCTTTCATCCGGCCGGCCATGTTCTTGGATCGGCGCAGGTGCGCATGGAAGGCCAGGGGGAAGTGACGGTGGTCACCGGCGACCACAACGCCACCCACGCCCACGCCGCGGCGGCCCCATTCGAGCCCGTTCCCTGCGACACCCTTATCACCGAATGTACCTTCGGCCTTCCCATCTACCAGTGGCCGGACCCGGACGAGGTCTGGGAAGACCTGCGGCAATGGTGGCGCCGCAACCGCGAACGCGGGCGCACTTCCATCCTTCCGTGCTATCCCCTCGGAAAAACCCAGCGCGTGCTGGCCGCTCTCGCCGGGGAAGAGGCCCCCATTGCCCTGCATGGGAATGGCCGCTCCTTTCTCCCTCACTACGCGTCCGCCGGCATCCGTTTTCCGGACTTGACCGGATTGGACGAGGCGGGCCTGCGCACCCTGAAAGGGAACGGTCTCGTCCTCATTTCCTTCGCCGGCAACGAGCCCGCCTTCCTGAAAAAACTGGGCAACCTTTCTTTCGGCGCGGTCTCCGGCTTCATGCAGGTCCGGGGCATGAGGCGCAATCGCGACTTCGACCGCGGTTTCGTTCTCTCCGACCACTCCGACTGGCACGGGCTTCTTCGCTGCGTCCGTGCTTCCGGGGCCCGGCGCATCGGCGTCACCCATGGTCAGACCGATGCCTTCGCCCGCTACCTTGCCCAGGAACTCGGCCTCGAAAGCTTTGTCGTGCCCACCCACTTCGAGAGCGGCGGCGAGTAATCGTGAAGGGCTGATCCCCTACTCTTCTTCGAGCAGGTCGACCGCTTTGAGTTCTTCCAGCATGCGCTCGTATTGGCGGGCGGCGGCGGCCTCCTCTTCCTCGATGCGCTGAAGTGCCTCTTCCGTTGCGGGCAGATCGATTTCGGGAGCGGTCTCGACTTCGACGAAGCGGGTATCTTCGCGGTCTTCGGCGGCCGCATTGAAAATTTTCATCGTATAGGAAAACCCACCGAGGGCGAGGAGGGTCAGGGCGGAGCCGCCGAGGGCAATGGTCCGAAGCTTACGCGTACTGCCAAGATCGGGAGCCCGTTCCTGCAAGCGCGCGACTTGAGCTTCCCGCGAATCGTGTCCAAAGCGACTGCGGCGCGGTTTGCGATTTTCCATTTGCATCGTGCCGCCAGCCTGCCTGAGGCATTGCCATTTCGCAAGCCTGCTGCACGGTCGATTGTCATGTTGGATTATCTTCGCGCAATAGAAACGCTTGTCCGTTGTCCCAGCGTATCCACGGATGCCGTTTACCAGGACGGCATGGTAGCGGCCCGGGAAACCCTGACGGAACTTCTGGCCGGGCTGGGCCTGGAAACGGAAGTTGTGGAGACAAGCCGTCATCCGGTAATTCTGGCGCGTCGGAGCGGGCCGGCGGACTGGCCGCACGTTCTCATCTACGGCCACTATGATGTGCAACCTCCGGACCCCCTCGACCTCTGGGAAACGCCGGCTTTCGAGCCCCGCCGGAAGGGAGACCGCCTCCACGGACGTGGCGCGGCCGACAACAAGGGCCCGCTCATGGTGCACGTGGCGGCCGTGGCGCGGCTACTGGAGGAAAATCCGGACCTGCCGCTGCGCCTGACCTTCCTCATCGAAGGCGAGGAGGAAATCGGCAGCCCCAGCCTGCCCAAGGTATTGGAGGAACGGGCGGAGGAATTGCGCGGCGACTTTATCCTCCTTTCCGATACCCTGAACCCCTCCCTGGACCAGGTCGCCGTGACGACCGCGATCCGCGGCATGGCCTGCCTCGAGGCAGTGGTGGAGGGCCCCCGCGGCGATCTCCATTCGGGCATGTTTGGCGGGGCCATCTACAACCCCATCCAGGCGCTGACGGAATTGTGCGCCTCTCTTCATGACAAGGAGGGCCGGGTCAATCTTCCAGGCTTCTATAAAAACATCCGCACGCCCGCCGATTGGGAAAAGGAGCAGATTGCCGCCCTGCCAACAAGCGATGCCGACCTTGTCGCCTTTGCGGGGGTCCCGGCGACACGGCCCGTTCCGGGGCGCACCGCCATGGAGGCCGTCCGCTTCGAACCGACGCTTGAGTTGAACGGCATTTACGGCGGCTACATGGGCGAAGGAGAAAAGACGATTATTCCCGCAAAGGCGGGCATAAAAATTTCCTGCCGCCTTGTCGCCGACCAGGACCCGACGCATGTCGAGGAATTACTCGAGACGGCGCTGCGGGAACGTTGCCCGGCGGAAGTGCGGCTGGACATCCGCAAGGGCCATTCCGGGCCGCCCTATTCGGTCGTTCCGCCGGACCGCACCAATACGCCGCCGGACCAGAATGCGCGCCTCGCCGCCGCCTTCCGCGCCACCGATGCCGCCGTCGCGGAGATTTTCGGCAAGGCCCCGCTCTACCTTCGCGAAGGAGGCAGCATTCCCATCATCGGCGAGATGCACCGCATCCTCGGCATGGACGCGCTTATGCTCGGAATGGGCACGGCCGAGAACAACCTTCATGCGCCCAATGAATCCGTGCACCTGCCCACCCTCGAAAAGGGAATCGCTGTCTCCATGCGGATTTTGAAAGCGGTCGCGGTCGCTCCTTGAGCCCTCCTTCAGGGCGGTGCCTTACATCGATTTGGTGTCCACATCGCTGCTCGCCCCGCTTCCACCGCAAAGGAGAGCACGCCCATGGTGGTGAGCAACGCGGTCAGGATCAGAAAGCCGATAATGAACAGTGCCTCTTCAAAAGAATTCGTGGGTAGAGTCAGATTCAGGCAAATTTTCAAGGTAATGATAAAGACAGACTTCCAGAGCATGGA
>CAYFRH010000212.1:0-3960 GCA_964345345.1 uncultured Puniceicoccaceae bacterium | reverse complement strand
CCCTAATGGCGGCCTGCCTCTTCGGCTCTCCATTCCGGAAATCAACTCCGAGGAGGCCGATATTCGCTCATCCGTCTCCGTTCCAAGCGGGGAACAGACCGTACGCATCCCTTTCGATATTCTCAACGACGGGGTTTTCGATGCGGATGAGGAAGTTACCATCAATGTTGAAGCGGACGGGTTCGCCCGCGATTTTGTAACGTTTACCGTTGAGAACGCGGCCACGGATCCTCGGCCTGATGTCGTTATCAACGAGTTTCTGCCCTTTCTTGATGATATCTCCGGCGATAATTTCCAGTTTGATGTTAACAACGATGGATTTGTTGCCGAGGACAACGACCAGTTTATTGAGATTGTAAACAAGGAAGACCGTGCCATCGACATTTCCGGTTGGACCGTTAACGACGAGCTAGCCGTGCGGCATATTTTTCCGCAAGGAACCATTCTTGGACCGGCCGGAACGCCGGAGAGTGTCCTCGTGGTCTTTGCCGTTGGCGTGGCCGAGCCCGACGGTGTTTTCGGCGGCGCCCAAATCCAGGAATTTAGTTTCTTTTCGCCCAATTTTGACGAAGACGGGGACGTTGCCTTGTTGCGTGCGGACGGTGCCACGATTGACAGCCACGCCTACACGCCAGCTGTAGGTGAATCCTTCAGCGCTCTCAGTCGCAATCCCGACCTCACGGGTCCTTTCGCGGACTTCCTCGATATTCCGGATGACGTGGATAATGGACGGCTCTTTACGATTGGCCGGAAGGTGGACAACACCACCTTCTTCAATTTCAGCCAGACGGCCTCTCTCAGTGTAGCGAATGAAAACATACGAGAGGGACAAACTGTAACCGCGACCCTCAGCATTGAGGGGAACGCGCCTGCCGGCGGGCTTTCGTTTACGCTGGAAAACGGGAATCCGCAGGAGATCTCCCTTCCCGGTTCCGTCACGATTCCAGCGGGCGCTTCCGAGGTACAGTTTTCGATTACCGCCGTCTCGGATTCCGTGCTCGACGGAAGTCCGCAGGTGAAAATCGACGCCCGCGCCGCCGATACCTTTCCGGCGCAAGTCTTCGTCACGGCTGTTGATTTGCAGGAAGATCCATTCGATGTTGTTGTGAACGAAGCTATGGCCAATGTCATCGGAACCGATGCGGATATTAATGGCAACGGCGTTGTGGAGGAGCCGCTGGCCGATCAGTTCATCGAATTCGTCAACAACGGGGATGAGGCGGTTGATCTGTCCGGATGGACTGTCGAGTCATGGGCCATTAGCGAGCCGGGTGGCGTGCAACAAGTCCACACCTTTCCCACCGGAACCGTTCTCGCCTCCAAAGGGGCCCTTGTCCTCTTCGGTGGGGGGAATGCGGAGGCGCTGCAGAGCGCAAGTGCGGACCGGTTCGGAGATTCCCTTGTCCAGGTAGCCACCGAGCATGGAAATGGGGTAAACCTTTTCGTCGGGGAGACGGAACGGATTACATTGAAAGCCCCATACGGGCATGTGGAAAACGAGGCGGATATCGATGAGGATAACACCGAACAAAGGCAGTCCGTTACCCGGAATCCGGATATTACGGGTGCCCTTGAAGCGCTGCACGTGAATGCTTCCGGAGCTCTGTTGGCTTCTCCGGGAACCGCTCTCGATGGAACGCCCTTCGCCGGCAGCAGTGAGCGCGTATCCTTTTTCTACGACTTCATCGGGGAACGTCGCGCCAACAGCAACCCGATCCGGATCGAATCTCTTCGCCATGGCGCTTTCCTGTTCCCGGTTGAGGTCGATTCGAACACCGGGTACTTCTTTGATACCGTCTTTGGGCAGTGGTGGTTTTCCAGTGGGCTCTTTTACCCGTGGGTCTATGTGTTCGAAGGTTCGAATGTCCCGGCCGGCTGGTACTTCTACTTCGAGAATTCCCATGGTAATAACGGCTTCCGGATTTTTCAGTCGAATGCTTCCGGACAGCTGATAACCGATGCCGCTTTGCGGTAGTCTTTATAGGGGTAACAAAACAACTACAAAACGAGGGGTCATGGACAAGTCCATGGCCCCTTTTCCTCCTTAATTTTCAATATGAACTTTCGAAATATCCTGCACCGTTCCGTTTACCTGCCTTTTACAGCCATGGCCTTATCCGCTGCCGTCAAAGCGGATTCCCCGCCGGCCGAAGATGCTTCCTCCGCCACGGCCATTCCCATTATCGGAGAAGCCGTCACGGTGGAAACCTTTTCGGCCGAGGAAGCAAGGCAGGGAGTGGCCGTCGATTCGTCCCACATTTATGTGATCAGTAACACCCGAATCGGTAAATACCGGAAAAGCGACTATGCCAGAGTGGATACATGGCATTGCGATCAGGGCGATCCGCTCATTCACATGAATGCGGGCATTGTCTTCGGAGATATTCTTTACGCCGCCCACTCCAACTATCCGGAGGTCCCCATGACAGGCTCGGTGGAAATGTTTAACACCGACGACCTCACGCATGTGGGAACACACAGCTTTGGTATGTCTTACGGATCCACCACATGGATGGATCGGCGGGACGGTCAATTTTTTGTTTGTTTCGCCCATTACGGGAACCGTGCTGCGGAGCCGAACCGTGATTCAAGTTGGTCCCAACTGGTGAGCTATGACCGCAGCTGGCGTCGCCTTGAAGGATGGGCTTTCCCTCCAAAGCTAATTACTCAGTTCGGTCGCTACAGTGCCTCCGGTGGGGCCTTTGGGCCCCGGGGTTTCCTCTTTGTTACGGGGCACGATAAAAAGGATCTTTATGTGCTCTCCCGCCCTGAGGGCGGATCAAAGCTGCAATTGCACGGACGGATCCCGATGGCTTCCCCGGGCCAGGCTTTCGCATGGGACCCTGATAATCGGCATCTTCTCTACAGCATATTGCGCTCCGAGAGCAAAGTCGTTGTCCAGGAGGTTCGGTTTAAAGAGGATTTCGCCGAACAAGGCGGATTTTAGCAGATCTTGGTCTTTCCCAAGCTTCCAGCTTAGCCGGATAATCTTAACCAGCTCGTGCTGGCGCGAGTTTGCGGAGTGAGGAGCAGATTGATGGTGCAAATGGCCATGTAACCTATCGGGGTGCTTGTTAGTTGCGGTAGTATGAGGGCTGCTTTTCCCGAGTGGAGGATCCTTTGCTGCTGTCCAGACTGACAGGAAGTCTGCTCAGAACCGCACATAGATGGAGGAGGAGTTCCACTCCTTCGCCGCAGGCGGTTGGCGGTACCGGGTTTTCCCCTTGTCTTGGGCTACCATAAGCTTGCTGAAGAGCGGCCGGAGGCTGGAACTTAGTTTTTAGCCTCGTCAGAAAAATTCATAGGCTTCGACCCAGATTCAGGCTACTTTCAAGGCAATTATAAAAACATACTTACAGAACATAGAAACTGCCATTACTGAAGGCTTTTCTGGCAACTATCTTTCTATTGCGATTAACATCTCGCAATTTTGAGTTGGTAAAATCGGAGGGGGATGAAAAGCAGGTGCGAAGCGCCGCGCGATAATAGCCGTGGTCGGATCCCGCGTGGCGAAGCGCAGCGCAGCCACGCGGGGGAGGCCACGGTTGCCGGATGATTGGCGTTTGAAGCCGCGTAAGCGGTCCCCGAAAAAGGGCTGCAGCGGCGCATGTGCGATTCGCCCGCTGCTGATGCGGCTTCAAATGCCGGATTCCCCACAGTCCTTGGTCTCGCTCGCTGCTCTCGCTCGACCACGGCTACGATAGCCCGGCGCTACGCATCTTCGCTGATGCGCTTTCCCTGCCGAAAGTGGATAAACACCTTTGTTCCGAAGGAAAGAAAACACCTGCCCCCGCGCCATCGCTTCGTAACGCAGCATAGGTTTATGGGACCCAACATCCTGTCAGTTTACCCACAGATTCATCATAAGATACGAAAAAGAAAGATCTGGATCGAATTGCGATTATGCTCAGCAAATTGGGCGGAATAGGATTTTAGTTTTACGAAAGCGAAATCGAAACC
>CAYFRH010000211.1:0-4034 GCA_964345345.1 uncultured Puniceicoccaceae bacterium | reverse complement strand
GGCCCTACAGAAGGATCGTCGCCGTTGAGAGGCACGGTGGGCGCGGGGACAAGCCTCGGCCCTACAGAAGGATCGTCGCCGTTGAGAGGCACGGCGGGCGCCGGGACAAGCCCTGGCCCTACAAAAGGATTTGCCCCGCCTTGTGCGGGGGGCCGTCGCGGTCCACGTATTTATTTGCGGTGCGAAAGGGCCGAAAGAAAAACGGCTTGAAGAGCGGGCGCGGCGAGCGTAGCTGTTCGTTATGGAAGGTGTATCGGAAATCTACGAACCGCTTCTGTACGGGGGCGGGGCTTTTCTCGGGCTAATCAGCTGTTTTTTTGGTTTTCGCATCTTCAAACTGATGCTGGTGGCCATTCTTGCCGTTGTGGGAGCGGGAGTTCTTGCGTACGCGGGCTACACCTACGGGGAGGAACCGGTGATCTGGTCGGTAGGCGGCCTGCTGGCGGGAGCTATCCTCGGCGGGGTGCTGGCAATGTTCTTTTATTCCCTCGCGGTGGGTACAATGGGGGCACTGTTCGCGGCGACGACCCTGTTGCCTTATGTTCAGGAAATGGGTCCTGGGGCGCAGGCGGGCATTGTGGGTATTACCGCGCTGGTGGCCGCGCTTGTCGCGATGGCCCTGACGAACCTGATGATCCAACTGACCACGGCCATGGTGGGGGCATGGCTTCTTGTGCACGGCGTGCGGTATTTCCTCTTCGGATCGACGGTCCACCGTATCGTGGAGGATTCCGGGGAATGGATACTGCGCCTTGATCTTGATCCGATGATCGCGCTCCTCATCCTTGGAATCGGGCTCGCCGGCTTTTTCGTACAGCGCCGGGCAAACAGGTGAACAGGGATTTACGCGTATGCTGCGTTATCCGGTGGTTCGCAAGCCGCTGGCGATGGCGTTGACGGTCAGCAAAAGGGAGGACACATGCTCATCAGCGGGGTCGCTGCCCCGGGCGCGCCACTCGCCAAGCGACCGCAACTGTTCCAGATGGAGGGCATCCAAGCCGGCTTCGCGGTCGAGAAGGGTTTTGTGGAAGCGCGGACGCCGTTCCCGAAGGCCGGAACCGATGCGGTTGACTTCCAGAGCATCTATCGGGGTCGCCTGGCGGTAAAAGGAGAGGAAATCCGGATCTTACACAAAATCCTGGTAGGTTCGGCGGCTACTTTCGGCAAGAAAGGAAATGGCCTCGGCGAGGGATTTCTTCGGCCGACGATTGTGCCGGAGGAGGGAGTCTCAAGAAAACGATGCGTGGGCCCGGCGCCCCGACTAACGGTCCCGGCCAATGTTTTCAGGAAACCCTTTTGGAGAATGGATTCCCAGGTTGGTTGCGACGAACCCATGGAGGAGAGAGAACAAAGGATAGATTCTCTGTTCAAAGCAGTGGCGGTCTGTTTAATTTGGGTTGGATTCCTTTTCCCCGTCGAAGGGAAGGGTCCCCTGCCGGGAAGAACGGCGCGTGGAGCCCGACTTCCGTGGCGTTCCGCGCTTTCGGCTGCCATGGCGTTCGCGAACGCGTTCTTTCTCCCCATGATAACCCTCCGAATTGCGTATCCGGGCAAAGGCGCTGCGCGCGGTTCGCACGGCCTCGGCGTGGTCGACAACAGGAAGCGGATAGTCCCGGCCCGCCGTAAATCCCGCCTTCGCGGCCAATGCGGAGGGCAAGAGCCAAGGACGATGAATCCATTCCCGGGGCAGGGCTTGTAATTCCGGTACCCAGCGGCGGATAAAATCGCCCGTTGGATCGTGGTCCATTCCCTGTTTAATGGGATTGTAGATCCGTAAGGTGTTAATCCCGGTTACGCCGCTCTGCATCTGAATCTGGGAAAGGTGGATGCCCGGTTCGTAATCAATGAACTGCCGGGCAAGAAAGGGATGAAAGTCTCGCCAGTCGATCCAAAGATCGTACGCCGCAAAGGAGACCAACATCGCGCGCATGCGGAAATTGATCCAGCCATGCCAGCGCAGCGACCGCATGCAGGCGTCCACGAACGGATAGCCGGTTTGACCTTCACACCATGCCGCGAGAAAAGCGGAAGATTCTCCGCGCGGCCGCAGCTCCTCGAAGGCGCGCAGAAAGGGGTGAAACTCGATCTCCGGCTCGTCTTCCAGTTTCTGCATGAAGTGGCAATGCCAGTGGCAACGGGAAAGGAAGGAGCGCGCGGAACCTTTAGGGAGCGGATCGCCGTAGGCTTCGCGCACGGTATGCACGGCAGTCCGGAGAGAAAGGCACCCCCACGCAAAGTAGGGGCTGAGGCGGGAACAGCTCTGGTAAGCGGTGACCGGGCTGCTCATTTCGCGGTGATAGGCGTGGCCCCGATCGGTGATGAAGCTTTGCAGCAGAGCATGGGCCTCTGTTTCTCCGCCGGTAAGGTCGGCCCGGCCGTCTCTCGGCGCGAGGCGAAGGTCGTCGCTGTTGGGTAACGGGGCACTTTCCGGGAGACAGAAAGGCGGCCTGACGGAGGCGGGAGCCGGCAGGGGCGGGCTCTTCATCCGCTGGTTCCATTGCCTCGACCAGCCGTCCCGGTTGCGAAGCGGGCGAACAACGCCATTTTGCGGAAATTCACGCCATTCGATCCCTTGTTGTCGTGACCATTTCATTACTCTGCGGTCCCGCGCATACGACCATGCGTTGCCTGTCTCCTGATGCGACCAGAGACGGCGAAACCCCGTCTCCCTCCGAAGACCCTCCAAGACTTCGACAGCTTCGCCCCGGCGGATGATGAAAGGGAGGCCCAGCTTGCGCAGATTCTCCTGCAGTTCGAGAAGGGCCTGCCGTATGAAATCCCAGTGCAGACGGTCAAAATCGGCGGCGCGAAAGGCTTCCGGTTCGAGTAGATAGAGAGGAAGAACCGGTCCGCGTTGGGCGGCTTCCCGCAGCGGGGCGTGATCGAGGATGCGCAAGTCCCGCTTGAACCAGACGACCTCGGGAACGGAATGGCTGGTTGTCATGAGGACTTTCTTGCCTGCGAACGGTTGCGGCGGCAGCGCTCCGAACAATAGCGGATGTTTTCCCATTCCGCCTTCCACTTTCGCCGCCATGCGAAGGGACGCTGACAAACAGGACAGGTTTTTGTCGGTAAATTTGCCTTCATTCGTTTGCGAACAGCTTAGGCATGCAACTCGTTCGGGGAAGTGCCTTCAGCGGCAAAGGCATCGAGGTTTTCCAGGGTAACGCGGGCGATGTTCTCCATGGCTTCCCTCGTGAAGAAGGCCTGGTGGCTGCTGAGGATGACGTTCGGAAAGGTGGTCAGGCGCATGAGGCGGTCATCGTCGACAATGGCATTAGAGAGGTCCTCGAAGAAAACCCCCTCTTCTTCCTCGTAAACATCAATCCCCAGCGCGCTGAGCTGGCCGCTTTTCAGGGCCCCAATAACGGCTTCCGTATCAATCAGTTCCCCGCGGCTGGTGTTGATGAGCATGATCCCGCTTTTCATTTTCCGCAACGTCTCCGCATTGATCATCCGCCGGGTCGCGGGCAGGAGGGGAACATGCAGGGTGAGGATGTCCGTAACCGGCAGGATATCTTCGAGGTCCCGATACTCCACGCCGGCTTCCTTCAGCGACTTCTGCGGTTGCACATCGAAGGCGAGCACTTTACAGCCGAAGCCGAGAAGAATCCGGCATACCGATTGTCCGATTTTTCCGGTTCCGATCACCCCGACGGTTTTCCCCCGCATATTAAAGCCCATAAGCCCGTCGAGAGAGAAGTTGCTGTTGCGGATGCGGGTGTACGCGCGGTGAATTCCCCGGTTGAGCGATAAAATGAGCCCAACGGTGTACTCGGCAACCCCGTCCGGAGCGTAGGCTGGCACGCGGGCGACCCGGAGGCCGTGTTTTTCCGCCGCCGCAAGGTCCACATTGTTGTAGCCTGCGGCGCGAATGGCAATGTAGCGAATCCCCATCCGGCTGAGATTGGCCAGCACTTGTTCGTTCACGTTGTCATGCACGAAAACGCAGACCGCTTCATGTCCTTCGGCGAGGCTCACGGTGTCGGGGGTCAGGCGAGGCTCGAGATAGGTTTTTTCATGCCTTCCCGAGC
>CAYFRH010000210.1:2173-4051 GCA_964345345.1 uncultured Puniceicoccaceae bacterium | reverse complement strand
CGCAGGACATCGATGCCGATCAGGTTGCCGGGGAGCAGCGGAGCGCGGTAAAGCGGGAGCGATTCGATGAATCCGGCCTCGGCGGAGAGGGCGTCTTGCTGGCGCTGTTGCCACTGGCTGGCGACGGGATCGTCCCGGTAGGCCTCGGCGGGGTCGTACCACCCGTTGAGGATGAGGCTCTGGTTGCGGATGCCGAGTTCGCCCAGCTCGCCCCAGGTGCGGCGGGCCTCCTTGAGCGGGCTTTTGGCCGCCCGACTGACGAGGAATACGGCCGTGCGTTCGGCGTCTTTCAGCACCTCGACCGCTTCGGCGTAAGCCTGTTGTTGTTTTTCCAGACCGGCCAGGGGGCCGAGGCAGGATGTGCCGCTCGTGTTCTCATCGAGGAAATTCGTCCAAGCCTGGGAGAGTGCCATGAGGCGCAGGGTGTGGCCGGTCGGAGCGGTATCGAAGACAATCAAATCGTAGTCGGAGGTGGCGGCGTCGCCGAGGAACCTGGTGAATTCATCGAAGGCGGCGATTTCCATGGTGCAGGCACCGGAAAGCTGCTCCTCCATGGCCTTGAGTGCCGATTCCGGCAAGACCCCGCGCATCGGACCGACCACCCGCTCGCGGTATTCGGCCGCAACCGCTTCGGGATCGATATTCAGGGCGAAGAGTCCTTGGGCGGCGGGCACCGGCCGGGCATCGCGTCCCAGGTCCAGGCCCAGCACTTCGTCGAGGTTGGAGGCCGGGTCGGTGCTGACCAGCAACACCCGTTTCCCGCTATCGGCGAGCGCGAGCGCGGTGGCGGAGGCGATGGAAGTCTTCCCCACCCCGCCCTTGCCGGTGAAGAAAAAGTAGCGGGGCGGATGGCTCAGCAGGTCGCGCAGAGCGCGCGGCTGGTCTTGGGATGCGGACATGGGAATTTCGGTTTCTGATTTCAAGTTTCGGCGGTTTCTTCTTCGCGGGCGCGTTTGACCAAGGCCCCGCGTTCTTCCGTTTCCGGATAGTGGCCTTTCATTTCGAGGACGCCATCAATGTAAATGAGCGGCAAAGCTTCGGGGCCTTCGTTCTCAAGGATGGCGCGTACCTCCTTGTTTTGGGCGAATGCCAGGGGCTGTTGCGCGAGATTGTAGCGCTCCACCTCGACGCCTTTGCCCTCGAGCCGGGCAAGCGCGCCGGCGAACCGGGGTAGGAGTGGATCGACATCGGGGCCGCAGACGCCGGAAGAGCAGCACATGGGAGGATCGTAAATCAGTATCTTTTTCATTTTTCAGCTTTCGGAGGAATCGTTTGGTTCGGAAATGGTTGCCGCAAGGTCACCGGCAGCATTCGCGCTGTCCGGCCAGAATGGTTTCCGAACAACCGGAGGGTTCCGCGCGGAGTCGCGTCATAATTTCGTTGTGCTTCTTCCGGTCGGCTGCAAAGCAGAATTCCTCGGTGAAGCAGTCCTGCAGGCATTTGAGGTTTCCGTCGAGCAGAGGATTGTCGCGGTCAGCGAGGCGATAGACGATCCATTGCGCCTGACGCTCTCCTCTCACGATTCCGAGTTCCTTCATGTAGCGCAGTTGCTTCGACATCCGCACCGGATCGCAATCGAGAATCTCCACCAGATGGCAGACGCACAAAGGCCCCTCCTTGAGGAGGTTGAGAATGCGAAGGCGGAGTTCGTCGCAAAGGCACTTGTACACCTGGATTACTTTCATATTGTGGAATATTCCATTAAAGGTAATTGCTGTCAACAGCAAATAATCGACTTTTTACGAAACAATCTCCGCGATCGGATTTTTTCAATAAATTCGGGAGTGAGTGGAAGTTTGGTCGAGGTGAAAGACCCCAACATTGATACAAAAGTTTCCCTAATTTTTTCAACGAGAGGCCACCTGTTTTCTGATCCCC
>CAYFRH010000210.1:0-2073 GCA_964345345.1 uncultured Puniceicoccaceae bacterium | reverse complement strand
GTCGCGGCACGCGCGCAAGCACGCGGCCCTACGAAAAGATGAATCAGCCTCAATAAAAAGGCCTTCCATTTGACGGTGGGTCAAAAATTGACTGTGTTTCGCCATGAAGGCTGATGATGCGTTTTCCTCCAACTATCCGTCCATTGATTTTCTGCGCCGCAAAGCACATCGCAGGGTGCCGGGCTTTGCCATGGACTACCTCGAGGGAGGATGCCATTCCGAGGTCAACCTGAGACGGAACACGGACCAAATCCGGGAGGTCCGGCTACGGCCCTATTACCTGCGGGACTATCCGGGCAGCGACCTCAGAACCGAAATTTTCGGGCATACCTACGCGGCACCTTTCGGAATCGCCCCGATTGGACTCCAGGGTCTGATGTGGCCGCGGGCGACCGAGATATTGGCCAGGGCCGCGCACGACAACAACATCCTCTTCTGTCTCAGCACGGTGGCCACCGCCAGTATCGAAACCGTAGCCGAGCTAACCGAAGGACGATTCTGGTTCCAGCTTTACCACCCGGCGGATCAGAGCATACGGGATCGGATTCTCGACCGGGCGGCGGCGGCCGGTTGCCCCTGCTTGGTCATCCTCGCCGACACCCCGACCTTCGGCTACCGCCCGAAGGAAATTCGCAACGGCCTCTCCATTCCGCCGCGCATGACCCTGCGCAACGTGCTGCAGATGACCGCCCACCCCCGCTGGGCTTTTTCCCAGCTTGCCGCCGGCGCACCCGAATTCCAGACGCTCAAACCCTACATTCCGAAGGGCCTCAGTATGAAACACCTTGGGCTCTTCATGAACAAGACCTTCGACGGGCGCCTGTCCGAGGAGCGCATCCGATCCCTCCGTGACAAATGGAAGGGCAAGCTGGTGATCAAGGGCATCGTGACCGAGGAAGACGCGGAGAAGGCCCTTCGTTTGGGAATCGACGGCTTCATCGTTTCCAACCACGGTGGACGGCAACTCGACGCCGGCGAGGCGACGATCGAGTCCTTGACCCGCCTGGCGCGAACGTTCGGGGACCGGGTTCCGGTAATGATGGATTCGGGCATCCGCACGGGTGCGGATGTCGCCGCAGGCATGGCCCGCGGAGCCAATTTTACTTTCCTCGGGCGATCCTTCATGTACGGCGTGGCCGCCCTCGGCGAACGCGGAGGCGGTCACACCATCCACATGCTTCAACGCCAGTTGCAACAGGTCATGGAGCAGGTCGCCTGCGAGCGCCCCCGCGATTTCCCCCGGCACCTGATCCCCGAATCCTAACTCTCCCAACGCATCGTGAACAAATCGAAAAAAACCATGCATACAGACGAAGCGATTCGCACGCGCAAGACGGAGAAAATTCTGGGGGATCCCGAAAACCTTCCGGCCATAGATGAACAGCAACAAACCCAAGTCCGAAATGACTTGGAGGAATTGCTCCAGCTCGCGGGGAACGCTCCCTTTCACAAACCGGCTGACGCGGTGCATTTGAAAGGAGCGGATGCGGCAAAGGCAGGGCTTGATGCCCTCATGCCCTGGCGCTTTTATCTGCTGGATCAGACGGGATGTCAGGCCATGGTGCGTCTGTTAGCATTGAAAGCAAAAAGCAGCAACGACTCGATGTGGCAGGATGCCTGGCAATCCAAAATACCGCGTCTGCTGGCCGGAGCCCACGCGACGGTGCTCGCCTGTTGGTTGCCGGATCCACCCGGCGATCCCTCCCACCCGGAAACGGTTTGGACTCTCAATAATCAGGAGCATGTGGCAGCGGCTTCAGCCGCCGTTCAAAATTTGTTATTGGGGGCAACGGCGCGCCAATACCATAACTATTGGTCGTCCGGCGGTATTTTCAGGGAACCTGCTCTCCTGCAACAGGTGGGCATACCGGTCGATCAAATCCTCCTGGGAGCCATTTTCCTGACGCATTCCTCCCGTATCCCGGGAGTCAGCGAAATCAAAGCGGGAGGGTTGCGCGCCAAACGCACACCCCCGGAACATTGGAGCCGATGGGTTTCCGTAGAAACAGCTCTCGCCGGTCCTCTCCAATCCTGAAACTTCCGAAAATCCTGGAGCGGAAGCGCGCCGCGCCC
>CAYFRH010000209.1:0-4058 GCA_964345345.1 uncultured Puniceicoccaceae bacterium | reverse complement strand
CGGATCATGCGACCAAGAAGCGGAAGGTGTTCAAAGAAGCCCTGGGCGCTGTCCCAGAAGTCGAAGTGCAGGATCACCCGGCCCTCCCCGTTGAAGCGCAGATGCGACATTCCGTAGGAGCGCGTGGTCTTGCCTTTCTTGAAGGCGGACCAATCGATCTCCATGGACCAGCGAACAAAAAAGTCGTCTTCCTTGCGAAGGACGTCGAGGATGGCCACGCGTACACCCGCCGCTCGTTTTGCGGTCGCTTCGAAGTAAGGGCGGATGCGGTCCAGTCCCTCATGAAGGGCAAGGGTATCGTAGAGAATGGCCGTTTCGGCGTAGACGCTGCCGATTTCCGTGCGGACCCGCTCCGGGGTCATGTCTTCGAAAAAGGAACGGAAACGGGCGAGGGCGGCCGCCTCCTCTTCGCTGTCCTTCGGCGGAGCTGTGGCCGCTTCTGCGGCTGTTCGTTCAAGGAGTTCGGGATACGGCACTTCGTCCATACAACATCGGGGTTTGTTGACCAATACGAAGGCAAATTTTATTACGTCGCCTCCTTTTCCGCAAGAGGTTGGTAACGATAACAGGCCTGTCGCGGTGCTCTTTGCGCAGATTGAGCTTTTGCCGAAGGCCGCTTCCTTAGTAAGGTAGAAAGATTATGGAGGTATCGACCCATCAGTTGCCGGACCTGTCGCCTTTCCGGGAGCGCTTGCGGGAGCTGGACGCGGAAATGGCGGATCCGGCTTTCTTTCAGGACAGTCGACGGGCGGCCGAACGGTCGCGCGAGCATCAGAAGCTGACGCGCCTGCTCGAACTCTATGAACGCTACAACGCTTGCGGGCGCGAACTCGCAGAGAGTCGTGAATTGCTCGAAGACCCGGAAACCGATCCCGAGATGCGCGAACTGGCGGAGGCGGAAATCCCGGAGCGGGAAGTCGAGCGGGAGGCTTTGTACAAGGACATTTTGGAGGCGATGATCCCCGGCGAAGCGAGCGACAGCCGGAACACTATTGTGGAAATCCGCGCGGGGACCGGGGGGGACGAGGCCTCCCTCTTCGCCGGCGACCTCTACCGCATGTACACCCGTTACGCGGAGGCCTGTGGCTGGAAGACGGAGGTCCTGAGCGCCAACGAGTCCGGAGTAGGTGGATTTAAAGAAGTGATTTTCTCCGTACAAGGGGAGGATGTCTACCGGTGGCTCAAATGGGAAAGCGGCGTCCATCGGGTGCAGCGGGTCCCGACCACGGAAGCGGGCGGGCGCATCCATACCTCGGCTGCGACTGTGGCCGTCCTCCCGGAGGCTGAGGAAGTGGATGTGGAGATCGACCCAAACGATCTCGAAATCACGGTGGCCCGGGCGAGCGGCCCGGGCGGGCAGGGCGTGAACACGACCGACTCGGCGGTCCAGATTGTCTACAAGCCCACCGGCATGATTGTGAAGTGCGCCGATGAGCGCTCCCAGCTCAAGAACAAGACGAAAGCGCTCAAGGTCCTCCGCTCGCGTCTTCTCGAGCAGAAGGAACGGGAAGAGCGCGAGCAACAGGCCGCGAACCGGAAGAGCCAGGTCGGCAGCGGCGATCGCTCGGAGCGCATTCGCACGTACAACTTTCCGCAGGGACGCATGACGGACCACCGCATCAACCTTACTCTCTACAACCTTGACGCCCTTGTGCAGGGAGAACTGCAACCGGTCCTCGACGCCTTGCACGAGGCCGACAAACGGGCCAGGATTGCCTCCGTGCTCGGCGGCGTGGGTGCTTCCGGTTGAGTAAACAAACCATGCCGACAAACCTGCAAACCATTGTCGAAACCCTGAAAAAGGCGGAAGAGTACTTCCTTCGCGCGGGGATAGAATCGCCCAAAGTGGAGGCGGAATGGCTATTCGCGGAGACCCTCGGCATCCCGCGACTGGAGCTTTTCCTGCGGCATGATCAACCTCTGGAGGAAGAGCAGCTGGCGACGTTGCGGGAACGCGTGCGTCGGCGTGCCTCCGGTGAACCGCTGGCCTACCTTGTCGGCTCGGCGGCCTTTCGCGGGTTGCGCCTCCATGTGGCCCCGGGCGTGTTGATTCCGCGCCCGGAGACGGAACAGCTTGTGGACCTCGTACGGGAACATATCCGGGAGCTTGCCTCGCCCCGCCTCGTCGATCTGGGCACGGGTTCGGGGGCGATCGCCCTTGCCCTTGCCACCGAATGCCCGGAAGCGCGCATCCTCGCCCTCGACGCCAGCGCGGAGGCCCTGCGGCAGGCGCGGGCCAACGCGGAGGCGCTCGGCCTGCGCGAGCGCGTGGCCTTCCGGCGGGGGGATTGGCTTGCCGGGCAGGATTTCACCGCCGATGCCATTATAGCCAATCCGCCGTACCTGACAGAGGCGGAATGGCGTTCCGCCCGCCCCGAGGTGAGGGAACACGAGCCCCGGGAAGCCCTCGTCGCCGGCGAAGATGGGTTAGCGGACCTTAGCCGAATCCTGGCGGAAGCAAAGGACCGCCTGGCTCCGGGCGGAAGGATTTTCCTCGAAACGGGTATCGACCACGCCGCCGGCCTGCAGGAAAGCGCCGCTGCTCTCGGTTATGAGGAGGTGGCAGTCCGCCGGGACGATCTTGGCCATGAACGTTTCTTCTGCGCGCGTCGTCCTTTGTAGAGCTTCCTATGCAAGTTTTGGTCAAGATCCTGATTCTGCTGTTCCTCTCCGCCCTGCTGGCGGGAGGTCGCGCCCTTTTTCTCGGAGAACCGCCCGAACCGGAAGGCGCCGCTTACGCCGTTTCAGCAGAAAGAGCGCTCGCGATGGAGGAAGTCATCTGGGTCGATGGTCGCCCGCGGGAAGCGTTTGACCAAGCCCATATGCCCGGGGCCGTTTTTCTGGGAACCACGGAGAATTCCTATCAACGCGGCATGGCCGAGCTGCTTTCCCGTTGGGATCCGCGGCACCCGGTTGTCGCCTATTGTGATGGGCAAGGCTGCGCGGTGAGTCGCGAGCTGGCGGAACGCCTGCGTTCGGAACTTGGCGTGGATAACATTCTCTGGGTCGAGGGTGGCTGGAGCGCGCTTGAGGAGGCGCGCCAGCAGTGAAGGTACGCTGGTGGCAAGGCGGCCTTCTTGCCGTCGTCGGCCTCTTTTTCCTGTTTGCCGGCGCGACGAAAATTCCCGATCCGCGGAGTTTTCAGGCTTCCATCGAGGCCTACCGCCTCGTTTCCGGCACACCGGCTCTGGTGGCCGCTTTGTATCTTCCCTTTTTGGAAATTACCGCCGCCGCCGCCCTTCTTTTTCCGAAATGGCGACGTGCTGGAGGACTTCTCCTCGCGGCCCTGTTGTTGCTCTTTCAGGCCGCTCTTGCCGCAGCCCTGTTCCGTGGTCTCGACCTTGACTGCGGTTGTCTCGGGGGAGGCGGGGCTGACATGTCCGCCGCCCTCGCCTTTTTGCGGAATTGCGGGCTCCTGCTCTTGCTCTTGCTCGGATTTTTTCCGAGAAAATCTTCCTCGTGAAACATCTCTTCCTTCTTCTTTCCCTTCTCGCCGCTTTTCCCCTTTCCGGCTCCGCCGAGCTCGTTTTTGCCAAGACCGAGATCGAGCTGGACGCCGGGCTCCTCGACGAAGCCGCGGAGGCGGTCTTTCCCTTCCGCAACGAAGGAAGCCAGCCCGTCCGTATTTTGAAGACTCGCAGCAGTTGCGGATGCACGGTCCCCCGTCTTGCGAAAAAGGAATACGGGCCCGGGGAAAGCGGGGAGATTCGGGCCGAGTTCACCTTCGGTTCCCGCGTCGGCGAGCAGCGCAAGAATATTTATGTGCGGACCAACGATCCGGGTCGCGAACAGATCCGCCTGACCCTGCGTACCGACATTCCGCGCTGGGCCAAACGCGAGCCGGCCCTCCTCCTCTGGCGAACCGGCGAAGCGCGCGAGCCCAAGGAAGTGCGCGTCCATTTGCATCCCTCCGGGAAAATCAATGTCCGCCTTTGGGAGCGCCTCAGCCCCGATCCTTTTACCATCAAGGAAGTGCGCCGCGAAGGAACGACCGTCGTTTATGAGGTTACGCCCCCGAACGAGGACGTCGCCCGCGCCACCAAGCGCGTCATGCTCGA
>CAYFRH010000208.1:0-4073 GCA_964345345.1 uncultured Puniceicoccaceae bacterium | reverse complement strand
CCCGCAAGAGGTAGGCTTTGATTTCCCAACCGTCCGCAAGTTGGATCGCGATCCAGTCCCAGCCTTCGTAGTCCGGGTCCAGCTGGCGCGAGGCGATTTCGTGATCCATCCAGCTGCTGCCGGTGACGGTGAATTCCTCCCCTCCGACGGTGACAGTGCCGCTGGTGGCGATGCGGGTAAAGGAAAGGTAGTAGCTGCGCGCGGCCGGATCCGGGCCTTTCCGCGAGGTGCCATCGGGGCCGAAGCGGACGAGGTTTTTCGCCGGGCTTAGGCGCAGATCCCACGCCACTTCGGAGCCAACGGAAGCGGTGAGGTGCATCTTTTCAGCCGGATCCCCTTCGCTGTGAAGACGCCAGTTGCCATGCCTGATGTCGAAAGAGTCCGTGGCGGCTCCCGCGTTCCAGCCGGCCCGGTGGAAGCGGGATTCGTAGTGGAATTCCTCCTCTTCGGTTCCGGTAGCGGTCAGGGCCATGTGGGTAAGATGCAGCTGCGCGTTGGCAAAAGCGTTCTCCGGGTCGGGAACCTCCGGTCGTCGGGCAAAGCGGAAGAAGGTGGCTTGGTAACCGAAGCGGCGGCCGTTTTCCGCGAAGAGGTGCCCGGTCAGGTACCACCATTCGATCTTGAATTCGGGATGGGCGGCATGGGCGCGGGGAAAGGTAAGCTCAGCGTGGGGCCGGGGGACAAGAAAGCCTTCCGCCGTTTTCGTGGGGACGTCGGCCCCAATGGCGGCCGTAAAGAGGAAAAGGGCGATTGCGGGAAGGAGTTTCATAAGGCCGTAGCGGGTTTCCCATTACGAAGGAAGAGGAGGGTGGTCAGATAGGCGATGAGAAAGGAGAGCCCGAGAACGGCCACGGTAAGGATCGCGGCGTCGGCATAGGAATAGGCGGTCCTGAGGGTCCATCCGAAGGATTGCCGGTTGATGACATGGATCAGGACGAGGCCAAGGGCCCCGCCCATGAGCAATCCCGAGACCAGTCCCGTAATGGCGACGCCGAGGCCTTCCACGGCGAAGGCGCGGGCGATTTCATGTCGCGACATCCCGAGGGTTCGTTGCAGGGCGATTTCCCGTCCGCTTTCGCGGAGCAGGCTGATGAGGCTCAGCGACAGGCCGACAAGGGCCACCAGTAGGGCGATGGCCTGCAGGGCCTTGGTCACGGCAAAGGTCTGATGGAAGAGGGAGAGGGCATCGCGCAGGAGTTCCGAATTCCGCCGGATGACCAGTCCCGGATAGGCGGCTTGCAGTTCCTCCTGCAAGGCGCGCAGGTCGGTTCCTTCCTTGGTGTAGACAGCGGCGGTATCAAACGCGTCAATACGAAACCATTCCATAAAAGGCGGCAGGTCCACGATAAGCTGCCCGTTGTCGCTGGAATAATCGGCATGGATTCCGCGAATGTGGAGGTTCCGTTTCCCAAAAGGTGTGGGAATGCTTACCGTATCCCCGGGCGCAAGGTCCGCCCTGCGGGCAAGGCTTTCGTTCGCAAAGGCGGCAAAGGTATCCTCCGGTAGGGCCTCCTTCGTCGGTCCTTCGAGTAAAAGCAGCTTTTCCGACGTCGTGCGGCGCAGCGGCAGGCCGGTCAGCCGCGCCGGGCGCCCCGCCAACGGTACGCTCACGGAGCGGGACCGGTCGAGGATCGCGACTTCCTTCCGGCCTTCGATGGCGGCGAGGATCTCCGCGCGCATTCGCTGGTCGCTTTCATTTCCGCGGAAGCCGACACTGGAAAGGAAGAGATCGCCCTGCAGGCGCTGCTGGAGCCAGCCGGTGATGGTGCTTTCGAAACTCTGGATGAGAAAGGTCATCGAGGCGGCCATCGTGATGGCGACGAAAAAGCCGGAGAGGGCGAGTTGGTGGCGGCTTGTCGGCGCGCGCAGGCGGCTGCTTCCCAGCGCCACGGTGGGGCGATTTCTTCCCATCCGGTGCAGGAGCCGTCCGGTCCATTGCAGTCCGTGAACGGCAAGGAGCGTTCCGCCGACGAGGAACAGAAAAGCGGTGGCGTAGCCGGCCACGGGAATGCGGGCCCCGCTGTCCGTAGTGAAAGGGGGAAGGAAAGCGAGGCTGGTGCCGAGGAGAAGGGCTCCCACGCCGATCAGGGGATGTTCGAAAACGGGGAAGGGGGGAATGCGGCGGGAGAGGCGCAGCTGCTGCGCCGGCGGGGTCTGGGCGGCGTCGCGCGCCGGCAGCCATGCCGCGACAAGGCCGCCGCCGATACTGATCCCGAAAGTAAGGAGAACGTCGCCCGCGCTCAGGGTGACGCTGCTGGTCGCGGTTTCCCGATACAGCGCGCGCACGGTGCCCGTGACCGCCTCCACCGTGAAGTGGGCCATTCCGTAGCCGACAAGAAGGCCGAGAAGAGCCGCCACGACGCTGTAAAGGGCCGCTTCAACCAGCCACAGGCGCTGAATCCCGGATGGGGATAGGCCGAGGGAGCGAAGGGTAGCGATTTCTTCACGACGCCGGCTTACAGTCGCGTCCAGCGTCTGCGCGATCAGGTAAAGACCGACCAGCAAGGCGATGAGGGAAAGTACGGTCAGGTTGAGGCGAAAAGCCGCCGTCATCGCGGCCCCTTCCGATTCCCGTTCCTGCGGGGAGAGAATGCGCCAGTTCGCCGGGGCCGTTTCCCGTAAACGCCGGTCCGCCTCCTCGAGGATGGATTCCCGGCGCGGACCGGGGGCGACGATCAGCTCCACGCGGTCGACGGCTTGATTCCCGAGGCGATCCGCCAGCATGGGCAAGTCTACCACGGCAAGGTTTTCGGGAAGAGGCCGTTCCCCGCGCGCTTCCGGTAGGAGGCCGGCTAAGGTAAGGAAATGTTTTTCCCCGCGCAGAATGACCGGCACCTTGTCGCCCACGCGCAGGTCCCACTCCTCCGCAAGAGCTGGTACCAGCAGCAGGTGTCGCGGGTTTTCCACGACATCCCAGAAGGCGTCGTCGTCTTCCAGCCAGTCCGGCGGGCTGCCCGATTCCGTTTCATCCGCGGCGGCAAGGGATCGGAATTGAACAAGGTCGAGGCCGAGCACCCGGGCGGGCGAGGTGGAGGCTGGCGGCGGTAAGTTGGTTTGTTCAAGTGGCAGGAGGGAACTTTCGAGAACCGGGAACATGTACACGGCTAGACCGCCGAGCGTCTCACGGATGCGCGGCAATTCCGCCAGCGGCAATCGGCCGCCGGGCGTTTCCACGATCAGGTCGCTGGGACCCTGCAGGGATTCCGTGAAGAGTTGGAAACCTTCCACGGCCGCGCGGTTGGCGATGCGGATGGAGAGAAAGGTCCCGACGCCAAGCGCGAGAATCGCCAATAGAAGACCGGTCTGCAGGCGTTCCCGCCATGCATGGCGAAAGGCGAAAAGACGCAGGAACTCCCACAGCGGCAGGGGCGATGGCGAACGGAGAGCCATTGCCTCAGACGGAAACGGGGGCCGCGGCATCGCTGAGCCGGCCGTCCCGGATATGAAGGATCCGGTCGCAGCTCGCCGCCGCTTCCGGATCGTGCGTGACCATCAACAGCGCCGTTCCGTGCCGCTCCGTCAGTTGCCGTAGCAGGGCAAGGATCCGCTCGCTGTTGCTGGCATCGAGGCTTCCCGTTGGCTCATCCGCCAGCAGCAGGGCCGGTTCGGTAATCAGCGCGCGCGCGATCGCCAGCCGCTGTAGCTCGCCGCCGGACAGTTCGGCCGGATCAGCCGCACGTCGCTCTGTCAGCCCCACTTCCCCGAGCATGGCCACCGTCCGCGATTCCTTTTCCCGACGGGCGACCCCGGTCAACATCAGGGGAAAGGCCACGTTTTCTTCTGCGGTAAGAGTGGGAAGGAGATGGAAAAACTGGAAAATCGAAGTGATGCGCCCCCGGCGCAGCTCGCTGATGGCGTCCGCGCCCATCCGGCGAAGACTCCTGCCGAGAAACGTGACATCCCCTTCATCCGGTTCTTCAAGCCCGGCCAAACAGGTCAGCAAGGTCGATTTGCCCGAGCCGGAGGGCCCCATCACCGCCACGCGCTCACCTCGCTTCAGGCGCAGGTTCACTCCGCCAAGGATTCGGTTCGGCCCATAGCTTTTGCCCAGATTCTCCGCGACCAGGACCGTC
>CAYFRH010000207.1:0-4101 GCA_964345345.1 uncultured Puniceicoccaceae bacterium | reverse complement strand
TGGTCGGAAAGGTCGTGCTCGTCGCGCGGATCGTTGTCCTGATCAAACAAATACGAGTAGCCATGCTCGCCGGACCACTGGTAGCGGTAGTGGCCATTGGATACGGCAAAGCTTTCGTTGCAATTACCGAAGGTGTAGTCGCGGAATTGGCCCCGGGGATCCGCAAGGCGCGGAAGGAGGCTCTGCCCGTCGAGGTCGTCCGGTGCCTCGATGCCGGCGATGTCAAGCAGGGTGGGCATGAGATCGGCAAGGCCGGTCGGCGCGCAGATGATCACAACAGACCACAAGCACGTTCGGGCGGGTAGCGGATTCCGAACTCATGGAAAGAGGATGACCCTTTCTGAATTTGGAAAGTCAACGGAAAACCGGAGCCTTGCCCTTGGGCTTTAGAACAAGGCGAAAGGTTGGAGGTCCGGGCGTAAAGGGAGACGGTCGGCCCTGTACCCAGTTTTCATGACCGGCCCGGTAAAAACGGGAGAGGAAATGGCCACTCTGCCCGGTCGGCATGTGGAAGATGCCCTCTTTTTCGCTTCCCGGTTGGACCACGATACGTTGCGAAGCGCCAAAGGACGGTTCTTGGGCGCGTGGCGTGGAACTGTGGCCGGGAAGTTCCACTGAGGCCATGTCGAGCCAACGACCCAGCAGGGGCATGGCCCGCGAGAGCGGATGCTGGATCTGCAGTTTGTTTAACTCCCCGTGCATCAGTTCCCCGGGATTGAGGCCGCGCTTTCCAAGGCGGGCAAGGACTTCCTCGGCCGCTGCCTGAATAAGAGCGTCCCAACTTTTGGCCTCTCCGCACAAGGCGGGATCCCCGATGGTAACCAGCTGGTAGAGGGGTTCATCCCAGCGGAAGCTGTTGATGGAAAAGCTGGGGCCTTCCTCCGGGAAAAGGGCGGGCAGAATCCTTGGATAGACCTTGAGGGCGATATGGCTGCGCGTCAGGCGAAGGATAGGAAAGGCGGTCGATTCCACGGAGGCGTGGCCGTTCCATGTCTGGAGGGCCTTGGCAAAAGCAAGGCGGTGCGGATTTTCCCCGATCCAGTCTTCGTTGAGGGCGGCGAGAATGCGTTTTTGCCAGCGGTCGTGGAGCTGACTGCGGTCGGAAAGCTGGAGGGCGAGAAAATCTTCCTCGCGCATGGCGCCCGCATGGGCAAAGAGGGCCTCTTTGATGACGCGAGCGCGCCCATCGTCGGTGTAGCTTTCCTCACCGAGAAGGCGGGCGGCGTCCGGACCTCGGTAGACAGGGTTATTGGCCGTCCAAAGGAAACCGCCGGCGGGTTTTTCGATCCGGGGAACGTCGCTTTCGGCAAGGCGGCCCGCCCATTTCGCCCGGCGGTCGCCGGAAACAGCGGGCAGAAAACCGGAACGGCCAGCGCGGTCGGGAAGTCCTCCCATCAACGTCCACGCGATGTCTCCGCTTTGATCCGCGACGATGAAATTCTGCACGGGAATCCCCGCGCCGCGGCCGATGGCGGAGGCCTCGGCAACGGTTTTCGCCTCCGCGATGCGGAGGTGATGGAGGTTGAAAAACGCCGGGTCATGCCCGACCCACTGCACGGCCCACGAGCCTTCGCCGAAAAGATTCTCCCGGACGGGCCCGAAGACGGTTTCCCGAACCGTATGCCGGACCGGTGCTTCGCCCCGCACGCGGATCACTTCCTCCATTTCGGAAAAGGATGTCCAACCCGTGCTCGTCCGGTACATGCCGGGATTTTCCGGACTCGTTTGGAGGCGGACAAGGTCGGTCAGGTCCACAGCCGCGTTGGTGAAGCCCCATGCGATGTGGCCGTTGCTCCCGACAATGAGGCCCGGGGCCCCCGGCAGCGTGATTCCGGTTACCCGGACAGGACCGTTTTTCCCGGGATAGCGAATTTGGGCGCGGTACCATGTATTCGGGACCATGAGGCCGAGGTGCATGTCCACCGCCAATTGCGCGGCACCGGTCGTCGTACGATCGCCCGAAGCTGCCCATGCGTTGCTGCCGGGGACGCCTCCCGAGGGAGGCGGAGGGGTCGCACCCGCCTCCGGCTTCTCTGGCTCCGGCCAGAATTCCGGGGCCGGTGGAGGCTGGATCGGCAATGGTTCCCCGGCCAGCGGTACGGAGTGCGCGAATCCGTTGTGGAAAAGAAAATTAAAGACTTCGGTAGAAAGGTGTTCCCTCGCAAAAGCCCGGTGCTCTTCATCCTGGCCGCGTTCGTCCTGCAGGTCGAAGAACATCGCGTAGCCGACGAGGATCGCGTCCTCGGGACGCCACGATTCGGGTCGCTGCCGGATGAGAAAGTACGGATACGGCCGGCGCTTGAGGCTGCGCAGGCCCGCGTTTACCCCCGCGCTGTAGAGGTGCAGCAGCTTTGCGTCCTCCGCATTCATGGCCTCATGGATGGCTTCCGCCCGTGCCCGCATGCGATGCAGGCGGCGGCGCTTGTCGAAGGATAAAGTCGCTTCTCCGAAAAGGGCGGAGAGTTCCCCGGCGGCGCTGCGCCGTTGCAGGTCCATCTGGAAAAAGCGGTCCTGCCCATGGGCGAAACCGAGGGCGAAAAGGGCGTCCGCCTGCGAGTTCGCTTCGATCGTGACCATGCCTTCACGGTCGCGCAGTACGGAGGTCTCCTTGCCTAAGCCGGTCACCGGGATGCGGCCCTCAAGGGCCGGCAGGCTGCCTCGGAGAAGGACATAGCCAAGAAGAAAGGCGACCGGTACGCCCAGGATGAAGAGACCGAGAAAAGCGAGGACGGTTTTGCCGATCCAGCGTCGGGTTGGGCGGGCAGAGGTGGAATCGGACGGCTTCATCATGGCAAGGTGAATTTTGACGGGAAGGAAGCAAGTCGGGTCCATTCCTCTATTTTCTTGCTGACGATCGAAGGCGGATATTTCAATTTGGTTTTGAAGAATGGCAGCATTTCCCCTCAGGCCGTCCCGGCGCCGATTTCTGCTTGCTTTGAGCGCACCATTCCTCGCTTCCCTTGGGGCGACTTCCCTTGCGGCGGCGGACCGGATTCATGTTGTTCGGAAAGGAGATACCCTGAGCGAATTGGCGCGGCGCTACAGGGTCACCGTGCGGGAGTTGAAACGACACAACGGGTTGCGCTCGGATTTGATCCAGATCGGCCAGCGCCTGCGCATTCCGGGCCATCCCGTCGACGAGGATCGGATTGCCCGCCTCTTGCGCGGCACCCGAGTGGATCGGGAACGATGGAACTACATCGTTGCCCACCACAGCGCGACAAAGTACGGCAACGCCGAGATCTACGATAATTACCACCGTCGGCGGGGCATGGAAAACGGCCTTGCCTACCATTTCGTCATCGGCAACGGCGTCGATTCCGGGGACGGTGAGATTGAGATCGGACCGCGCTGGCGGAAGCAGCTCCACGGCGGCCATGTCCGCAAGTGGGAAGTCAATCGGGAGGGCATCGGAATCTGCCTTGTCGGTAACTTTGAAAAGACGCGGCCTACGCCCCGCCAGTTGGAGGCTTTTACGGCCCTAACGCAATACCTCGGCAGCACGGTCCTGGAAAACCGCTACAAATTCATGGTACATAAGGAGGTCGACCCCGGCCACACCATCTGCCCCGGACGGCATTTTCCCGTCCGCGCCATGCACCGGCGGTTCGGGTAAAAAAAAGCGCGCCGAAGCGCGCTTTGCATACAGGCTGTTATGCACGTTTATGCGAACGATACCGTTTGCCCTTCTTGGCCGGGCGGCCCCGTTTTTTAGCGGCTTTTCCGGCATCGCCCTTGCCGCGGAGGGCGTCGATCTGGTCGCGGAGGACGGCGGCCTTTTCAAATTCGAGATTGCTGGCGGCGGCAAGCATCTCCTCCTCCAGTTCGGCGAGGACCCTTGCGACGTCCTCGTCTCCGCCCGCTTCCTGCACGGAAACGGGATCCGCGGAGGTTTCCTCGCGATAGTGAAGGCTTGTTTGGAGCCCGCGACGAACGCCCGTGGGGGTGATCTGGTGTTCCTTGTTGTAGGCCATCTGGCGCTGGCGGCGTTCCTCGGTAATGGCGAGAGCGTTGCGCAGGGAGTCGGTCATCTGGTCCGCGTAGAGGAGAACGCGGCCGATCCGGACGCCGGCGACGTGCACCGCTTCGCGGTCGACGACG
>CAYFRH010000206.1:0-4117 GCA_964345345.1 uncultured Puniceicoccaceae bacterium | reverse complement strand
GCTGGTCGAAAACCAGGAAACCGAGGCCGGCCTGAAAGCTCTCGCCCTCGCCCGCGAAAGTTTTCCGAACGACTCTGATGTTCTCTCGGCCGGCGGGGCCGTTGCTTTTCTTGGCGGCCGCCGGGAAGATGCCCGGCGCCTGCTGGAACAGGCCGAGAGCTGGCGTACCGAGAACCCGCGGACCGATTTTTATCTCGGCGGTCTGCTTATCGGATCGGAATCCGTCGCCGACCAGGCGAGGGGAAAAAACCTGCTCCTGCGGGTCGTCAACGGGGAGGATCCGAAACTGGCCGAACGCGCCGGGCTTGCTCTTCTCGTCAACCGGTCCCTTCCCGTCACGAGTCAGGAAAAGAGGAAGACGTTAAAGATCCTGGAAGAGGGGGGGACCTTCCATCCCGATAATCCTTATTTAAATGCGGATGTTCTCCGTACTCTGGCGAATGTGGCTGCGGAACATTCCCCGGATATGGCTCTCCCCATCGCTTCCCTGATTTTCGCCTATCCGGGAAGCTCGAAGGAAGATGAGTTGGGCTATGTTGAACTGGCCCAACGAATGGGCAATTTCAAAGCCGCCGGGGAGCGGCTGGAAAAGCTGCCCGAAAAAACCGGCTTCGCGGCTGCGGACGGGAATCGGATGCAGCGGGTTCTTATCCTTCAACACCTCGTTCAGGGCCGCTACGAAGCGGCCGAAAAACTATGGGATCAATTCTCGGCCCAGGGGGATACGGCCGCCCGCGAGCTTGCCACAGTAGCTGGAGCCATCGTCGCTAACGAGGATCTTCCCAACGCGACCGAGCTGCGCTTTCTGGAGAAGTTTCTGGAACAACCGGTGGTCGACGCCCGGTTCAGGTTGCGGGTCCTCGAACGACTGATCGAGCTTCGGCCTGCCCAGCAGGACGTCTACTTCGCCTATGCCGTTGAGACGATTTTGCCGCTCGATCCGATGATGACAACTGGTTGGCTGACCTCCCGCGCCAAGCAGGATCTCGTCATCGACCATTTACAAGGGAAGCCCCCCCCATTGTCCGCCTCCGAAAAGAGGGCTTTTCTGGAAGCTTGCCTGGAGGCGGGACGAACGGAGTTGGCAGCGGAGATTCTTCCCGAACTGCAGCCCTCCCTTCCGGTAGCGATTTACGCCTTCTACGAAAGCCGCCTGCAGTTCGCCCTCGGAAACCGCGCAGAGGCCTTGGAGGCCTGGAATGCAGCGCAAAATGCCGCCCTTGCCCGGAATTCATTCCCCCTCCTGAAAAACCTTGGCTTTCACGCACTCCAGTTGGACCAACCGATCAACGCCCTCCAATCCCTTTACACCGCCTTCACCTCCGGCGTTCCCTTTTCCCGGAGCCAGGCTTTGCGCCTGCAGGCCCTTGCGATGGGCCATGGGACGCTTCGCCAGACCCTCAATGTGGCGGGGGATCTCGTCGAAAGGTATCCGGAAAACGACGACTTGTTGAACAACCTGGCTTATTTCAAATTCATCGCGAATGAAGAAATCGATCAATATATTGAAACCATGCGCTCCCTTGTTTCCGATCAGCCGGAGAATCTCAGCTACAGCGTAACTCTCGCCCTTGGACTTCTGCAGAGCGGTCGGGACCGGGAGGCCAACCGGGTCCTTGAGGCCTCCTCATTCGATTGGAATACCGCCAAACCGCGGCAGAAAATGGTCTATGCGGCGGTCCTGATGGCCAACGGGGAACGGGTCGTCGCGCAGGGCCTCAAGCAGAATCTGGAACGGGAACAGCTCATTCCGGAAGAAAACGCCCTCCTCGATTCCATTTGAGTGAGCAAGCCTTTCGCCGCTGACGTTATGCGACGCCTTCTTTCCCGTCTGCCGCTTCCCTTCTGGCCCACCCTTGCCCTGATTTCTGCCTGGGCCGTCCTTATCGCGCAGGTGCGCCACCATTGGGGCGGAGAATCGTATTACAATTTCGGTTGGTTCGTTCCGTTTCTCGCCGTCTGGCTTCTCCTGCGCAATGTGGCCCCCATTGCACCGGCTCCCGCGAAAGGACGCAAACTAACCCTCAGTTTGTGGATTTCCGGTATTGCCGTACTGCTGCTCGTGCCCTTCCACGCGCTCTCCGAAGTCAATCCATTCTGGCGTCTCCCGCTGTGGATCCAAGCGGCGGGCCTGGTCTTGCTGAGCCTGAGTTGTCTGTACGCGGTTTACGGAGCAAAGGGAATCCGCGCGGGGATATTCCCCCTCTTTTTCCTCTGCACGATGATTCCGTGGCCCTACCGCCTGGAAGTCCTCATTATCCAAAACCTGACGAACATCGTCGTCTCCCTTTCCATGGCCGGATTACATGCGATCGGGTATCCGGTGGAGCTGGCGGGGAACAGTTTTGTCCTCGGCGACCTGCAGATTGGCGTCAATGAAGCCTGCAGCGGAATTCGCTCCCTGCAGGCCCTGTTCATGATCACCCTGTTTCTTGGAAGCCTTTTCGGGCAGGGGAAATTCAGGAGAATTCTCGCGGTCCTTCTCCTCCCCTTGGTGGTCATCGTGGTGAATGCGATCCGGGCCATTTTTCTCTCCACCCAGGTCATCGTAAACGGGCAGGAGGCGTACGAGGCCTGGCATGACCCGGCCGGGTACATCGCGTTCATGGCCAGCATGATCCTGATATACGCCATTATCGAATTCCTGAACGTGGGGGCGGATGCTCAGCGGGAAAAGGCTCCCGATCCTCTCGGTGCCTTCCGCAAAGACTGGCAAAGTCCTGCCCTGCCAAAACGGGCGGCCCTCTTCGTCGCCTTCCCGTTGCTGTTGGCCCTCTTTGTCGAAGGCTGGTTCCAATATCATGAGGCGCGCACGACCGAACGCCGTGACTGGTCCCTTGCTTTGCCGGAAGCGGAAGATCCATCGGTCCAGTATGCCGAGATCCATCCACAGATTGGGGACCTTCTGGGATTCGACTATGGTCACCGCTTTTACTACCGACTGGGAAATCGCTCCGGCTGCGAAGTCTATTTTTACGGATACGAAGAGGACAATCGACTGGCCAGCGTGTCCTCCTATGGCCATTCCCCCGCTATCTGCATGGAATCCGTGGGAGCCAACATGCTCCGCCAGTATGATAATCTCCACGTAAAAAACGGCGGCCTGGAGCTCAATTTAAACCACTACCTCTTTGAGCTGCACGACGGGGATAACCGGCTTCACGTCTTTTGGGTGGTTTGGGAAAAGCGCAACATGAACATTGATCCCGAGGATTTGGCTTCCCTCGATTACCGTACGCAGTGGATCCAGCTTTCCAAAGGTCGCCGCGATTTCAGCCGCAAAGTTCTTCTGATCAGTATGGATGGGTTCGAAAAATCCGACAAGGCCCGCGCCCGCGTTCGCAACCTCCTCACCGATTGGGTGATTCCTGAAACTGGCTGAGGAGATACTGCTCGCGGGGCAGTAATTCACTCCGTTCTCCGACGCGGAAAAGGTCTTCCTCCGGCAATCCCAGAAGAATGGCGGAAACCCGCAGGTGCCGAGGGGCGGAGATTTCCAGGAGGGGCATATTTTCCGCAAAACTTCTTGCCAGGGACAATTGCCCCTGCAGCAGGTAGGAAACACCCGCCAGAAGCTGATAATCGGAAATTCGTGGGTATTCGGACAAAAGACCCTCTACTTCGCGGTGGAGTTCCGGCGCCGGCCCTTCGAGAATTAACTTCAGGTAGGCGATAAAGGACTGCAGCTGCGGGAACCGGGAAAAATCCTCCAATGTCACCTCGGAAAGGCGCTCCATCAGCCAATCCTGTTCCCCAAGGTAATAGTGGGCGGCAAGGTTCTTCTGCAGAAAAATTGGATTTTCCGGATTTTCCGCAAGGAGCCAATTATACAGTTCCATGAGAAGATCCCATCGGTTTTTTCGCAGCAGATGCCGCTCAAGAATCCGCGTTTGCCCTGGTTCCACCACCTCCACTGCCAGCTGGAGCGTTTCGCTCGCTTGCTCGGAAAGGCCGAGGGAATCCTGCGCGGTCGCACGGTAGACGAGAAGCATGGCTTCTTCTCCCATTTCCTGAGCAGTTGCCAGTTCCGCAAGACGGAGAAGTTCAGTAAAATCCCCCGCCGCGACAAGGGCTTCAAAGTAAGGCCGTGCGGTCCCGCCCTCTTCCCGGTAGCGAT
>CAYFRH010000205.1:1681-4230 GCA_964345345.1 uncultured Puniceicoccaceae bacterium | reverse complement strand
AAAACCGCTTCGACGCCTACCGCGCCATCGAGGAATTCTTCGCCGATCACCTCGGCGGCCGCGTCGAAAGTGGCGAAGCCACCCTCCCGGAACTGTACGAGTAGGGACCAAGGTTAAAAATGTAACCGAAGTCGTGAGACTTTGGACCGGCGTCCGACGGGAGTCGGCCTGGAGACCGACTCTACATGGTAGCCGACGTCGCGTGGGTAAAACAGGAAGGCGGAAATCAGGGTGGACGGTTCCGGGAATCATATCTACCTCTCTTCCTTCCAAGCCTTCATGAACAAGACCATCTCCGCACTGCGCATCTTCTTTTTCGTCCTCTGTCTCGTCGGCGCATGGCTGGTCACCTATTCCGTTCCCGAATGGGACGATTTCCGTTTCCGGGCCCTCTTCATCGGCGGTGCCATGGGCGCGCTGGTGATCCTCGTCGATGTCCTGCTGAAAGGTTTTTCCCTGCGCGGGCTCTCCGCTCTCACCTTCGGCCTCTTCGTCGGCTGGGCCTGCGCGCATATGCTCGCCACCTCGCCCCTCTTTGAATTTCCCTTCGACCAGAAGGACGAGTTGGGCATCATCCTGACCCAGAACCTTTACCTTATCCGGTTGGGTCTCTTTGTCGTCCTCATGTACCTTGGGGCGGTCATCGCCCTGCGCGGGAAGGACGAATTCAACCTCGTCATTCCGTACGTCCGCTTTGTTCCCCACAACGTGGACGTCCCCCTCGTCGTCGTCGACACCAGCGCCCTGATCGACGGCCGCCTCGCCGGGATCTGCGAAAGCCGCTTCCTCGGCTACGGCATCGTGGTCCCGCGCTTTGTTCTCGACGAACTGCAGGCCATTGCCGATTCGCCCGATCCCGACCGGCAGGCGCGCGGACGCAAAGGCATCGAGACCCTCAACCGCATCCGCGCCATGGAACACGTCGACCTCCGCATCAACGAAAGTTCCGTCGGCACACGCCAGAAGGTCGACGCCAAACTCGTTTTCCTTGCCCAGTCCCTCAAGGCCAAGCTACTCACCACCGACTACAACCTCGCCCAGATGGCCGAGTTCCACAACATCGAGTGGCTCAACCTCAACGCCCTCGCTAAGGCGCTCAACCCCGAGGTCATGGTCGGCGACACCCTTTCCGTCAAACTGGTCAAGCCCGGCAAGGACCCCGGGCAGGCCGTCGGCTTCCTCCCCGATGGCTCCATGGTCGTTGTCGCCGACGCCCGGTCCCACCTCAACCAGACCGTCACCGTCGTCATCGATTCCGTCATCCCCTCCGCCGGGGGAAAAATGTTATTTGCCCGTAAAAGCGGACCCACACGGGAATGATGCCCCCGATACCTCGTTAAAATTTTGTGAAGCTGCCCCTCGGATTTTTTTTCGCTTGGCATCCAGCTGCCTCCCCGCCAAGGATTTACAGTCCCCTCACTGGGGGATAAAATTCTCATAAACACACAGGAGTATATAATGAATAATAAAAGCAAAAAAGGGTTCACCCTCGTTGAAATCATGATCGTCGTGGTCATCATCGGCCTCCTCGCCGCCATGGCCATCCCCGCCTTCCAGAAGGTGCGCAGCACGTCGCAGGAAAAGGCCATCACCAACAATCTTCGCCAGTTGGCCTCTGCGGCCCAGCAGTACTTCCTTGAAGAAGGAGCAACTACCGTTCAACAGACCGATTTGGTTGGTGAAGATAAGTACATCAATTCTTTGGAACAGGTTGCTGACGAAACGTATCCAGCCAGCATCGATGCGGATGATGCCAGCATCTCGACGGCATCCGGTACTGCTGTCACCTACACCTTCTAAAGGTTTTGCATTCTCCTTTCAAAGCCGCTTCTTCGGAAGCGGCTTTTTTTATGTCTCTCCGCCACCTGCAGATCCTTGCGCTCTTTTCTCCGGTTGCGGTCGTAGTGGCGGCCCTTGCCTGGGGAGCTTCTCTGCCGGTCGTCGTCCACGGCAGCTACTGGACCTTGCTTGCGACCACCCTGTGCGGGCTGTTTTTCGCCGGTAAGCTCCTTCTCCAAACCGGAATTCTGCGGCTCACACGAGGATTTCGGCAATTTCCCTTTACCGCCGCCTGCTTTCCCTTCGCGCTTCTGCTGCTCCTTGGACTCGAGCCCTTCGGCTACAAAATCGTCTACGATGAGCCGATTCTCCTCGCGACGGCGGAATCGCTGCATCTGGAGAAAAAGGCGGCCATGCCGACGGCGGGCCTCAGCCATGGGGAGGAGTACAAAATCCTCCGCTCTTCCCTTGATAAACGACCGTTTGCTTACCCGTTTTTCGTATCGGTTTTCCATGATGTTTCCGGGCATCGGGCAACGAATGCCTTTTTATTAAACGGAATCGCGGCCGTTTTGTTTTTATGGGTCCTGAGTTCCGTGGGCATCCGCCTTGCCGGGGATTCCGGCGGCGTTGTCGTTCTTTCCGGAGCCGCCGGTTTGCCCATTCTCGCGACCATGGCGACAAGCGCGCATTTCTCGCTGCTCAACCTCTTTCTCCTCACCCTCCTTATTCGCCTCCTTTTTTCCTACACGGAACATCCCCGGAAAGAA
>CAYFRH010000205.1:0-1581 GCA_964345345.1 uncultured Puniceicoccaceae bacterium | reverse complement strand
ACATGGCGCGCCCAGAGTTCATGGTTTCTGAGCATTGCGGGTGGCCTTTCCGCCGTGGCGGTCTTATTCTTAATTTTCAAAGCCCTCCTCGGAAGAAAAAATTTGCCGAAAGCATTGATGGTCTTCGCCGCCCTCGCAGCGGCGATCTTCCTGCAATTCGCAACCGTCCTGCTTTTCAACTATGGCCTTCTTGATGATTACAAAACGGCGCGGTTGTCCCTTCCCTTCCAGTTGATTTTGCTCGTGGCGCTCCCCCTCGCTGTCGGCATATGGAAACCCTCCCGCTTCGGACGCGGATTCCTATTCACGGGATGCCTTGTCCATGTCCTCTTTTTCGCGATCCCGATCCACTATCTTCATTTGCCCACCACCGAGGCCCCGTCCCGCAATCTGATTGCCGCCGAAGTCCGCTTTCTCAACCAGCTGCGCTCCGCCGGGAACGGACAATCCTCCCTCTGGCTGTCTTCGGCCAATTACAACGCCGTCGTGGCCCGTGTTTCGTGCTGGCCTCTTCATCTATTTAAGGAAAATCCGCAAAGCATCGCCTCCTTCAACCAAGCGGACAATGACCTTTCCGTTTTCATCGCGAGGCGTCTCGACACGAAAGATCCTGCGAATCCTCAATGGGCTGTAAAAGGAGAGGATCTGTCCGAGATGGATCTCGCTCTGTCCACTCGATTGTATGACGTATTCGGGGACGATATGGCCTTGCGTATCGATCAATTCACCTTTCCTAAGCACCCATGAATTGGAAATCCCTATCGCTCGCCCTTCTCGGGATCTTTTTCCTGCTTTCCCTTGTGATCTTACCGGACTACGGCATGTCATGGGACGAGCCTTTCCGGTTCTCCGCCGGCGACAAAAAACTGGCCTATTACAGTTCCTATTTTACCGGTGCGGAAAGGCCCGACATGGCGGGCGACTCCTATCCCGGCCTGTACGACCTGCCGCTCGCCATCTGGCATGACCTGTTTCCGGGCATGGGAAGCCGGAGCGCAAAAGGCCATTTCCTCTCCTTTCTTTTCGGTTTGCTTGGTATCGTGGCCGTCTGGCGAAGCGCCGCTCTTCTCGGCGGGGAGCGGGCCGGATTTCTTGCCCTGCTTCTCCTCCTGACCACGCCGCGGTACTTCGGGCACATGTACATAAACCCGAAGGATATTCCGTTGGCGGGAACGTACGCGCTGGGGGTATGGGCTTTGGTCCGCCTCTTCAAGCGCCTGCCGACGCCCGCCATACGGGATTTTCTCTTTGTCGGTATCGCCTTCGGTCTTGCCATGTCCACCCGTCTCGCGGGACTTCTCGTCTTCTGCTACCTCGGGTTATTCGCCCTCCTTTATCTCGCCGCCCGCCTACGATGCCCGCCCTGGATATCCCTTTCGGAAAGGAAACGGTCGTCCGGGCGGGAATTCCTCTTCTGGTTCCGGGGGATTCTCGTCAGCGGCCTCATCGCCCTTCCTTTCATTTTCCTGTTCTGGCCTTCCCTCCACAGCAACCCTTTTGCGCAGTTGTCGCAGGGCATGGAAACGATCCAGAATTATTCATGGTCCGGATGGGTCCGCATGGACGGCGAATTCTGGGCGC
>CAYFRH010000204.1:0-4237 GCA_964345345.1 uncultured Puniceicoccaceae bacterium | reverse complement strand
GGGAACGGCCGCTCCGCCGCTGCGGAAAGCGGCGGGGCCCCGCGCCTTGCCGGGCTCCGCCGCTTTGCCCGGCGCTGGTCGATTCCGGCCTTCGGCGCCCTCGCCCTGCTCTGGTTCATCGTGCGGGTTGTGCCGAAACCCTCGCGGGCCCTTTATCCCTGCATGCAGGCCTCCTTCCCGGTCGCATCGGGCTTCGTCGCCTGGCTCCTGAGCCTTCTCGGGATGCGCCTCGCCTGGCGCCGGCTCGTCGCCAACCTGCGGGGACGGCAACCCCTCTACGCCGGCATGGCGGCCATGGGCGGCCTGATCGCCGGGGCCGCCTTGATCGCATGGATGCCGGAAAATTCTGTCCTTGCCGCTCCCGCTGAGGAGCACGGCCCGATCGGTGAAGGCAAGGGCGTGTTCCCGGGACGCGTCGTTTACGTACACGCCCCGTCCGCCACGGAGTGGCCGGGCAAGGCGGAAGGCGGTCACTGGTCCGCTCCGGACCATGTGCATGGTCCCACGGTGGAGAAGATGCTGCGCGAAGCCATTCTCCGCCTCGGCGGCGGTGCCAACGTGCCGGCTGCATGGGAGGCGATGTTCCGCCATTTCAACGAGCAACGTGGGCGCGGCGCACGGGGCTACGTCCCGGGGGAGAAGATCATGATCAAGACCAATCTCACCCTCAACAACGCCACCATGGGCGCGCTCGATGCGGACTATGACAAGGTGAAGGAGGGCTGGCTCGCCGACATCTGGAACAACACCGAGATCGCCCCGCAAACCATCCTCGCCCTGCTGCGTCACCTTGTCTACGAGGTCGGGGTCGAGGAAGCGGATATTTTCATCGGCGATCCTGTCTGCCTTGTCCCCAACTACGTCTGGAAGGTCGTCCACCCCGAATTTCCAGAGGTCAACTTCGTGGAAAACCACGGCCAGCGGGGGCGTGTCCAGGCGGAATTTTCCGATGTGCCTTTTTACTGGAGCACGGACGAGGCGGACGGGAAAAAACAGGATTACCTGCCGCGCTCTTACGCGGAGGCCGCCTACCTCATCAACCTTGCCTTTCCCAAGAGCCACGGGCTCGGCGGTATCACCGCGTGCGCAAAAAATCACTACGGTTCCTTCATCCGTACCCCCGTGGGTAACCTGTGGGGCAGCGACCATGATTATTACAACCTGCACAAAGCGCTGCCGGGGGATGGAAGTGGCACGGAAGGGACCGGCCATTACCGTACCCTCGTCGATATCATGGGGCACGAGGACCTGGGCGGAAAGACCCTTATCTATCTTCTCGATGGCCTGTTCGCCGGACAGGGCTGGGATGGCAATCCGGTGAAGTGGAACATGGAGCCGTTCAACGGGGATTGGCCCTCCTGCCTCTTCGCCTCCATGGATCCCGTCGCTATGGATTCCGTGGCCTACGATTTTCTTGCCGCGGAATGGCCGCAGCTCGTTCTGGCCGAGACGCTCGGCCCGGGCGGCGCCGGGGACTACCTTCACGAGGCCGCGCTCGCGGACAACCCACCGTCGGGCACGTTCTACGACCCGGAGCGCGACGGCAGGCGGATGGGCAGCCTCGGCGTGCACGAGCACTGGAATAATCCGGTGGATAAGGAATACAGCCGCAACCTTGGCAGCGACCGCGGCATCGAACTGGTCCGGTACGAGGTCACGGCGCCCGCCGCCGCGGCGGATCTTTCCGTGCAGTGCGCCGTCCGGGCGGGCAAGCTCCGCCTGCGTGCGATCCACCTTGACCCGGAAAAGGACCATGTCGTGGAACGCATCGATCCCTTCGCCGGCGAGGTCGTGGAGGTGCGGCCACTCCCGGGCGGCGTCTATGGCGCGCGCTCGGATCTTCTTCGCGATGCGGAGGCGCCTTTTTTGCTGTACCGGGTCCGCTCCCGGTAATCGCTCCGCGTCTGCCGGAAAAAGCGCCGGAAGGTGGCGTTGAGCATCCTGGAGGAGGGAAAGCCGGTCTCGGCGGCGATTTCTTTCACCGAGAGGTGGCTGGCCGCGCGGCAGATCGCCTGCGACGAGTTTCGATGCAACAGTTCTACCCGCCTGCCGCCGGAATGAAGCCCGCCTCTCGACGAGCCTTTCAACTGTTACTAATAACCCACATAAGAAAACACGATTTGACAGGCCTTTGGAAATTGCGCAGTCAGGACTTATGGTTAAGGAGGGGTTGTCCACGTTTTGCGGGTTTCTGATTGTACTTCTGACTATAGGGCTCTTTCCGGTATCGAGTTCCGCGAGTTTCGAACTCGACCGGATGGATGTGCGATCCCCCCAGCCACCGGCCAATCATATTGAGACGATCGCATTCGTGAACGGGCGCTGGGTGATGGGTGATGCGAGAGGGACGGTTTCGAGCAGCGCGGATGGCGAGACCTGGACAAGCGTGACGACGCCCTATGGCAAGTCGCTCGAGGACATTGGATTCTATAATGGAGTTTACACGGTTCTTGGAGCGGACAATACGACCCTGCTGCTTTCGAGTGATCTGGTGAACTGGGAATGGACCCGGCCCGAGAATTTCCCCTTCAATCCAAACCAGTTTCTGGAAGCCTTTGGCTACCTGTATGTCGTCGGCTGGTCCGGAAGCCTTTACCGTACCCAGGATCTGGTCACATGGGAGGAGCTCGACACCGGCGATCTCAACCGGGCGGAAGGGATTGCCTTCAACGGGTCGCGCATGGTCATGGTCGGCGCATTTGGTGAAATCATGACTTCGGAAGATGGCACGGGCTGGACGTTGCGTCAGGAGGAGGTTCCGGGAATAGAGGGCCTGGGTAACAGCTTCCTGAGCGTCCACTGGGCGAATGAACAGTTTCTTGCCGGCGGGAAGGATGGCACGCTCATGACCAGCCCGGATGGCATCGAGTGGACCCTTGTCGAGACCCCGACGGAGGCATGGATTTTCATGATGCTGGAGGTGGATGGGACCCTCTTTTTTCCCGGCCGGAACGGGGAAATTCTGCGGACGGAAAACCTTGAGGACTGGGAAACCATCGCGACCGGGCTCACGGATACGATTTACGATATTGGGTATGACGGGGAGACCTTGCTGGCGGTTGGTCGCGGCGGCGGCGTTGCGCGGTCGACCAACGGGAACGATTGGGATTTGCCTTTGGAGGATGCCTCGCGGGCGAATATGCTCCACCTTGCCCACCATGGGGGTACTTATCTGGCGACGGCTGCCAACGGGCTTGTCTTTATCAGCAACGATTCGGAAGCCTGGATCCCAGTGTTCGAGATCCCGGAGCAACGGCAGTCCGCCGGGCTGGAGCATTTTCTCGGCAAATTCACGCTTGTTTCAAGCAGTGGAGCTGCCTACACCAGCCCGGATGGCGGGACTTGGACGGAAGTAACGGGACCCGGTGGCACCCCGAACAGGATTCGTGTCATCGACGACCGCCTCTGGGTCGTTGGGAGAAACGGGGAAATATCCTGGACGACAGACCTTGTTAACTGGACCGCCACGACTGCCGAAACGGCCGACCTAAGGGACATCGCAAAAGGTCCCGAAGGGTATGTCGTGGCCAGCCGGCAGGACGGGCTGTTCTGGAGTGCTGATGGAACCAGCTGGAGCTCCCTCGGTGTCGAGGAAACGCGGTCTTTGAGAACGACAGTGTATTTTCAGAATCACTACTTTGCGTTTGGATTTCCCGGGTTTCACTGGAAGAGTCCGGACGGAGTGGAATGGAGCTTGGTGGATGACCCGCCACAGCCTTTCAACGTCCAAGATTATGTCATCTTCGAAGGGAAGCTTGTCCTCCCCGGCTACCTTGGCCGGGTTGATGTGTCGACGGACGGCGAAAACTGGGAGACTTTCACCTTGCCGACCTCCCACAACCTGCAGGACATTGTCATCACGCCAGACCGAACGGTAGCGTTGGGCGGGCAGGGGAGTATCCTCAGCTCGCCGGCGGATATCGGTCCCGGATTCGCCGCCTGGAGGGATTTGCGCTTCAACCTGCTTCAACGTCTTGACCCGGAGTTATCCGGTCCGGATGCGGATCCGGACAATGACCGGCTCCCCAATCTGCTTGAATATTTCAGCAACAGCCAACCGCTGATTGCGGATTTGATCCCGCCCGTCAGCTTCGGCCTCGTATCCGATGCCGGCTCGCGTCGGCCGTTCCTATCCTACCGGCGCAGCCTGGCCGCCGACGATGTCCTGGCTGAGGTGGAGGTTTCCGCGGACGGAAAAACATGGCGGCAGGCCACTGCCCCGGACTCGCCGCTGGGG
>CAYFRH010000203.1:0-4319 GCA_964345345.1 uncultured Puniceicoccaceae bacterium | reverse complement strand
AGCCCTTGGATTTTGGTATCATTGCCATCTATACCAAAATCCAAGGGCTGACCCCATTTCCCCTTTCTTTTTATGGGTTACCCAGCGTTGTCAAAGCGGAGGAAGCTTTTGTGGCGTTGTTGTTGGCGCGGGGTGAGGGCGGGGAGGTTATCGGGAAAGGGCGAGCGGGGAAAGCGGCTGGCCTGAACGCGGGCGGCCTCGCGGAGGGCCTGCCAGCGGGGCCATTCAAGATCGGGACTGGCGGCAATGTGGCGGAGGATACTGCGCCATTCGAGGCGGGCGCGTTCGATATCGCCGCGGCGGAGTTCGCGATTGGAGCGATGGACGGCGTTGCGTTGGGAGGCCTTCCCGAAGAGGACTTCGGCGGCCCCCTCGCCATAGGTTTCGGGGAGGCCGCGGCGCAGGTAGCCGGGAAGGCTGATCATGCCGTAGGCGATACGGCATGCGGCGGCGAGGCGTCCGGAGCCCTCCTCCAGTTCGGCGAAGCGGTGGCCGGCGCGGATATTGGCGATATCGCAGAGGAGGTCCTCGAGGGCGTAGTTTTCGTCCTCGAGGGCGGCGGCGATGGCGAGACCCTCGCCGTAATTGAAAAAGCTGAAGAGTTCCCCGCGGCGGGTAGGGCGTGCATGGGGGTCGATCAAACCGAGGCTGTACCAGAGATCGGCAGCGGTGCCAGCTCTTGCGCCGGAGTCATTTTCGGTCCGTTCGGGCAGGGCGAGGTCGGCTTCATGGTAAACGGTTCGTTCGGGGGGCTGGAGAAGGCCGCGTTGGCTGGCATCGACGAATACGCGGGCATGGGCGTCGCCGAAGGAAAGTCGGGCGTAGAGGATTTCGCCTTTGCTGTTCCATGAATGAAAGGCTCCGCCGTGGCAAAGTCCGGGCAGGCGGGGAAGGATTTCCCGCTCAAGACCTTCGAGGGTCCATCCGAAGCGGCGGAGCAGGCGTTTCGGAGGACGTTGGCTTTGGTCGGTTGCCTTGGCCTGCTCGCGGAGCTTGCGAAGCAGGCCTCGGTTGAGGACCATTTCCCCCTCCCGATCGTCGCGTCCGTAGCGGGCGACAGGGAGATTGCGTCCATAGGCCTTATCCTCCGCATCGGGGAGGCGGCAGAGGGTTCCGACGGGAAGATTTTTGAGGGTGGACGGGGAGAGCAGGGCGGGGCGCCAATCCCCGTTCTCGAAAAGCCAGCACTGGTGCAGGGGAAGCAGGCGCGGGGCACGGCGGCGGTGCCATTCGCCGTCGGGATCCTGGAATTCGCGTACGGGTTGTCGATGGACGCGTCCGGGGGTGGCGGCCGGGGCGGGCCCCGTGGCCTTGAAATCGGCGAGGCCGAGAGGAATACGTTGCACGCTGAAGAATCGCCCTGCGAGCGCGCGCGCGGCGGCGACGGGGTCCCTGCCGGCATGAATGGCATTGCGCATGACGGCGAGGACGCTGGGCCAGTCGATCTGGTTGATGCGGCGCAATTGCAGGGGCCGGGCCTCCTGCAGGCGGGGACTGCCGCCAAAGACGACGATGTAGCCGACCTTGTCCATGCCGCGCCGACCGGCCCGGCCGAACATCTGCAGCAATTCGTCGGGCCGGACCTCGTGCTGCTGTTCACCTGAGCGGTAACTTCTGTCCGTGACCAAAACCGAGCGCATGGAAAAATTGATTCCGGCGGCCAGGCCCATGGTGGCGACAACGGTGCGGAGCTGGCCGGCCTTGGCGAGAGGTTCGATAAGGCCCGCCCGTTGACCATAGTCGAGTCCGCTGTGGTGAAAGGCGATACGTGCGCGCAACAAGCGTTTGAGGGGATCGCCGGCGAGCTTCTCCTGTTCGGGGGTCAAAACAAGCGGATCTTCCTCGGGCAGGTTGCGGGCAATTTCCATGGCGAGATCCTCGGCGGCACGGCGTCGGGGAGCGAAGATGAGCAACGGGGCCATTCCCGCTTTGAGGACCTTGGCAATGGCGCGCGGCCACGGACCCCGCACGCTGTCGGGAACACGCTCGTGCAGTCCCTCTACGGCGACTTCCTCCAACGGGACCGGCCGTTGCCGATGATGCACGAGTTCGGCTTTCCGACTGAGGGAACGCAACCATTGCACGACCCGATCCGGATTCCCGACCGAGCCGCTGAGGAGAAGCAGTTGTGTGTCCGGAGGGGCGCCGGCAATGGAAAGCTCGTAGTTGAGGCCGCGCTGCCGGTCGCCGAGCATCTGATACTCGTCGATGACAAGTAGATCCGGACCCTCTCCGCGGAGCAGGCGCACCTTCTGAGTCTCCAAGGTGGCGACAATGACGGGCGCCTCGGGGTGAACGGTTCGGTCACCCGTGATGAGACCGACTTCCCAGCCGAGCCGCCGCCACTCCAGCATTTTATCATTGGCGAGGGCCCGCGTGGGCACGGTGTAGACGGCGCGGCCCTCGAACCCGTTCTCGATCAAGGCCTCGAAAATGTAGGTTTTCCCGGCTCCCGTCGGTGCGGACACGAGAACATCTTTCCGCTGCTGCAGGTGCCGGATGGCGGCCTGTTGCCAAAGGTCGGGAAGCTGCAACGGGCTTTCGAGGGAGGAAACGTTACCATCGGGGGCTCGCATCGATCAATTCGCGGGTGTAGGAATGCTGCGGGGCACGGAACAAGTCGTCGACCAGGGCATCTTCGACCACGTCGCCGCCCCGCATGACAAGTACCTTCCGCGCCATATCCTGAACGACGGCAAGGTCATGGGAAATGAAGAGAAGGGCAAGGCCGTTGCGGCGTTTCAATTCGCCGAGAAGCTCCAGAAGGCGCGCTTGGATGGAAACATCGAGGGAGCTCACCGGTTCGTCGCAGATCAACAATTCCGGTTCGACGGCTAAGGCGCGGGCAAGGAGGATGCGCTGGCGCTGTCCCCCGCTGAACTCGGCTGGATACCGGTCAAGGATGTCGTCCGACAGATGGACTTGGGTCAGCAGTTCGTGAATGCGGGTAAGCCGTTCCTTGCGTTTCCACGCCGGATAGTGAATACGCAGTGGTTCAGCGAGAAGCTGGCCGACGGGAAGCCGCGGATTGAGGGCATGCCACGGGTCCTGGAACATGATCTGGATTTTTTTCCGGAATGGTTGCCACTGCCGCAGGGAGAGATTGCCCAGTTCATGGCTGCGAAAGCGTAATGAGCCGCTTATGGGCCGGAGCAGGCCGACAAGCGCCTTGGCGACCGTGCTTTTGCCGGAGCCGCTTTCGCCGACGAGAGCTATGGTTTCACCGGGTTCTATGGAAAAGCTGATCCTCGGCACAATTACTTCTTCGCCATAACCGAGACGAAGGTTTTCGCAGCGGAGTAACGGCGCAGTTTGGTTGCTGTGAAATGAAGCGGTCCCCGGCATAGTTTCTCACGGAAAGCAGTGCGGGGACCGTCGCAAGCCTGAACGCGGAATGCCGGAGAGGCGTTTCGCGACCATAGAAATATCGGGTCAGGCCTTCAGGTAGCTCTGGAGCATCCAAACCGTTTTTTGATGCACCTCGATTCGGGATATCATCATGTCTTCGGTTTCCTTGTCCCCGTTGTCGGCACCAAGGTCTCGCGCGGTGCCGGCATCCTTGATCAGCTTCTGATGCAGCTCGGCGAGATGACCAACCATCTTGCTGGCGGTGGCTTCTTCTTCTATTTCATCCATGCCGGCCTTGTCGGCAAGCGAGCCGAGGCCACCGGGCGCGTAGGCACCGAGGGCGCGGATACGTTCGGCAATGTCGTCCACGGCAGTAAAGAGTTCCGTGTACTGTTGTTCGAACGCGTCGTGAAGGGCGAAAAAGCTGGGCCCTTCAACGTTCCAGTGGCAGAGATGCGTCTGTCCAAGGAGAGCGTAGCTGTCGGAGAGTACCTGACGAAGCGCGTTTACGACCGGGGTGTGCCGGGTTGATGAGTCTTTGGTGGCGGTCACTTCCGCTGTTTCAGTTTTAGACATACAAAAACTGTATTACCTTACGCCGAATGCGCAACCGAAACCGGCGGACAAGGTGGGACTTAAACCAGTTTGAGGCGCGGCATGTCCTGGCCGTCGATAAGGCCCACGGGTCGGTCCTTTTCGTCAAGGACGACCAAATCGTCGACGGCGGCTTCCTCGAAAATGCGCAGCGCCTCGACGGCAAGGGCTCCTTTGCGGACCGTTTGCGGCGAGCCGGTCATGTAGCGACGAACCGGTTCCCGCAAAACCGCTTCGCCTTCGAGCGCGGCGCGGCGGAAATCGCCGTCGCTGAAGACGCCGGTCAGCTGACCGGTAGCCGGATCAAAGAGGGCGATGGAGCCGCAACGCGCTTTGGTGATGGCGAGGAGGGCCTCCTGTACTGTAACGGAATCCTC
>CAYFRH010000202.1:0-4362 GCA_964345345.1 uncultured Puniceicoccaceae bacterium | reverse complement strand
CTGCCACTGATTTTCGAGCGATCCCTGCAGGCTCAGTACATCATTCCCATGGCGATTTCCCTTGGCTTCGGAATCCTCTTTGCCACCGCCATCATCCTCATCCTTGTGCCCTGTCTGTACTTGTTCTTTGGGGATATAAACAATCTTCTCCTAAGGAGGAAGAAACGGCGAAACCCACACGGATAAGAAATTGAGAAGGCAGAGGGAAGCAACGTCCCTTCAGCCAGCAAGGTGGGTTGCCTTGGACTCGGGCCGGGCACTTTTTGCTGGAAAGCGCATGAGGATACGCGTTCCGATCCACGGGGCATTGGATTCTTCCTGTGTATGGGATTCGACCGCAATCGAGCCTTCGCACTTCTCCACATAGAGTTTAACAAGGGGCATTCCGAAACCGGTGCCCTTCTCGTCATTCGTTCCATTCCGGGAATAGCAATGCGTTGGGGAAAAAATATCCGGCATGATATCGACGGGAATGCCAATGCCTTCATCCTCGATTTGAACACAGCAGAACCTCTCCTCTTCCGTCCCTTCAGCCCAGGCCTTGATCCTGACCACGCTTTCCTCAAAACTGAACTTAATGGCATTTGTCAGGAGATTGTTGAGGATGTTGTGAACGAGAACGATCCGGTTGATGTGGATTGAAAGCCCTTCCTCGATGTTCTTTTCAAAACGGATCCCTTTTTTGTTGGCCATGGAATCGACAATCGTGAGGGATTCGTCCACTGCCTGACCAAGGTCAAAGGTTTCCCGATCAAAGAGAAATTCGGTATCGGAAAGGCCGCGGTAGGCCCGCACATGATCGATGAGCTGCAGTGCGCTTTCATTGGCTTGGCGCGCAAGATCGAGGAGCTCGCCTTGGTTCCCGTCTTCGGGTTTCATCAACCGAAGAACAGAATCGACCGCAGCGACGGGATTGTATAAATCATGGCAGAGAACCCGCATAAGCGCCTGCTGCTCGTTAAGCTGGGCGAGAATTTGCTGACGGGAGCGGTGCAATTCGACATGGGACTGCACCCGGGCGACGAGCTCTTCGGGGAAAAAAGGTTTCTCAAGGTAATCAACGCCACCGGCGCGAATCGCAGCCGCCCTCAACTTGGGCTCCCCGTGTTCCGAAAAAAACATGATGGGGATCTCCTGCGTCGGATTCTGCTGATGGAGCTGCCGACAGATTTCGAGGCTCTCCTTGTGTTCGACAAAAAAATCGAGGATGAAAAGATCCGGGGAGTCCGCATCGGACAGCTGGTCCACCTTCTCGAGGGAATCTACGTGTGTCACCCTGCAGTCAAGGCGCTTGCGAAGAGCAAGGGCGACCAGCTTGGAGGTGGTTTCTTCGTCGTCCAGAAGAACGACATGATACTTACCGCGTTCCGTCTCTTCGGTCATGACGATTTGTTCCCAAGCGTTGAGCGGATTTGCGCCATTCGGTTGCGAGCTTGCCGGACTTCCTTTTCCAGAACTGCGGGATCACTCCGGCTCTGGTCGATGAAGGGATGGCTGGTTGGCAGCGACCAATCCTCTTTGTTGAACTCATATTTGTTTTCTGCAATCAATCCACGGATGTAATCCAACCCGAGCAGCATCCGGTCCTCGCGCATCGCGTCCTGTTGCAGCTGCTTGCGTACCCGTTCGTGCACGGCCTCCGAAAACCGCCAGCTTTTCAGGAGGATGGCCCCGGCCTCGTCATACCTGAAACCGATCATGATCTCCTCCCATTCCTCGGATGAAAAGGTAGGGTCCCAGTAGATTTCGACCTCCTCTTCGTGCAGGAGCTGGTTGAGGGCCACCTTGCCGATGCCGTGCAATAAGCCCAACAGGTAGGCGTCCTGACAATCCCAGCCCAGCCGCTGCGCGAAGGAATCCAGGAGCAGACCGCTCAGATAACTGTAACTCCAGTAGTCATCGGCCTTGATTCCATACGCCTTCAGGTCCCGCATGAAGGCCTGCTGGGAAAGGGCAATCCCCACCAGGCGAAGGGCCTCGTTAAACCCGACTTTGCGGAGGGCCTCGGTGACGTTACTGCTCGGCTCACCACCCGCGTAATATGCACTGTTGCTGATCCGTATGATCGAACCAGCGAGGGCTCCGTCGGTCTGGATCAGGCTGGCGGCACCGGCCAACTCAGAATTCGGATCCTTCAGAATGGGATCCAGGCGGGCGAGGACGGCCATGTTTCCGTGCAGATCCTCAATTTCTTTTAGAACCGCCCGGAAGTCCTTTTTCGAAACTTCAGCCATTGCCACTCATTGTCTGTCGAGAGATTCGATACCGCTTGAAGACCAGGCTCAAGGAAATTGTTTTCGCCACCCGGCGGAGGAAGCTGAGCCCGGCGCGGCGAGGCGGTTCCAAACCTACCTCCGGGGAAATGCGAAGACGGTTGCCTCCTCAAGAAATAAAATCAAGAAGGGACAGTTGCATGATGCGGGATCCGCTGTTCAAGGCCGCCTCGTAGGCAGTCTGGCTGCGATTGAGTTTCACGATGGTCTCGGCAAGATCGATATCCAATTCCCGGGAGGAGAGTTCCTCCAGCTCATTGAACCGGTTTTCGTTGATGGTTTCCGTGACCTCTACTCCCTGAAGAAAGGACCCGAACTCGACAATCCCCAGCAGGACATTGTTCTGGTGGTCGTCGAAGGCGGGAACGAGCTCTTCAACGGAAGCAGCTTTCCCTGCAAAGGATTTTCCCGGAGCCGGGTCCTCCAACTGGTTCCCGAAAAAGGCATCCCTCAACTCCACCAGGTCGTTCATGAAGGCAAGGTACTGAAGATTGGATTGCCCTGCCGAGAAAGGGGACATCGTTGCCCCCTCGCCTATCCGGAAGGAGACATCGGCCGCGGGATCGCGCGTGCCGGTGTATTCAATGTGGCTTACCATACCCACCATCTCCGCGGGAATCTCCTCCGTGCGCACCCGTCCGACAAAGTCCCCGTTTTCGTCGCTGATAAGGCCAACCTCTCCGTACGGATTCCCCTCACCGTCTGCGGCCGGGGTGCTGTAGTCCGTCCCGTTCCATTGTTTCAGAAGACCGCTCCCGCCCCTGGTCCATTCCGCCACATAGGACGGGGGGGGAGCGAGGGAAGCGGCATTGGTGGGTGGCTGAGAGGTTGCTTCTCCGGTTTGCGCATCGACCACTTCCCCGGCCTCATTGATGAAAACGAGCACAGCTGGATCCAGGGGTAGAGCCCTTGCGAGGACCGGGTTGCCGCCATCCTCGGCGATGACCACCTCATCGACCACGGTCCCGGTGGCATCCACCGCACCGGACTGATAGCCGGTCCCGTCCCACTCCTTGAGACGGCCCATGTTCTCTGCGGTCCATTCCACGACAAACTCCGGCCGCGGGGAAAGATCCCCGGCCCGCGCGGGCGGATCCACCGCCATTTCGCCGGTTTCGGGATCAACGACAAGACCCTCCGCATCCACGAATACGACGGAGGCCGGGTCGGTCGGATCGAGGGGATTCGATACCGGGCCAAAAGCAGGAATCACCGCATTGCCGGAGGCATCCAGTTCCGCGGGTCGAAAGACCGCTTCCGGATCGATTAACCGCCGGAGCGGCTCTCCGTTTCCATCGACCCGGTAATCGCCTTCTTCGTAGCGATGCGCGACAAAGGGTTGTTCCCCGGTATTCGCCCCCGCAAAGAGATAATCCCCGCTCACCTGTGCATTGGCAATGCGGAGAACCTGCTCGATCAGCTGATCGGCCTGACGACCGCGCGCTTCAAAATCAGCGGGACTGGTCAAGCCATCCGTTTTATTGGCCTCCGTCGCGGCCTTGTTCGCGACGACTTTCATCTGTTCGAGAGTGTCCGTGCTGAATTCGCCGATCAGGCGGGCCCGGTTGAGATTTCGAGCCTGGGTCTGAATGCGGGCTTTTTCGGTCGAGGTGGAAAGGGCACGACCGGTGGCAAGTGGATCCTCAAAGGCTTCGTCAATTCGCTGTCCACTGCTGAGCTGCTTTTGCAGCTTCACCTGCTCGCTGTTCAGGCGGCTCAGCTCCCTGACGAGGGAATCGGAAAATCCATTGAAGGGGACACGCATATCGGCTCCTTTCAAATGGTCATCGACCAAGGCTGTTGATAAGGGTATCCAGCATTTCGGAGAGGACGTTGAAATAACGCGAACTGGCCTGGAAGGCCCGCTGATACTGGACAAGATTCGCCACCTCCTCGTCCATGGAAACCCCGCTCACTTCCCCGCGGCGGTTCTCCAATACCTCGAGTACATCCCGCTGGACCTCCATCCGGTTCTGCACGCCCTGGATATCCTGGGCCAATTCGGTGGTGCGCCGCAAGGCGAAATCGCTGAACTGGAGGTTGCCGAGTTCGGAAAACTGCCTTGTTGCAAGGTCACCCATGGCCATGG
>CAYFRH010000201.1:0-4530 GCA_964345345.1 uncultured Puniceicoccaceae bacterium | reverse complement strand
GAGCTTCTTTTTTTAAGGGGCGAGGCGGCCGTTTCAGGTTCCGTAGAGCCGGTCACCGAAATCACCCAGCCCGGGCCGGATGTAGCAATTTTCATCGAGCTCGCGATCGAGGACTCCGGCGAAAATTCGGAGGGACGGATACGCCTTCCGAATACGCTCCACTCCCTCCGGAGCGCCCACGATACAGAGAAAATCCACCTGTTCGGCGCCGTGCTCGAACACGGCCCGCAGGGCCTGCTCGGCGGAGCCGCCGGTGGCCAGCATCGGATCGAGAACGAGGACCCGGCGACCGGACAAAGGCGGCAGCTTATGATAATACCGGTGCGCCTCCGCCGTCACTTCATCGCGCTCAAGCCCGATGTAACCGACGGCGACGTCGGGAAGCAGGCGCGTAACGCTGTCGATCATGCCGGCACCCGCCCGCAGGATGGCGACCGCCGCCACCGGAGTGGCCAGATGCGCGCCCTCCATTGCCTCCAGCGGAGTCCGCAGGGAGTCTTTGCGGAGGTGCAGATCCCGGGTCGCTTCGATCGCGAGGAAGTTGGTGACTTTATCACAGTGACGACGGAACTGTTCCGGAGGCGTTTCGCGGCGCCGCAGTTGATTGATACTGTGAACGGCGACCGGATGATCGAGGATTTCAAGCGGCATGGTGGTATAGGGTTCGGCAAAGTTCGGGAAGAGTGGCCCGCAGAAGTTGGGTGATCCGATCCCGGGCCCCGGCCGCCGTCGCCGCGACGTCCTCATGGGACAACTCGCAACCGCCCAATCCGGCGGCGGCATTGGTAATGCAGCTCAGCCCGGCCACGCGCATACCGGCGTGGCGCGCAACCATGCATTCCGGTACGGTCGACATTCCCACGGCGTCCGCCCCGAGGGCGGCAAAAGCGCGGATTTCCGCGGGTGTCTCGAAACTGGGTCCGCTCACGGCGAGATAGACGCCTTCCCCAAGGGGAATTCCCGCCGCAACGGCGGTACGGCGAATCCGCTCCCTCCAATCCCGGTCCCACGCCGCCGTCATGTCCGGGAAGCGGGGCCCGAAAGCGTCGAGGTTGGCGCCGCGGAGGGGATTCATCCCCATCAGGTTGATGTGGTCGCGGATGAGCATGAGTTCGCCGGGGCCAAGGTCATCGCGAATTCCGCCCGCCGCGTTTGTCAACAGAAGCCCGTTTACTCCGAGGGATCGAAAAACGCGGATCGGCAGGGTCAGCGCATCCGCCCCGTACCCCTCGTAGTAATGGAAACGTCCCTGCATACAGTAGACGGGAAAGCCGTCCACCCGGCCCCAGCGTAAACGGCCGGCGTGCCCCTCCACTGTACTGACCGGGAAACCCGGAATCCTGTCGTAGGCAAGGGTGCCTTCCTCCTCGAGAATTTCATCAAGGGCCTCCCCCCATCCGGAGCCAAGGATCAGCAGGAGCCGCCGCTCCGCGTGTTCCGGATCGTGTTTCGCCAGCTGGGCCGCCGCCTCTTCAATCGCCTTTTCCGTCGATGCCATAAAGTTCAAGGATACGCGCTTTGGCGGGAGTGCTTTCGTCCGTAAAAGTAATGGAATCGCCGATACGGCGCCGCCACGACTCCTCCCGCCGGGGATCGTTATGGTGAAGGCGGGCGAGAACGGAGCCGGGTTCCACGATTTCACCCCCGGCGACGAGGGAGGAAATCCCCGTTGCCGGTTCCACTGGCTCGCCCGCGCGGGGCCTGCCCGCGCCGGTCTGCAGCACAACTTCGGCAAGGGCACGGGCGTCGACGCCGACGACACAGCGGGACTGCTCCCCTTCGTAGCGAATTTCCACGACGTGCCGGGCCGTCGGCAGAAGGGCGCGGTCCTCGACAACGCGGGGATCGCCCGCCTGAGCCGCCACCATGGTCCGGAAACAATCGCGGGCGCTTCCGTCGCGGAGGACGTCGCGCACCCTCTCTTCGCCGGCAGGCAGGTTTTCGGCAAGGCCGGAAAGGAGCAGCATCGTCCCGCCCAATTTTGCGGTGAGTTCGACGACATCGGCGGGGCCTCCCCCGTCAAGAACCTCGAGGGCCTCGCCCACCTCAAGGGCATTGCCGATGGTGCGGCCGAGGGGGGCGTCCATGGCGCTGAGGACGGCGGCGGTGCGGCAGCCCGCGGCTTTGCCCAGCTCGACGATCATGCGGGCCAGCTTACGGCCCGCGTCCAGGTCGGGCAGGAAGGCTCCGCGCCCGATCTTGATATCCATGACGAGGACATCGAGGTCCTCCGCCAGCTTTTTGCTCATGATACTGGAGGCGATCAGGGAAAGTTCCTCCACCGTGGCCGTTTCATCGCGGAGGCCGTAGAGAAGCCGGTCGGCGGGGACAAGGGATGCTGTTTGCCCTGCCATGACGCAGCCCGTTGCAGCAAGCTGCTTGCGGATCGCCTCCGTCGTCATTTCCACCGTAAAGCCGGGAATGGACTCAAGCTTGTCGAGAGTACCCCCGGTGTGGCCAAGACCCCGCCCGCTCAACATCGGCACCTTGAGTCCGCACGCGGCGGCGGCCGGGGCGAGAATGAGGGAGATCTTATCGCCAACTCCTCCGGTGGAATGTTTGTCCGCCTTCGGTCCCAGTACTGTAGCGAGGTCGAGGACTTCGCCGGACCGGTGCATGGCCCCGGTCAGAGCCGCCGTTTCCCCGGCGTCCAGCCCGTGATGGAAGATCGCCATGAGCAAAGCCGCGCTTTGGGCACGGGTCCAGTCGCCGTCGACCGCACCCCCGACAAAGGTTTCGATCTCCTGCCGGGAAAGCGCGGCTCCGTCCCGTTTGCGGCGAATGATTTCCTGCGGCGTGCTCATCGAACGATACCGGGGGCTCTTAGTTGTTGACCCCCATCAGGAACTGGATGTTAGTCGCGGTTTTCTTGATACGCGTGATGAGCATTTCCATGGCATCGGGCGGTGGCACTCCTTTCATGGCGCGCCGCAGACTATAAACTTTCTGCATCTCGTCCGGATGGTAAAGCAACTCCTCCTTGCGCGTTCCGCTCTTCGCCATCTCGATCGACGGGAAGATGCGCTTGTCGGAAAGGGCCCGGTCAAGGTGAAGTTCCATGTTGCCCGTTCCCTTGAATTCCTCGAAGATCACCTCGTCCATGCGGCTGCCGGTCTCCACAAGGGCGGTGCCGATGATGGTAAGGGAACCACCGCCCTCGATGTTGCGCGCGCTGCCGAAGAAACGTTTCGGTTTCTGCAGGGCATTGGCTTCCACGCCGCCGGAGAGGATTTTTCCGCTGTTGGCGGCAAGGGCGTTGTAGGCGCGGGCAAGCCGCGTGATGGAGTCGAGAAGAATGATGACGTCCTCCCCGTTTTCGACCATACGACGCGCTTTCTCGATCACGATTTCGGCACAGTGCACATGTCGCTCCGGACTTTCGTCGAAGGTGGAGGCAATCACTTCCCCGGAGGTGATCTGGCGACGGAAATCCGTCACCTCCTCCGGGCGTTCATCAATGAGAAGGACGATGAGGTGGACGTCCGGATTATTCACCGCGACGGCGTTGGCAAACCCCTGCTGCAGGACGGTTTTCCCGGTACGCGGAGGTGCGACGATGAGGCCGCGCTGCCCGAGGCCGACGGGAGTCAAGAGGTCGACCACGCGCATAGCGGTGTTGTCCCATGCCACCTTGTTTTCCGTTTCGAGCAGGAGGCGCTCGGTTGGATAGTAGGGAACGAGGTCCTCGAAGGGCGTGACCTGCAGGTTTTCCCCGGGGCTCTTCTCCATGAGGGCATGCACCTTTACCACATAGGGACAGGTTTCCTCCTCCGCGTCGACGGCCTGCAAGTAATCGTTTTCCGGGAAAAGAGCCGAGAGGGCTTCCTCCGCCAGCTCATCCTCGACGGAGCCGGACAGGGACTCGTGCTGTTCATCCCCGGAGGAGGTTTTCAGCTGTTCGAGCGCATCGTCCGGGAGGAGCCGGCGTCGGGGATGCAGCTGAGCCTCGATCCGCGTTCCCTTCTTAATGGCATACCGCCGCAGAAGGGATTTTGGAAGAAAAGCGCTTGCGAAACGAATCTGGTAGTTATCCGCCTGATACAAAATAAGACCGTTGCCATCCTCGAGAATCTCCGTGACTCCGCGGCAGTGGATGGGACGCTTCTCCCGGTAGGCCGCGTCCAGGATGGCATTCAGAAGAGCCTCCCGACCGGGAAGGAGGTTTTCCTCAAGACCAAGATGTTGGACCGCCCATGCCCGCAACTCAAGGAAGGGCTGCTGTAGCAGATCCTCGAGGCGGAGCGGCTCCTGTTCCGACGAGGCGATCCCGGCAGCAAAGCTCTCGAGCTGCTCCGGATCCTTAAAGACCCGCAGATCGGGGAGTTCGCCCCATTCGGCCGCTGAAACGGCATCTTCCCGGGGCTTGCGGCTGCGGCGATTGCGCTGCTGGCCCTGCTTGTCACGGCGCTTGCCTTGTTTCTGGGGCGGTCCCCCTTTCTTGCCGTTGCCCTGCTTGAAGGGTTTCTGCCGGAAGGGCTTGCTGCGCGGCCCGCCTCCGCCGCTTCCGCCATCCTCCCGTCGCGAGGGGCG
>CAYFRH010000200.1:0-4564 GCA_964345345.1 uncultured Puniceicoccaceae bacterium | reverse complement strand
TGCACTGGGGGCAGCTGGGACCGCGCGAAGTGGCGGCGGCGGTGCGCGCAAGCGGGCAATCGAAGGGAGTGCGCAGCTTTTACAACGAGATCATCTGGCGGGAGTTCGCCTACCATGTTTTGTATCACTTCCCCACTACACCGGAAAGTCCTCTTCAGCCGAAATTCCGCGACTTTCCCTGGGAAAACGATGACAAACTCCTGCAGGCATGGCAGCGGGGCCACACCGGTTACCCATTGGTCGACGCCGGTATGCGGCAGCTATACGAGACCGGCTGGATGCATAACCGCGTGCGCATGCTCGTCGGCTCTTTTCTTGTTAAGCACCTTCTGCAACCGTGGCAGGCCGGGGAGCGCTGGTTCTGGGACTGCCTTGTCGACGCCGACCTTGCCAGCAACACCCTTGGCTGGCAATGGGCTGGCGGGTGCGGAGCGGATGCGGCCCCGTACTTCCGTATTTTCAACCCCATTACACAAAGCGAGAAGTTCGATGGCGGCGGCGATTACATCCGCCGCTTTGTCCCCGAACTGGAGAAGGTTCCCGACAGCCACCTGCACAAACCGTGGACCATGCCAACGGAAATGCAGGAACGTTGCGGTTGCCACATCGGGAAGGATTATCCCGAACCGATCATCGCCCACCAAGACGGACGGGCGCGGGCGCTGGCGGCCTTTGAAAAAATTAAGGAGGCTTCCTGAAATGACGGCAACCAAGAAGAAACCCGCCGGTGCGAAACGGCCGCGCCGCTTACTTGTCCTCTTCGGAGACCAGCTCGATATCGAAGCGAAGTTGCTCCGCGAGGCGGATCCGAAAAAGGACCTTGTTTGGATGGCGGAGGCAAAGGGCGAAGCGGGCCATGTCTGGTCGACGAAGATGCGCATTGCGGTCTTTTTCGCGGCCATGCGCCACTTCCGCGATCACCTGAAAGAAGAAGGGTGGAATGTGCTCTATCAGGAAGTGGGGCCCAAAAACGAAAGCCTCTTCGATATTCTTTCCCGTGACCTGAAGAAGCTGCAGCCGGAGGAAGTGGCCGTGACGTTGCCGGGAGAGTGGCGGATCAAGGCCGGCCTGGAGGAATGTTGTGAACAGGCGGGAGTTCCGCTGGAGATTTATCCGGACGAGCATTTTCTGGATACGCCGGAATCCTTCGCCGAGTGGGCGGAGGGGCGCAAGCAGGTGCGACTGGAGTTCTACTACCGGGAGATGCGAAAGCATCATGATGTCCTCATGACAAAGCAGGGAAAACCGGCCGGGGGGGATTGGAACTTCGACAAGGAAAACCGGGGAAGCTTCGGGAAAGAGGGTCCCGATCCGCTGCGTCCGCAGCCGCCGGAGTTTGCCCCGGATGCCATCACGAAGAAGGTTCTCGCAGATGTGGAAAAGCATTTCCGCGATCATCCCGGCGGCCTTGCGTCCTTCCGCTGGCCGGTGACGCGGGAGCAGGCCCTCGAAGCCCTCGAGCGCTTCTGCGAGGACCGGCTCGCTTCCTTTGGCGAATTCCAGGACGCCATGTGGACGGAGGAACCGTTCCTTTATCACGCGCTGTTGTCGTCTTCTTTGAATACAAAACTGTTGCGGCCGCTCGAGGTGGTACGGAGGGCGGAAAAGGCGTACGAGGAAAAAAAGGCCCCGCTGGCGGCGGTGGAGGGCTTTGTCCGGCAGATCCTTGGTTGGCGGGAATATGTCCGCGGCATCTACTGGTGGAAGATGCCGGCGTACGTCGAAGGCAACGCGCTCGAGGCCGAGGAACCGTTGCCGGACTTCTATTGGACCGGGGACACGCCCCTGCGCTGCCTGCGCGAAGCGGTCGGCCAGACCCTCGAGCACGGCTACGCCCACCACATTCAGCGGCTCATGGTCACGGGACTGTACGGATTACTGCTCGGAGTGCGTCCGCAGGAGGTGCATGCCTGGTACCTTGCCGTCTATGTGGACGCGGTGGAATGGGTGGAGTTGCCGAACACCCTCGGCATGTCGCAGTTCGGGGACGGCGGCCTCATGGCCTCCAAGCCGTATGCCGCGACCGGCAAATACATCCAGCGGATGAGCAATTACTGCCGGAATTGCCCGGCCAATCCGGGGGAAGCGACCGGTGAGAAGGCCTGTCCCTTTACGACCTTGTATTGGGATTTTCTCCTGCGGAACAAAGAACGTCTTGCCGACAACCAGCGCATGAAATTGCAACTACGCAACACGGACCGTCTTTCGGCGCAACGGATCGAGGCGATCAAGGAACGCGCGGCGGCGGTGCGCAAAGACCCCGCTGGCGTGGGCTTGTTCCCGCAAGGGGAGGCCAGATGAGCGAACGGGAATTTACTGCCACCACGGAAGTCCCTGCAACGCGCGAGGAACTGTTTGCATGGCATGCTGGAGAGGGGGCACTGGAGCGGTTGTTGCCACCTTTTCAACGGGTGGAAATACGTCAGTCCAGCCCCATGAAAGAAGGCGCCACGGGGGTGCTGCGGCTTCGCGCCGGACCTTTGTACAAGGATTGGGTGGCGCGATTGGAGGAGGTCCGCCCCCCGGAGGGCTTTGTCGATGTGCAGGAGAAGGGGCCGTTCGCGGCATGGCGGCACGAGCACCGCATGGAGGAAATCGACGCGGGAAAAAGCCGCCTGAGCGATCGGGTACGCTGGCGGCTTCCCTTCGGACTTGACCGGATCGGGCCGTTGCGGAGACGGGCGGAAGCGGAACTGGAACGCCTTTTCGCCTTTCGGCACCGCCGCATGCGGGACGACCTTGATCGCTGCCGACGCTGGGGAAGCGGGGAGGGCAAGCGCGTCCTCGTCTCCGGGGCAAGCGGACTCATCGGTTCCCGTCTGCTTCCTTACCTGCGAACCTTGGGCTTTACGGTAGCGGGGCTGACCCGCGGGCGAGCGCGCGACGGCTGGATCCACTGGAATCCGGGAAATGGGGAATTGGCTACCGCGGATCTGGAAGGCTGGGATGCCGTTATTCACCTTGCCGGGGAACCGATCGCCAACGGGCGTTGGACTGAAGAACGCAAGGGGCGGATTCGGGAAAGCCGGACAGACTCTACCCGGCTCCTCGTGGAGCGCATGCGGGCGGCGAAGGAGCCGCCGAAAGTCTTTCTCTGTGCTTCCGGGGTGAATTATTATGCACCGGAATCGACCTTTCTGCATCAAGTCTGTCGCGATTGGGAAGCGGAAGCGGTTCAGGCGGAAGAAGCGGGTATTCGCACGATCCGGATGCGTACCGGCATCGTCCTTGATCCGGCCGGCGGCGCCCTTGCGAAAATGCTCCCGGCCTTCCGCTTCGGGCTGGGAGGGCCGATCGGGTCCGGTCGGCAGGGATTTCCCTTTATCGGCATGGATGACCTGCTTGATCTTTACTACCGGGGAATCCAAGACGAAAACCTGCGCGGGGCGATCGACGCCGTGAGCCCGGCGGCGGGAGATCAGCGAACCTTTAGTCGTACGCTGGGCCGGGTTTTGCGGCGGCCGGCCTTTTTCCCCCTGCCGAGGTCCGTAGTGAAAATTCTCTTCGGGGATATGGGGGAAGAGACCCTGCTCGCCGACCTCAATATCCATCCGACGAAGCTGCAGGACGCAAACCATTCCTTCCGTCATGCGACAGCTGAAGAGTGCCTGCGCTTTTTGCTGGGCAGAAAGAATCCGCGCGCACAGCGTTCCTGATCCATGTGGCAACCCTTCGTCTTTCCGCTTCTTGCGGGGTTTCTTTTCGCCGCCGCCAGCCTTGCCCTCAAACGGGGCATCATGGAGGGAGGCGGAGCCACGCGAGGGGTATTCGTCACCAACACGGTATTCCTCCTTGCGCTGCTTCCTCTTTGGTGGTTTTTCCGCACGCCCATTCAACCGGGACTGCTCTGGGCACCGCTGGCAGGGGGCGTGGCCGCCTTTTCGGGTTCCGTTTTTCAGTTCACCGCCCTTAAAAACGGAGACGTTTCCGTGGCGACGCCCTTGCTCGGCGGGAAGGTCATTTTTGTCGCCCTTTTCTCGACAATCATCCTCGGCAACGTGCTGCCTCTGAGCTGGTGGCTGGGGGCGGTGCTCGCCGGCCTCGGGATCTTTTTCCTTGGACGTCCGCCCGCCGCCACCACCGCCGGACCGGCCACGCGCGTCGGGCTGACCATTCTGCTTTCCGTGGCGAGCGTTGCCTCCTTTGCTGTCATGGACATTATTGTCGCCGGCTGGGCGCGGGAGTTTGGCTTTCAGCGTTTTGTCGTCATCCAGCAGATCATTGTTTTTTCCTGCAGCCTTGGACTGATTCCTTTTTTCCAGGGCCCCCTCCTGGCAATGCCGGCCAAGTGCTGGCCATGGCTGCTCGGGGCCAGCCTCGTCGTCGTGGCCCAGTTCTACATCCTGAACTGGACGATTTCCGAATTTGGCAACCCGACTGCGGCGAATATTCTCTACAGTTCGCGCGGTCTCTGGTCGGTGGTACTCGTCTGGAGCGTAGGCCCGCTTTTCGGCAATTTCGAGCGCGGCCAAGGCTGGCAGGTCCTCTGGCGCCGCGCCCTCGGCGCGGGCTTGTTGTTGGCGGCAATCTGCCTCTCCGTTTTCGGCCGTGGATGAATGGCCCC
>CAYFRH010000199.1:0-4567 GCA_964345345.1 uncultured Puniceicoccaceae bacterium | reverse complement strand
GCCAGCGCGTCCATGTTCGGGGTGCGGGCATCTGGATCCCCGTAACAACCGAGGGCACGTCCCGCATCCTCGGCCTGAATGACGATAAAGTTCGGTCGTGGCTTCATACCGATTCTAAGTGAGCGCGAGAATGCCAATTTGCAAAAGGATTCTGGTGAGGCGAAACGAGGCTACAGTCCCCCGGTCCTCCGGAGCGGTGGCAGCGATGGTTGTGGGTAGAGAACTTCCCAGCGTGACCTCCTCTGCTCCGAGCTTCCCGTTAAACCGTACCGATTGACACGCCGCAGTTCATGGAAGTTGGATACCCGTTGGTTATGGAAGACCGGAGGCGAGAGGAAGGCGGGCTGCGATGAAACGGGCGGGGTTTCTAATGGGGACCTTTGTTGTCGTGGCGTTGATCGCTTTTGCGGGGATTCGATTTTTTGAAACCATGGCCGGGGAGCAAGACTACGGGGCGGGCGTGGAAGGAAAAGCGATGGCGAATCCGGCGCTTCTTTCGGCTTGCCGCGACCATGTACAGGAGGCCGACGCACGGGCGGCGGCGGCCATCGCTCGTCGCGCGGGAGAATTCGCGTCCTTTATGGAGGAACGCAAAGCGGGGGCGGCGGCGTTTTCGAGAGAGATGGTTTCCCTGCGGGGGAAGTGGGAGGTTGTGAAGTCGTACCTGCCTTTTGCCGACCGGACCGGTCATGAGGCGTACGTGATCGGAAAGTTCGAGGAACATATTTTCACGAAGGAAGAGCTGGCGGCGGCGGTCAGGAGAACCGTCGAGGTCGGCCTCAAGGACCTCGAGAGCATCGAGAACGAACTGGCGGTGGCTTTGCGGCAGGAGGTCCTCGGGCGCTCGCTGGCCCCGGATGAAATCCCTCTCGCCGCCGGTACCTTTCGGGAGGCCGTCGACCGCCTCGTCGCCGCCTCGCAGTGGGATGCGGCCAAGAGTGCCGGGAGCCTCGTCGTATCCGAAGTCGCCGCCCAGGTGGGGACGCAGGTGGTGATCCGCCTTGGGGTATCGGCGGGCATTCTTGGAACGGGAGCGGCCAATTCATGGTGGTCGTTCGGCGGGGCGCTGGTCCTCGGCCTGGCCGTTGACGTGGCATGGGAGTGGATCGACAATCCGGCCGCTGATATTGAACGGGAAATCGTCGCGGCCATGGAAAGGCTTTCGCGCGAGGCTTCCGTGGTCATTGAGGAAACAATGCAGAGGATCCTGACGAAAAGAAGCCGAGTGTGGGAGCGGACGGTCGCGGGGATGGTGCCATGAATTGGATCCGTTTCCCTTACACTTTCCTGATCATTGGCATGGCCGCTTCCCTTTCAGCCGGCCCTGCGGCTACGGCTGTACGGGAAACGGCGGAGTTTATTCTCGGCAAATTCGGAAAGGGCGCCGCCGGCGAAACGGTCGAGCAGGTGGTGGAGCGGACGGCAAGGGCCGTTGCCATCCATGGCGAGGAAGCGTTGCCCTTTCTGCGCAGCGCGGGCCATCGCGGGTTTGCCGCTCTTCGCGAAGCGGGTGAGCAGGCGCCGGCGGTTCTGCGGCTTTATGCACGGAAGGGTGACGAAGCGCTCTGGATCGTTTCCGAGCCGGATAAACTCGCTCTTTTCCTCCGGCACGGCGATGCTGCTGCCGATGCCATGCTCCGCCACCCGGGCATCGCCGATGCGCTCCTTCGCCAGTACGGCGACGAGGCCGCCGCTGCGCTGAACCAACTCTCCCGCCAAAGTGCCCAGCGGCTCAGCATGGCGGCCGAAGAGGGGCTTCTTACCGCCACTTCCCGAAGCGGGGAACTACTCGGGGTCATCCGCCAATATGGCGACGGGGCGATGGAATTTATCTGGCAACATAAAGGATCCCTCGCTGTCACCGGCATCCTCGCCACCTTCCTCGCCGATCCCCGGCCGTACATTTCCGGGGGCAAGGAACTCGTCGTGGAGCCTCTCGTTCAGCCGATCGCCCGCGAAATTAATTGGACTCTCCTTGTCTTTGCCGTCCTGCTCATTGCCCTGCTGCCAACCATTGTACGCGTGCTGTTGCGGGCGGTCAGGCTGATCGCAGGCAAGTAGCCGCCTCTTCCTTGGACTTTGTTGAAAAGGCGAAACCACACAGCTTCCCGACATGCGAAACGGTTTCACGGTCCGGTCTCTTTTTCCCCTGATTCTTTTTGCCGCGGCGATCGTTCTGCCATTGCTCGCGATCAAGGAACTATCCGCAACAATCGATCCCCTCTACCTTTTGGGTTTTGTTGGAACGCTGTCGATTTTCACGGGATGGATGTACGCCTGGGACAAGCGGCGGGCTGTGCGGCAGGATCGCCGGGTTCCGGAAACGACCCTGCACCTGCTGGAGTTGTCGGGAGGCTGGGCCTGCGCGTTCTGGGCACAGCGGGTTCTTCGCCACAAGATCCGCAAGGTTGCCTATCAGGTCGTCTTCTGGCTCATTTGTGCTTTGCACCAGCTGGTAGCCTTCGACTACCTCATGGAATGGACATATTTCCGCCGTGTTTTTTGGTTCCTGGGACCATAAACAATTATTGAACCGATGCCAAATCTTCTCACCTACCTTTCCTCCGAGCCTCTTCTGACCCTGTTCCTTCTGATTGGAACGGGGCTTTTACTGGGGGAGATTCGGGTCGGGGGGATCCAGCTGGGGAGTTCCGGGGTTTTGTTCATGGCTCTCTTGGCGGGGCATTTTGGGCTGACGGTACCGGCGGCGACGGGAAGTATCGGGCTGGTCTTGTTCGTGTACTGTGTCGGGGTGGGGGCGGGCGGACGTTTTTTCGCGGCCCTGCGTCGGCAGGGAAAGGAGCTGGCGTTCTTGACCCTTGTCGTGGTCGGCAGCGGGGCGGGGCTGACGGTGCTGTTCGGGCGGTTTTTTGACCTTGAACCCGGCATGGCGGTGGGGATTTTCGCGGGGGCGCTGACCAGTACCCCCGCGCTGGCGGCGGCGATGGAGGGCCATTCCGTGGGCGGGCAGCAGGTCGTGGTCGGTTACGGGGTGGCCTATCCTCTTGGCGTGATCGGGGTGGTGCTGTTTATCCAGCTGGTGCCGCGCCTTCTCGGCCGCGACCTCGCGACGGAACCGGAAAGCGCGGAGTCGGCGGAACCCCGGGTGGAGCGTCGACTGGTCGAGGTAACCAACCCGAACCTGATCGGCAAGCGCATTGCGGAAAGCGCCGTGCAGCAGCTGGGCGGCTGCCAGCTGCCGCGTATCAGCCGGGGCGGTCGCCTCGAGCCCGTGGGCCGGGAAGACCTTTTTACGGAGGGCATGGAAGTGCTGTTGGTGGGGCAGCCGCAGCCGGTGGACATCGCGACCGAGATGATCGGCCGCAAGCTGGACAAACCGGTGGTCGTGAACGCCGATGACGAGCGCGCGCGCTTTGTCGTGACGAATCGCGACATGACCGGGAAAACCCTGCAGGAAATGGATCTCCTGAAAAACCAAGGTGTTGTTATTACGCGGATCAGCCGAATGGAATTCGAGTTTGTTCCGGATCCGACCACTCGCCTTGAACCGAACGACATCCTCACTGTGGTGGGGACGAAGGAGAGCCTGCAGGCCTTTGAGAAAACAGTTGGCCATCGCGCCCATGCCTTTTCGCAGACGAGCCTCGTTTCGATCGCTATCGGCCTGTCGTTGGGCATTGTCGTGGGCGGGCTGAGCTTTCCCCTGCCGGGCGGGGCGGAATTTTCCCTTGGGCTCGCGGGCGGCCCGCTCCTTGTCGCTTTATTGCTGGGCCATTTCGGGCGCATGGGCGGAATCGTTGGCCACATCCCGCGGCCCACGCGCGTGTTGCTGCAGGAAATGGGGCTGGTCTTTTTTCTCGCCCACGCGGGGATCCGCGGCGGCGCCGGGTTGGTCGAGGCGGTGAGTTCCCAAGGGCTCGTCATCCTCGGAATTGGCGCTGTCATTACGCTGGTGCCGTTGCTCCTCGGTTTTTGTCTCGCTCATTTCTATTTGCGCCTCTCCCTTTTCCAGACCCTTGGCGGGATCTGCGGCGGCATGACGAGCACGCCCGCCCTTGGCGCGCTCACCGCGAAAACGAGCCGCCAGGCCCCCATCGTCAGCTACGCCACCGTCTATCCCGTGGCCGTGGTCCTGATGGCCCTGCTGGCGAAGCTGCTGTACGCCGTGCTGGGATAAAGGGCGGCCGTTGCCTTCAGCGGTAAAGCTTTCGGGTACTGGATTGAGCCAGTTCTCTTGTGAGGAGGAGGGGCCCGGAGTGCGTGTGCGTGGCGCTGAGGAAGACGCGTTCGGGGCGAGTCTCCAGCTTGTCCGCGACTTCGCGCCGCCGTGCTTCCGCGATGGGCGTGGGCAATACGCAAAGGTCGAAGCTGACGAAAACAAGTTTGCGGTATTCACAGTCCTCGAGTACGAGGGCACGGATTTTGAGCGGGTCGTGGATGCCCTCGTTGCCCGCGGCCAGTTCCTCCTCGCAAAAGGCGTAGCCGAAGAGGGAAAGCTCCGGTCCGGGGGGTGATGTCGGTGCTGGCAAAACCGGCACGAAGGGTGGCATGAAGGTCGGGCATGAGAATGGGAGTGGTTAAGAAAAACAGGGGAAGGAGAAGACGC
>CAYFRH010000198.1:0-4577 GCA_964345345.1 uncultured Puniceicoccaceae bacterium | reverse complement strand
TTCCTCCGTCGTCGGGGTCAGATCGAATTCGATCTGACCCCGACGACGGAGGAATGGAAGGTGTACCGGCGCATTGACGACGGGGAGCTTACCATGATCGAGCAGGGCCTTGATTCCGCTCTCGACGTCCTCAGCGTGATTGTCACCGACAGCACCCTCCCGGCCTCCGACAGCCGCATCTGCTATTTCGTGCAGTTGTTCGACGAGCACGGCAACCCCAGTCCCATGGTGCGGCTTGGCTGCACCGGGGTGGAGGGCAAGGAGCCGATCCCCGCCCCCATGCTGGCCCCGCCCGAAGCGGTGGGGACCTCCGCTTCCCCCAATGCGGCAGTGACGTGGTTCTGCGCACCGTACGGCGTGGAGCGTTTCATTGTCGAGGTGACGGTGGATAACGCCGACAACTTGCCCGGCTCTCTCGGGAACGATTTTCCTTCGGCAGGTACCTACTATGAAGAGGACGGCCGCCTTTGGATGCCTTTCGAGACCCGTTTGGCCAGCGGCCTCGGCCCGGGCAATAGTCCCGAATTCGCGGCCACGGCGGAGAATATTGTTTCCGGAATTGAATACACCTTCCGCGTGAAAGCGGTCGGCCCGACCGGGCGGACCAGCGAATACAGCAATGAGGAAACCTTCTCATGGAATCCGGACACGGATGCCACCGTCAGTGGACCCGATGTTCCGTGGCCGGCCCTCGGGCTGCCGGAGCTAAGCGCCTTCCACAGCGACATCATCGCCAAGCCCGTGAACATCGGAAATTACGCGGGGGCGGGTGTTCGTGTAGGGAAAATCCGGTACGCTTCCGGTGAGCGCCCCGATCCGGCCAAGAACCCGTGGGATTTCCTTTATCCCAGAGATGTCGATGTTGATGATGGGGTGGAATCGTTCCTTTTCACCGATTTCAACGGCGATCCACTGATTCCCTTTGTTCTTTATCGTTACCAGGAGCCGAACACCAGGTATCCGCAGGTTTCGGGCGACGTTTACCAGGTCAGTCCGATGATGGAAAGCATCGCGACCGTGGAATCGGGCGGACTGATTAGCAACGAGGATCCTTTCTTCCTCGTCGACCCGAGCGGTGACGAGGAGCAGGGCTCCGGCTGGTACGATCTCCTCGTGAAAGACACGCAACCGATGGTACGGGGAGCGCTGTATCAGTATTTGATGGTCCGCTACGACCCGACAACCCGGGAGATCGTGGAAGTCATCCCGACCAATCCCATCGAAATCGAATAAGGAGAGGGCGCATGATAAAGAAAACCACCACTATCCTTTCTGCGGAGGCGCGCGTCCTCCTGACCGCCGGTTTTGTCTTTGCGGGAATGACCCTGCACGGCCAGCCTCTCAATCCGCACGACGTGCTGAAGACGCCGGCCGGCTGGGTGGCCTCGCCCGACCTTGACGACGACGGCGAACCCGATCTCGTCCTGCTGGACCGCGAGGACGGGGTGTTGCGGGCGGCCCATGTTTCCGGTGGCGCCACCAACTGGCTGACGCCGGTGTCGAGCGGAATCGCCGAACCGGACGCCTTCGCAGCCGGTCCTTTCGGGCCCTCGGCCCTTGCGGCGGTCGCGGTGACCAAGGAGGAGGCTAACCGGATCAATCTCTTCGATGTCGCCGGCGGCGGCGGCCTTGAGCCGGTACCGGAGAACCTTTATCCCTCTATCGTCGGGACGCGTGAACTGACGGCCCTGCCGGAGGGCAGTGCGGATGATGACGGAACAATTACCGCCACCGCTCCATGGGAACTTCTCACGTATTCGCAAATTCACGACCCGACCGATAGCGGTGGGGACCGCCGGCTTCTCCGCCGCAGTGCCGGCGGTGTGGTGGAAGGATATGCGACACCCTTTGAAAACGCCCCACAGGCCGAGCGCGGCCACAAGAATTTCTGGGTCGAAGAGGATCTTTCCATGCTCGGCCTTTACCGCGAATCGGCGACGCCGGGGCAGGAATTTTTTCGCCTATACTACACGGAAGATGGGGATTTTGAACTCGTTGATACCGTTACCGTGGATGCCGGTGCGGAGGTTGTGCATGCGTCCTTCGACGATTCGGGGGCGTACCAGTTTGTCTTTCATGTGCCCGGCAGCGACCAGATCGAGGTGTTCGGCTGGGACGGCAGCCAGCTCAATCCCGTCGGCACCTTCAATCTGTCCGCCCCGGCGGTGGCCCTTTTCCCCTTTGCCGACGGTTCGGCGGCCGGATTGCTGGCGATCCCGATGAGCGGCGCCGGTTTGCGGGAATACAATTTCGACGGCGCCTCCGCTCCCTTGTTCGGACAATTGTTGAGCCCAGCCTCGGGCCTCCCGGTAACGGGCACCCTTGCGCGTCCGGACGGCAACCTTTTCGTCTTCAGCAGCAGCGAGGACTCCGGGAGAGTCGAAGCCGCGGAGCTTTTCCAGCACGACGGCAGCGGTTTCAATTCCGCGACGGAAATTTCCCTTCCGGCGAGCCCCGGCGGAGCAAGCAACATCCTCCTTTTCGCCGATAAACCTTTGCTGGAGGAAAATCCGGAACTGACGGGACGTTGGCAGACGGGCGTCTGGACCTCGGCGGTCAGCCTTCCCGGCGGCAGTGTCGAGGCGGAAGAGGAAAGCTTCGGCGGTCCGGTGGCCGGTCTCGGCAATCCGGTCACGCGCAATCTGGGAAGTCCGCCTGCCGGGACGGTGGCGGCCCTTGGCAATCAGATCGCCGACGACATCTCCCTTCATGATCCGCGTCCCGCCAGCGGGGAGCTTGCGGCTGGGTTTGAGGTCATTCCCGGGTCGGGCGTTTATCGCGAAAGCGTGACCGGGCAGATCCAGAGAAAGAATGCGGGAACGAACGTTGTTTACCGGATGTTGCCCGATGGAGACTGGCAACTGGCCGGCAGCTCGGTGGGCCCGTTTTATGAGGAGACCCAGTTACAGTTTTTCGGCATTAACGGATCGCAGTGGAGTCCGATGAGAACGGTGCACTACCAGTTCACGGAAGGCCCGGGCGAACTGGATTCCGACGAGGACGGGGTGCCGGACCACGTCGAAATCGCCAGTGGGCTCGACCCGATCGCCTCGGAAGACGATGGTGACGGAGATGGTTTCTCCGATTTTCTTGAACTGATGGCGGGCACCTCGCCCACCGACGATACGGATAAGCCCCTGTCCCGCGAATCGGATTCCGATGGGGATGGCTTTTCTGACTTCGAGGAGCAGCTGGCCGGTACCGATCCGGGAAATGCCTCTTCAACACCGTCGGGCAGTGTTTTGAATTTGCAAAGTGTCTTTGATCTTGTGGCGGTACCGCAGTCTCATGACGGTACGCTCGCGGTGGATCCCTTTGCCGCTTCGCTGGACGAAGCGACGGAGGGTCCGGGCGAATCCCTCGCCACATCGGTGCGTCTATACAACCTTAGTGGTTCACTTCTTGGGTATGACCGCACCCGGGACCATGGCATCAGTGGGGTGACCGATCCGTCTGCATTGATTGCGGCCATCGCGCCCGGGGAAAGAGGCCTTCCGATGGTCCTTGCGACGGGGAGCAGTTTCCCGGTGGACGTTGCCGGTCCAGATCCGGAAATCGGTCGGCAAATCGCCGCCCTTGTCATGCCTCCGGAACTGGAGCTGCCGCAGTTCAGCTACAGTTACGGCAGTGCGGGAGGTGATCCGGCGGCGGAAGCGGCCGCATGGGTAAGTTCCGTAAAGTCGCAGTTGCTGGCCTTGTCGCGCGAAGAGGTGGTACGGGAATTCAATTTGTACGATACCCTTGTCCTGCTACTGGTAGAGGCGCGGCTCGAACAGATCCTCAAGGCCCGGAGCCTCCTCCCGGCCGCCGACCGCATGACCCTGACCGGTTTCCGGACGGGGGAAGACGCCGTACCCCTTGCGGCGGCTCCCGGAGACGGCAGTCGGGCCGTGCAACCCGGACTGGTCACCTTCGAGGATGTGCAACGGGAGTTCGGCGGGGTCGACACCGGGTATCAGCTCGGAATTGTCTTTGATAGCGCGGATAGCATCATCCAGAGTGCTCCCAACGCCAATGTATCGGCCCTGCGGCAGGTTGCGGAAGCGATTTACCGGGTGAGCGCGGCCCAGGGAAACGACGATCCCGGCTCACTGCTTCCGCCCATGGAGGCTCTTCGTCGTTTCATCCGGACCGGATCCCTTGCCGATACCGGTTACCCGACGGCGGCGCCGGGGACGCCTTTTGATGCCGGCACCCTCAGTTTCGCCAGCGCGGGCGTGTCTTTTGTTCTGTCCCAGGGAGTGAACCGGCCCGTGAGCACCTTGGACCTGACCATCACGGCTTCCACCGACGGCGGGCCGGATAGCTGCACGGTTTTGCTCGACGACGCCCTCGGCCAGGACGTCAGTCTTGTCGATTTCAAGGGGGACCCCTTTGCCCTTCCGGATGCGTTTGAGATGCCGGCGGGAAGCGTTCTTGAAGTCCGCGGCTACACCGATGTGCCCGCGGATTGCGGGGCCGACCTCGGCATGGAGGTGATCCCGTCGGTCGACCTCATTTCCCTTCCCGGCGCACCCGCCGGGGACGCCAACGGCGACTTGATCGCGGACGATCTCGAGGATCTATACACGGAGCCG
>CAYFRH010000197.1:0-4589 GCA_964345345.1 uncultured Puniceicoccaceae bacterium | reverse complement strand
CACGAGTTTGCCTGCTTAGCGAAATGGGGGTGATTTTGCTTCAAATAGCCCTCGGAGGAAAGGCTCCAAAAAACCTTCCAGCGGACTTCGGTCTGCCATGGTCGTGAGGAAAACAAGGGATTCGTAGCCGATTGAACGGATTGACTCCAATTCTTTTGGAACAACGGATTCCGGACGAAGTCTATTGGACTTTCCAACTCACCAAACCTCCATCCCCTTTTAATTATGAAGAGAAAACCCCTTTGGCTCATTTTAAGTTTTGTCACCGCAAGCCCGCTCTTCGGGCAGGTATTTTGGGATTTTCTTCCGAACGAGAACACCGCAGGGCAACCGGCGGTGGATCTGAAAGAGATTTTCGAGCAGACGGCAATTGGGGAGGGAGATGGCATCCGCGTCGAAGGCGACGACTTCGTCCATGCCACAACCGGCGAAAAAATCCGTTTCTGGGGAGTGAATGTCAATAAAGGCTCGAATACGCCCGATGCGGCGGCCCTGTATGCGAGGCGGGGTGTGAATGGAGTGCGCTATCATAGCAGAAAAGTCATCGCGGATGTGGATTCTCCGGATCTTTTCGATATTGATGCGCAGACGCTCGACGACCTCCACAAGGCCATTGCCAGCTTTGGGGAAGAAGGAATCTATACCTTCATTTCGGAGGTTTATTTCCCCCTTTCCTTCAAAATCCAGCCGGAGTGGGGGATTGACGGCTACGAAGACGGGACGTCCTCCCCCTTCTTCGTGCAATTTTTTGACGAGAAGCTAAAAGGTGCCTTCAAGGAATGGTTACGAAGGATGCTTGTAGCGGAAAATCCTTACAACGGAAGGACCATTGCGGAGGATCCCGCCGTCGCGGCGATCGAACTGGTCAATGAGGACAATCTCTTCTTCTGGACTTTCAGTTCCAGCAACGTTCCTGCTGTGCAGTGGGCCAAGGTGGAAAGCGCGATGTACGAGTTTGTCGTGGAAAAATACGGCAGCTATGAGGAAGCGGTTTCGGCATGGGGCTCGCTTGGCAATCGGTTCCGCGTTGACGATCCCGACAATGGACGGCTGCGGGTCCTCTCAGCCGGAGCCATGACGCTTGACCAGATTCGCAATCAACCCGAAGCGGACCAGCGGCGGATCGCGGATCAGGTTGAGTTTCTGGCGACCACGCAGCGAAACTGGTTTGAAGAGATGGAAGCCGTCCTGCGGGAAAACGGATTCGAGGGGGGCGTCATTTCAACCAATTGGAAGACCGCGGAAAGCAGCAGCTCCTCTGAGGACCGGTACTTGCGCGACGTGGAAAACTGGACGTATACGGGAACCGGCATTCTCGATACGCACAATTACTTCAATCCTGTCAGTAAAGACGCGGAATCGGGATTGCTTGTTTCCAGTGGTGACAAAGCGTTTGCTTTGCCGGCGGTGAATGTTCCGCGGCGCTTGTCGGTCGCCGTCAAGCAGGTGGAGGGGTATCCCAGCATCGTTAGTGAATTTGCATGGACGACCCCCAATCCCTACCGACCGGAAGCAACGCTCATGATTGCCGCTTACAGTGCTTTGAATGACGTGGACGCCGTCTTCTGGTTCGCCTCCGAAGGTCCTCGTTGGCATGAAACGCAACAACTGACGACGTGGCCGGTCAACATTCCGACCAAGCTGGGTCTTTTCCCGGCGGCCTCTTTGATTTACCGGAAGGGACTTGTTGACGAAGGCCCGGCGGTCGTCCGTGAGGGCAAAAAACTGGCTGCCCTCTTCGGGGCCGAGCCTTCCCTTGTGAAGGCTTTCCAAGGTAGCGATATCACACGGGACCCCGATGGGAACGGAGAAACACCCGGTGCTGAGAACGAAGCGGTGGGCAGTCTTTCCCTGCTTGCGGGCCGGGTCGATCTCGCTTTCGACCGCAACGAGGACTTTGTTCACCCCGATCTGCCTGACCTGATAAACGACGAGGAGGGTTATGTGCAAAGCGTGACCGGCCAGCTCCGGACAGATTTTGTCAACGGCGTCCTCACTGTGGACAGCCCTTTCGCGCAAGCGACGGCCGGTTTCCTTGATGAAGCGGGGACGGTTGCCCTGAGCGATGTTCGCTTGCGCGGGAAAAACCAATTTGGAAGTCTTGTCGTTGTTTCCCTCGACGGGCTGCCGATCGCGCAGTCGAACCGGTTGTTGATCCAAAGCGGAACCTTTGATCGGCTCACGGGCTGGGAGACCCGGGACTGGACGACGACGATCGACGACGTGGCCGTGCAGGGCTTTGAGGTCCTCTCCGTGGGAACGCCGCCATGGCAGGTGGAAAAGACCGATGCGCAGGTCACCCTCCAATTCGATGACCGCGAAGTGGAGCGGGCGGTCGCCCTGAGCCCCACGCTTGAAACGCAGACGCCCCTACGGCCGCTTGCCGTCGGCGGCAGTATCCGTCTGACCCTGCCGGAGGATGCCCTGTACACCGTTGTCGAGCTGGTGCCTTTGGCGAATACACGCCCGACCATCACCTCTTCCGCCTTACCCAACGCCATCATTGAAGAACCTTACGAGTTTTTGTTGGAAGCCGTCGGTGGGGAAGGCAACTTGAGGTGGTCTGCCGAATCTCTCCCCGAAGGTTTGAACTTGACGGAGGAGGGGCTGTTGCAGGGCACGCCGACGTCCACGGGAACCGGTTCCTTGGCCTTGACCGTGACGGATGAGGACGGGGATGTACAGGATTTGAATTTGCCTTTCCAGGTGATTGATTTTTCGGGCGGTTCCCTCCCGGACGAAAGCCCATGGGCGGAGGTCCCCCTGGAGAATGGATGGAAAGATACTCCGATCGGCTGGCTCGCGGACGAGGCTTTTCCCTTCACCTTCCACTTGCAGCATGGATGGATGTTTGTCCTGCCCGTTGGGGAAGAAACCTTCCAAGTCTATAACTTCCAAGACGATCTTGGATGGATGTTTGTTCTTGAAAGCACTTATCCTTCCTTCCTGTACCATTACGAGCGGCAATCGTGGTTAGCCTTTCTCGACGAGGTCAGTGAGGACGGCAAACGGTGGTTCTTCGATTATTCCATCGGAACTCAGGAAGAAGGCTGGTTTTCCGTTGGAGGGAATTAACGTGAGTTCCCTGTGATTCAACGGATTGAATCGCCGGTGTCCTTGTTCCCTTCTCGTTTTGATCGTCATTATTAAAGCCGTAAGTTTTTTCTCCCCCTAACCCTTATAAAATAGTAACCCAACAAAAATCGAAATCATGACAAAACAATCCTACCTCATCCCCGCCTGTTTGCTCGCTCCTTTTGCGGCGCAAGCGGCCATACCCGACGAATTCGTGGACGCCTTTGGCGACACCTTTGAACCTCCCGCCATTGCAGAGGCCGTAAAAACGGATACCGCCATCACCCTTGACGGCAACGCTGATGAGGCTGTCTGGGCGGGGGCTCCCGAATACTCGCTGGAAAAGCACGGATGGCCGATTCCCGACGGCGCCGGTTGGGAAGAGGAGTATACGACGCCCATACCGGATCCCTCCGATCTGAGTGCCACCTTCAAAGCTGCATGGGATGATGAATTCCTTTATATTTTTATGGAGGTATCGGATGATATTCTCGTTCGCGACAGCGATGGTGTTGAAAATGACGACGGTGTGGATCTCTATCTTGACGGTGACAACAGCAGGGACATCGGCACCGCTTTCAACGATCCCGGCAACGACTTCGTGAATGACTGGCACAAAGAAATTGAGGCGGATGGTTCCACGCCCGTTCGTGGCGGGCTTTATGATGTGACGGAACAAAGCACTATTGAGGTGGACCAGCCTCTCGAGATCGAGCGTGCATTCAAAGAAACCCTTGATGGGTATACCCTTGAAATGAAGCTCAACTTTTCCGGCATTTTCCGGACCTTCTTCGCCGATGGCTCCCTTGTTCAACAACCTGAAGTCGGTACCTATTTCGGGTTTGAGACGAAAGTTAGAGACGATGACGACGGCGGCAATCGCGACGTCACCATCGGCTGGGGCGTCGCCAACAACAACCACTACGCGAATCCTTCCATCTTTCCCGTTATGGTGCTTTCCGAGGGCGGTGACGGACCGGCCGATCCAGTCAGCCTCTGGGAGGATCTCGCCGCCGATCCGGATACCGGTGCCAAAGAGGCCGGGATCGGATTCATTGATGACAGCGCTTATCCGTGGGTCTTCAGTTTCAGCCTTGGTTCCTATATGTTTGTGATCGACGAGTTTTCCGTCTCGAAGGATAACGCCATCGCTTACCTGCCAGCCTCCGGGCAGTGGATCTGGCTGAATGATTCATGGGGTTGGTATTTCGATTTCAACGGAAACGAGTGGAATCAGTTCTGAACCGAATGCCATCGGTTTACGTTTTCGACGTCGGCTTTCTTCGGGAAGCCGGCGTTTTCTTTTTGCTGGGTTTCCGCCTTGGATTGCTGAGGGTGGTTCCCTCTTTCCAGACGGATTCGACGACGACTTCGACGGGAGCTTCGGCAAAACCAAGGGTTTTGTAGCGAATCAACTGGTCTAATAAAAGGATGCTTTGCGCCGCGATTTCCTTTCTTTCTTGATCAAGGCCGGTGGTCGGATCTTTACGATGCCCCTCTTCGGCATCCAAGTG
>CAYFRH010000196.1:0-4646 GCA_964345345.1 uncultured Puniceicoccaceae bacterium | reverse complement strand
GCGGCCGCGCTCATGCGCCGCGGCCTGAACTGGGCCGCTCGTTAAGGATGGCCGACGCCGGCGAACAACTCCCACCACTGGCTCCGCTTGCGGGCGATTTCGACGCCGATGCGGTGCTGGAGGCCTTCCTTGAGGCCATGGCCGCGCGCGGACTTGAACTGTACGGCGAGCAGGAGGAGGCAATCCTCGAGCTGCTGGCGGGAAAGCATGTCATTCTAAAAACCCCGACCGGCTCGGGCAAATCGCTGGTCGCGGGCGCCCTCCTTTTCAAAGCACTCTGTGCGGGGGAACGGGCGGTCTACACCTGCCCAGTCAAGGCGCTCGTGAATGAGAAGTTCCTCTCCCTCTGCCGGGAACACGGAGCGGAAAATGTCGGCCTTATGACAGGCGACGCCACCGTGAACGAGCACGCCCCGGTCCTCTGCTGTACGGCGGAAATCCTCGCCAACCTGGCCCTCTGCGGTGGTCCCCGTGCGCGCATTGCCAATGTCGTCATGGACGAATTCCACTTTTACGACGATCCGGAGCGCGGCTCCGCATGGCAGATTCCGCTGCTCTGCATGCCGGAAACGCAGTTCCTGCTCCTTTCCGCCACGCTGGGCAACACTGCCTTCTTCGAAGAGGACCTGCGCAAGCGTACGGGTCGCGAAGCCCTCACCGTCAGCAGCGACCGCCGCCCCGTTCCTCTCGAATTCAGTTGGTCGGAAACGCCACTCACGGAGCGCGTGGAAGGTTTGGCCAAGGAGGGCAAAACGCCCGTTTATCTCGTTTACTTCACCCAGCGCTCCGCCACGGAGGCGGCGCAGGGATTTGTCAGCCTTAATCTTTGCAGCCGCGAGGAACGCGAGCGGCTCGGCGAACTCCTTGCCGATGTCCCTTTTCCAAGTCCTTTCGGCAAGGACTTAAAACGCTGGCTGCGCCACGGCATCGGAGTCCACCACGCCGGGCTGCTTCCCCGCTACCGCCTGCTTGTGGAGGGCCTCGCCCAGAAAGGATTGCTGAAGTTGATTTGCGGAACCGATACCCTCGGGGTTGGCATCAATGTTCCGATTCGCACCGTTCTCTTCACCCAGCTCTACAAGTACGACGGACGAAAATCCGCCATCCTCAATGTGCGCGACTTCCGGCAGATCGCCGGTCGCGCCGGGCGCAAAGGCTACGACGACGTCGGTCATGTCGTCGCGCAGGCCCCCGAGCACCTCATCGAGAAAAAACGCGCGGAGGAGAAAGCCGCTGGAAACCCGAAAAAACTGCGCAAACTGAGCGCGAAAAAGCCTCCGGAGGGACAGATCGGCTGGGATGAAAAGACTTTCGCCCGGCTCCAGACCGCCGAATGCGAAAGTTTGACGCCGTCTTTCGATATCACCCACGGCCTGCTGCTACAGGTCCTGAGCCGGGAGGAAGACGGCTGCCGCGCCCTGCGCAACATCCTCCGCGAAGCTCATGTCACCGATCACCGCAAGCGGGCGCTGCGGCGAAAAGCTTTTCAATTGTTCCGCGGACTCCTCGAACGAAAAATCATCGAATTCATTCCCCCGGAACCCTCCGGACGAAAGCTGCTCGTCAACGTGGAACTACAGGAGGACTTCTCCCTCCACCAGACGCTTTCCCTCTATCTTGTTGATACCCTTCCCCGCCTCGACCAGGAAGGTCCCGATTATCCGCTCGAAGTCCTCAGCCTCTGCGAAGCCATCGTCGAGGATCCTCGGCCCATTCTTCTCAAGCAACTCGACAAGGCAAAGGAAGCCCTTGTGCGCGAACTGAAAGCCGAGGGCATTCCCTACGAGGAGCGCATGGAGCGATTGCAGGAAGTCGAGCACCCAAAGCCGATGCGCGACTTTCTCTACGACACCTTCAACGCGTTCCGCGAGGACCATCCCTGGATCGAGCATGAGACGGTTCATCCCAAGAGTATCGTGCGGGAAATGTACGCGGAATTCCTCTCCTTTCCGGACTACATTCGCCGCTACGGCCTACAACGAGCGGAGGGACTTCTCCTGCGCCATCTCAGCCAGGTCTACAAGGTTCTGGAGCAGACGGTCCCCGCCCCCTTCCGCACTGAGGCCACCGAGGAACTTTCGTGGTGGCTGCGCGAAACCATCCGCACTACCGACTCCAGCCTGCTCGACGAATGGGAGCGACTCCGCGATCCGGACTACCAGCCGGACCATCCCAACGAAGAGGGGATCAAGCCGCCGGACCGCGTCCGCACCGACCCGGCCGCATTGCGGCGCGCCGTGCGGACGGAGATTTTCCATTTCCTCAAGGAACAACTCACCGAAGCGGATGGCCCCCTTGCGCCCTTCTATGCGGCCCGCGAGCGCTTCCTCCTCGATCCGGAGGCCCGCAACGCCAAGCATACGTATTTCGGCGGGGAAGCGACCGCATCTCCCCTCGAGGTCGCGCAGACGCTCGTCGATCCCGAGGGCTTAAACGACTGGGAAGCCGTCTTCCGCGCCTTTCCGCCAAATCCGGATGCCGGTGAAGAGCGACCGCGGATCGAACTTGTCGCCGTCCGCCCCATCGGATCATATTAGAAAAAAATCATCACATGACGGATCAACCCGACCAACCCAATCCCGGCGACCAGCCCAATCCTGGCGACCAGCCAAATCCTGGTCAGCAACGACAGATCAACCTGCAGCAAATGGCCAACCAGTTCATGAGCGGCCTGCAGCGGCATTTTGACATGCTCGCCTTCAACCTTGCCGCTCGCGAGAAGGTGAACGAACAGGCCTACAACGAGCGATCCGCCCAGCCGGCCCTCATGCCGGTGGCGCAGTTGCACCAGAATTTCGAGCAGATGCAGGCGCACGCCCGCGATCTCATGCTTCGCCAGGTTCTCAACGACAGTCTCAATCTCGCCGTGAACGCGCTCAACAATGCCCACCTTTTTCTCTCCCTGATCAAAGTGCGCAAGGAGGAGGGCGAAATCACTGCCGAAAATCAGAAGACGGCCCAGGAAGGCCAGCAGGCCTATCTCAAGCTTCCCTTTGACCAGAAATTCGACCAGCTGGAGAAGTCTTTCGGGATTGTCTGTGAATTCGAGGACACCATCACCAATTTCGGCATTTGCCTGCAGGCCCTTTCCCGTCATCAGGGCTATCCAAAGAAAGAACAGCTCGATGAGAGCGGTCGGCTCGTCCTCGATCTCGTCGTTGCCAAAGATGAACTGACCCCGAACCAGACCCTGCAGCGCAATAACTACGAGGTCCGCCCGAAATCATTCGGAGAAGGCGAAAAGGTACATTTTTCCGACAGCGACCTGCAGGCGGTCCTCCTCACCATCGGCATATTCGCCCACCAATTGTTCGCCTCGACGGCCCAGTACGCTCAGCAGGATGGCGGCGATTCCTGAGCATCGCCGGGGACGAAACGCTTGGCCATTCCCAGGAAAAGCCCAAGGAAAATTCCGCTCACGAAACCGGTCAGGTGCGCTGTTGTATCGGTAAATTCATCACCGGTTCCAAGAAATGCCAGCAGAGCCATGCCCGCCAGTATGGGAATGAGGCTCCGCTGCAGAATCCGCCGATTGCCCTGGAACTGGCCGTTGCCTAAAGGATAAGCCACCAGCAAACCCACCGTTCCAAAAACCGCCGTGGAGGCCCCGATGGAAAAATGCGGTTCCGGCTGGTAAAGGAGGACGTTGAGAAAATTCCCTCCTGCTCCGGCTGCAAAAGTTGCGATCACGGCCAAAACGGCTCCCATTTGGCGAGCACAGAAAAAAAGAAAAAACCCTCCGATAAGCATGTTGCTGAGAAGATGACCGAAGTCGGCATGCAGGAACAGGGCGGTCAACACGCGATAGAATTCCCCGCCCCGCACAGCATCGGCATCCACCCTTCCCCACTCCTGCAAAACCGGCCAGTAGAGGCTTGCACCATAGGAAAGGATCAGCAGAAAGGCCCAGACAAAGACCGGGCTCAGCCCGGTGGGATATTCGTGCGCGGAAGGCTCCGGCGGGGGCCAATGCAGAATCTCCTCTTCATAGAGGTCGAGCTGGTGAGCGAGAAAATCAGCTTTCTCCGGAACCACCAACAACACCCAGTCCTCCCCCTCACGGTCCAGCCAGTAGTTTTCCCCCTGGCTCAGAACCACAAGCCCAAATTCATGTGCCTCCGCCGAAGTCGAAAAACGACCGATCTCAACAAGATTCTCCGGCTCCCAGGGCATGAGGCAAAGGTGCTGCGCCCCCGGCCCGTCTGCAAGTTCCGCTTTTTAGCGGAAGAAGCTACTTCAGCAGCAGCCGGAAACGATAGAACTTCGGCAAAGCCCCCGTGCCCGGATCGGGAATCTCCAGTTCAAATTCCCCACCGCCGAGGTATGCCGCTTCCGCTCCTTCGTCTGTGGGAAATGCAGACAGATCCGGAGAAGAATAAAGCCGGAATCCAATATCGCCGGCGTAACCTTCCGGATAATTGAAGGAAAAGATAAAGTCGCCCTCTGCATCCTGCGTCAGTTCAATTTCCGGAGGTCCCAGATCCACCGGTGCTTCTGCCGGGAAACTCCCCGGGTTCACGGGATGCGTACCCGCGAGGGTTTCCTGCAGGTCCGAATAGCCGTCGCCGTCGCTGTCGGCGTAAGCGCTGAGCGGCTCCGTGTATAGATCCTCGAGATCGTCCGCGATCAAGTCGCCGTTGGCGTCC
>CAYFRH010000195.1:0-4670 GCA_964345345.1 uncultured Puniceicoccaceae bacterium | reverse complement strand
AAAAAAGGACCAGGCACTTTCCGCGACGAAAATTGACCATGTGCGTTTTCGAACACCAAACTGGCCACAGACATATTCCCGTGGGGCAAGAGGCATGACTATTCGTCTTCGATCGCCCGACGGGCCCAGACTTCGATGAGGCTGGCGGCGTATTCAGCGTCCTTTGGAACGCTCAACAGGTGGTCGGCTTCTCCCAACGAGATAAAGGATTTCGGGTGTTTGAGAGCGGCGAAGATCCGGGCTGCGTTGTCGATACCAACTACCTGATCCCTCGGAGCGTGGAGAATCAAGATGTCAATGTCGCGCAGGGATTCCAACTCTTCCAAGTGGTCCAGAGTATCGAGGTCGTCGAGAAATTTTCGCCCGATGATAAAGGAACGTCCGGCCAACTTCACCTCGGCCTCGCCATGGTCGCGGATTTTGTCGACATGGGTTTCGAAAAGATCCGTGACATGTCCCGGATCGGCTGGCGCGCCGATTGTCGCAACGGCTCGGATCCCCGGGATTTTGTCGGCGGCCGCCAGAACGGCCGCACCGCCGAGTGAATGCCCGACCAACAACCGGGGCGCGCTCAGATGGTCGCGGAGCCAGTCGGCTGCCTGTATCAGATCCTCAAGATTGGTCAGAAAGGACGAGTTCTTAAACTCTCCCTCCGACTTCCCGAGCCCGGCGAAATCGATTCGCAGGGTCGCGATGCCCCGGTCGGCGAGATGGCGGGTAATCCGTTTCTCCGGAAGAAAATCTTTCCCGCAGGTAAAACAGTGCGCGAAGATGGCGCAGGCACGGGGCGCTTCATCCGGCATTTCAAGCACTCCCGAGAGTGCGCCGTTGTCTCCTTCAATACGGACGGAGTTGGATCCGGGGATGAACGAAGTGGTGCGAAGAACCGCGAGTCCTTTGGCGAGATCTTCATAGCTGTGATCGCCGCGGGCGGCGAAAAGCAGGGCCAAAAGCATTCCCCGAGCCGAACTGTCGCCTCCAGCGAGCGCATTATCGCTCAGGGTTTCGAGCAGACCTTTTTCAGACCGGAGAGCAAAAAACAGGCTGAGCGGAAAGGCTTCGGGGGTATGGCAGGTAAGGCCCATCTTTTTCGCAGTCCCCATTGCATCCGCCGAATCGGCGGCGATGGCTGCCTGCAGTGCCGTCCCGGGGTCGAGCGTCGCGTAGTGCCCATCCTCCACCGCACGGGCGAAAGCCTCCCGGAATCCGCTTCCTTTCTTGATCGCGAAAACCGCCCGAACAAAGAACTCGGCGGCGTCGGCTACCGAGGCATCCCCGTGCGTTAAAGAAGTCTGTTGCCGGGCTGCTTCGACCGTCTTCTCAAGAGGGAGATCGAGATCGAGCAGAGGCCCGATCCGCGCCGCCCCGGCGAGGTCATTCGAATCCGAGGGCGTGCGCCCGCGGGAGGCAAGCGTTTCCTTTGTCGCCCCATCCCGGTAGCCATCATAATCCTCCATGGCTGCGGTCCAGTCGTCGCGCCAACCATCAGGGCAGAATTCGGCTCGCCGCCGGATTGATTCGTGGAGAAACCATGTTTGATCCCCGTAGTGTGTAAGCTCACCCGCCTTCCGGTTCGAGTGGAAGCCGCTTTGCGGATCAGTGAAGGCACGGACGCCGTCCGGATACAAGCGAGCGATTTTTGCAGGATTATAGATCCAGTGCGGCCCAAGCGAAAGGGCGTCAGCGACGAGACTGGCAGTGGTGAAAGGTTCAAATTTCATGCGCCCCCAACCTTCGGTGATACGATGTTATCGTCAATGAGTAGATTTACGGGGTCTCCTGAAAAGTTCTTGGTAAAGCGGTTAGTAAAGCTAGGCTGTTATAGAATGATTTCAGCAGACACTGCAATGCTCTTGGCGTTTGCGGCAGGGCTGTCGATCCCAGCAGGAGCGCTGGTTTCGTCGCGCCCGCTGCTGGCAGCGTTCTGCCGGCGACAAGAGTTGGACAGCTTCGTCTCGTATTTCGGAGGTGGCGCGTTGCTGGCGGCAATCGCGCTCGTCCTCATTCCCCGTGGTATCGAGCATACCCCGGTGGTATTCGCCTCCATCTCTTTTGCGCTCGGCGGGCTGGCCTTCTGGCAATTCAGTGCCTGGGCACAGCGCACACGCAGCACGACCGCGCAATTCATGGGCATGGTGCTGGACTTTGTCCCCGAGGCGATCCTGCTGGGAGTGGCGGCGGCCAACGGATCGAGCGTCGCCTACCTCCTAGCCGGTCTGATCGCACTGCAAAACATGCCCGAAGGGTTCGCTGCCTTTGAGGAAATGCAATCCAGGAGCATCTCCCGGCGTATGTCGTGGACTTTGTTTTTCGTGGCACCCCTACTCGGTCCACTGGCAGCCGGGATCGGTTTTCTCTGGCTGGCGGAGAGCGAGCGGATTCTGGCGGCAATCCTGCTTTTCTGCAGCGGCGGCATCCTGTACCTGGTCTTCGAAGATATTGCCCCAGGCGCGCACAGATCGCGCGAGAGTTTCCCCGCAGTTGGCGCCATACTCGGTTTCCTTTTAGGAATGGTCGGTACAATGTTCGTGCACTGATCATTCCAGCGCAATGTCGATGGGATTCAAAACGGGGTCAGCCCTTGGATGTTGGCATGCAAACGGAAGGTCTCCATCACACTTCGGAAAACCAATCCGGAGTTCCGCATGAGCGATTATCAGGGCCATAAGAAATCGCGTCCCTCCTTCAATATTGGAAATAACCCTGGGAAAGTTGACCCCAAGGTTTCAAAATTTGTAGCCATAAAATGGATAGAAATCTTGCGAGCGGTTGAAGGAGAAAATATTGAGGAAATGTTCAACAACAAGATCCAGAATCTCCGACATATTCGATCCAAGCTGTCGAGGACCTGATCGAAACTTATTTAAATCCGGCTTAGGCAAGGTATTTTTGAAACATTGGGCTACAGTTCAAACCGCGAAATGACACTCAGAGTACGCACCACCAGTCCATTTTGTAGTTAGATTATGGACACGGCCGCGAGACTCAGCCTCCGGGGATCGCGCGCTTCTTTTGGATCACCAAGGCCACGCCCCCGAGGATGGCCACGGAGGCCAGTGCGAGGCGCAAGGTCAAGGGTTCTTCCAGAAGAAGGATTCCGCCTGCGGCGGCGATCACGGGAACGGAAAGTTGCAGGCTCGCCGCCTGCGTCGCCTTGAGATGAGGCAGCACCGCGTACCAGAGAGCGTACCCCACCCCGGAGGCAAGGGCACCCGAGGCGATGGCATAGCCTACCCCTTCCGCATCCAGCGAACTGCTTTTCAAAAAAAGCAGGCTCATCACGACCGTAATCGGCACCGTGCGCAGAAAATTACCGGCCGAAATCTTTGTCGGGTTCCCATGCCCTTTCCCACGAAGAGAATAAATACCCCATGCGACCCCCGCTACCAACATGAGCAGGGACCCAAAGACCGGTGGGGCCGAAAGCCCCGGTAGAAACAGTCCGATAAGCCCCCCAAAGGCGAGACAAAGCCCCACCATTTGGGAAACCCGCAGGCGCTCGCCGGACCAGACCCCGTACCCGATCATCGTCACCTGCACGGCGCCGAAAAGCAGGATAGCCCCCGTGGCGGCGGCAAGGCTTTGATAGGCGAAAGAAAAGCCGGCCGCATAGACAAACAAGGCGAATGCCGACAGCCAATTGCCCCCACCAGCAGCCTGACCAGACCGTAAGCGAACGAGAATCCAAAGCGCAATCGCGCCCGAAACAAGGCGGAGACTGGTGAAACTTGCTGCGTCGATCGAGGTATCTTTGAGAGCGGCGCGGCACAGAAGGGAATTTCCGGCAAAGGCTATCATCGCAAGGGTTGTCAGTATCAGAATACGTAGAACCGTCATGCTGCCCAACTTCGCACCCCACCCGTCCGGAAAGCAATAATCTCCCGCACCATTTGCCAAACCGAACCACTTCCGTCTCGCAAAGGCATCCGGGGATGCATAGGGACGCAAACATAATCCATGAAAAGGAGTAAAGATACGCGAAACTGGCCGCGGCACGCCCTCAACGCGGCCTTCGTCTGGTACCTTGTCATGATGGCCTTCCACGGAAAGGATCTTGGGGCCGCGGCCCTCGCCCAAGCCCTCGGCCTTACCCTCATTGTCGGCACCCTGCTCACCGGAAACGCCTCGGAGCACAGTCCCCTGCGCCGCCGTCAAGTGGCGCGTTTTTACCTCATTCCTTTTTGCGTGGCCTCCTTTACCGCCGCTACCACGCACGCCGCTTTTTTTGTGATTTTTTCGCCTTCCCTCCTTGAAAACGTACTGGCCTCGTTGCTCGTGGGCGCTCTCCTCCTGCGCTTTCACCGTTTGCCGCCCTTCTGGTTTCTTCTCACCGTCCTCGCCCAGTTCGCTCTCGCATGGCACGCACCCGCCGCAGCCACGCCCCTGCCGCTCGGGCTGCTCGGCGGCCTGCTCCTCCTCGGCGGCATCGGCCTCGTTCTCGCCGCCGCCCAACGCTTCCAGAAATGGCACACCCCCATCATGCCTTTCCGGGAGCCGGTGCACTGTATTACCGACGGAGTCTTCCGCTTTTCCCGCAACCCGCTCTATCTCGGCGAGGTCGTCATGCTACTGGGACTCGCCTCGCTGCTCGGCACATGGTACGCCTTACTTCCCGTACCGCTCTTCGCCCTCATCATCCAGTGGCTCTTTATTCGGCCCGAAGAACGCCT
>CAYFRH010000194.1:0-4707 GCA_964345345.1 uncultured Puniceicoccaceae bacterium | reverse complement strand
GGCGCGATTATGACCTCGGCCTTCACGGAGTTGTTCGGAAAGGAGCGAATCGGCGCCGCCCGCGGGGCCAGCACCTCCGTGGCCGTTTTTGTCACCGCCGCCTCGCCGGCCTTGTTCGGCTTTTTGCTGGCTGCGGATATTGGATTCGAAAGGATCCTCGTCGGTTGCGCGGCGCTTCTGATCGTCCTGCCGATTTCCGGACGCTGGATCATCGGCAGGTTGGCGGCAACCTGAAGCCGGAGGCAAAGCGAGCAGGCAAGGCCGCCCTGGCGTTGTCCGGATCGGATCCCATTTTCCCGGGACCGGTTGCCGGAAGTTCGGTTGCTCAGGTGGTTGCCTCGAGCAGATCGGCGACCGTGACGAGGCCGGCGAGGCGACCATTCGTGTCGAGGACACAAGCCTTGTTTTTACCGGCGCGGAGAAGAAGGTCGAAAACGTGCTCAACGGTGGCGTCCGGCGTCGTTGTGGGGAGGCTGGACATGGGGATGTCGGCGATAGTGACGCTCTCGGGAGCGGATGCCCGTTTCAGCTGGTCGTAAAGGTCATCGCGACGGAGGATCCCCTTGAATTGATTGTCGTTGTCGACAACGGGATACGAGCCGTGCCGGAATTTGCGGAGGATTTCCATGGCCTCGGGGAGGGAGGCGTTCAAGGGGAGGGGATGCACTTCCGGATTCATGACGCCTTGCACGTTTCCGTTGAGGCGTTCCGGGGAGATGCGCTCTTTGATCTGATCCACGTCCCCGGTATCGATGTACGATTGCGCGGAGCGACGGAATAGCTTTTCGAGCGCATTGGAGCAGCGGAGAATGGCCTCAAATTCGGAAGCTCCGAGGGCGATGAGGCGGGTGCTTTCGGCGGCCCGGGCTTCGAAATGGAATTTTCGATCCTCCAGCAGGGCGCGCTCCCCGAAGTACTCGCCCGCACCGACCGTTTTCACGATGTTGCCGCCCTCGCGGATTTCCATGGAACCGCTCTGAACAAAATAGAGCGAAAAGGCGGGATCGCCCGCATAGAAGAGGACCCTTCCGGGATCGAGGAGGATTTCCTTGAGAACTTTCGAGTACCGCGGATTGAGCAGATTGATGTCGCGCGGGAAAAACAGCTCGAACGTCCATTCGGCGGCCACCTGCAGCTTGCGGTACAGCCCCGGCAATTTGCCGAGGTAGACGGTGCGCCAGAGCCACCACGCGGGAAAGCCGGAGATGCGGACCCCGAAAACTTCCCCGACCGCTTTCCGGTGCCCGATGGCGGCGAGTTCGCCGAGACCGCTGAAGCGAAAAGGACGGAGCGTTTTGCCTTTCTGTTCGGCAAGCAGGTTGCGCCCGACAAGGGTTCCCTGGCGTTGGGCGAATTGGGCGGTGGGCGGAGAGGATTCGCCATTGGCCATGGGAATGGCCGCGCAATCCCCGCAGGCCCAGAATCCTTCATGGCCGGGAATCTTACCGGTGGCTTCCGTGCGGAGTCGTCCCTTTTCCGTGGGCGCGTCGAGGGCGTTGGCGAAATCGAGAATCAGCGGGTGAGGCGCATTGCCCACTGTGGAAACAACGGTGGCCGCCTCGATGGCGGAGTCGTCGGAGAGCGTGACCCGACGGGACGTCACACTCTGAACCCGCTCGTTCAGCCGGATCCCCATTCCTTTCTTTTCAAGGAGGCGACGGGTGTATTCGCCGAGGCGACGATCCAGTGTGGGAAGCAGATGATCGCGACTGTGGATCAGGTGTACGGTCGGGTAATCCGAAGGAATATTTTCATAAAAGGGCTGGACGCTGCGCATCATATCGAGGAGACCGCCGGCCGTTTCGACGCCCGAATAGCCGCCACCGACGACGACAAAGGAGAGCAATTGCCGCTGCAGTTCCGAATCGCCGACCAGATTGGCCTCCTCGAAGCGGCTGATGACGGTCGCGCGGATGCGCATGGCATCGCCGGCATTCTGGATAAGCAGAGCGTGCTCGGACATGCCCGGAACGCGGGAGAGGTCGATATGGGCGCCGAGGGAGAGAACCAGATTCCGGAAACGGACGCGCACCTGTGGGGTGAAATCGCCTGCCTGCAGAAACAGTTCCCGGGCTTGCGGATCGATTCGGTAAACTTCCCCCTTGAACACTTGAATTCCCCGACAGATCTGTCGGATCGGATTGACGACATGGCGCGGGGAAAGGGCCCCTGCCGCCACTTCCGGCAGCATGGGTTGAAAGACCATGTGGTTTTCCGCCGCAATGAGGCCGACGTCGGGGATCTTTCCCCGACGCATCCCCTTGGCCAGTTCCTTAGCGCAGTAGACGCCCCCGAAACCGCCTCCGAGAACGCAGGTATCCAGTTCAATAACGGGAATGTTGTCGTTGTGCATAGAAATACGGCGTGGGAAAAGAGTTTATTGGCGGGCGGCGGCGGCCACGGCCGCGGCGACCTTACCGACCACAGTGGAATCAAGAGGACCGGGAAGGATGTGCTCGGCGTCGGGAGTGGCGATGGAATCGGCGATCGCCTCGGCGGCGGCCAGCTTCATGGCGTCGGTGATGCGCTCCGCACCGGCATCGAGAGCGCCGCGAAAAATGCCGGGAAAGGCGAGGACATTATTGACCTGATTCGGATAGTCACTGCGGCCGGTGGCCACGACGGAGGCGCCACCCCGGTAGGCTTTTTCCGGATGAATTTCCGGAGTTGGATTGGCAAGGGCGAAGATGATCGGATCGGGAGCCATGCGTCGGATGTCCTCTTCCTCCAGAAGATTTCCCCGGCTGACACCGATGAATACATCCGCCTCGGTGAGAAGTTCGCGCAGGGAGCCCCCTTTGTTGTGTGGATTGCTGTAGGCGAGGATGGCTTGTTTGACCTCGCCGAGATCGTCGCGGCCTTTGTGCAGGGCTCCCTTGGAATCACAAACGACGACCTCGCCGACAGCGTTGCAGCCATGGGAATCTGCCGGGCCAATGCACCGCAGTAAGCGGCAAATGGCCCTGCCGGCGGCGCCCGCGCCGGAAATGACAACGCGGAGGTCGGCAAAGGATTTGCCGGTGATGCGGCTGGCATTGATCAGGCCGGCGAGGAGGACAATCGCGGTTCCATGCTGGTCATCGTGCATGACGGGGATGCCGAGTTCCTGCAGGCGGTCCTCCACTTCAAAGCAACGGGGCGCGCTGATGTCCTCGAGATTGATACCGGCAAATCCCGGAGCAATGGCACGGATAGCAGCGACGAGCTCATCGGGCTCCCGGGCATCGAGGCAAATCGGCCATGCGTCGATGTCGGCGAGCTGCTTGAAAAGAAGGGCCTTGCCCTCCATGACCGGCATGGCTGCAGCCGGACCGATGTCCCCGAGGCCGAGGACGGCGGAACCGTCCGTGACGACGGCGACGGAATTCCCCTTTACGGTCAGGTTCCTTGCTTCCTCCGGCTTCTCCGCGATCGCTTCGCACACGGCGGCGACTCCGGGGGTGTAGGCGAGGCTCAAGTCCCGAAGGCTTTGCAGAGGGACTTTGGGCGCAAGTTCAATTTTGCCCCGGTGCTGCCTGTGCAGATCGAGGCTCCCGGTGTTCAGGTCATCCATATTGTGTCGTAATGAGGTTTGTCAGGAAAAGGCGCTTCACGCGGGGCGGTCATCTTAAATATCGCGGAAGACGAGGGAGCGGATTTCGGTCATGTCCTCCATCGCGTAGCGCACGCCCTCGCGGCCAAGGCCGGAGTCTTTGACGCCGCCGTAGGGGAGGTTATCGACCCGCCATGAAGGGATTTCGTTGATGAGGACACCGCCGACTTCGAGGCGGTCCCATGCCCGAAAGGAATGATCGACGCGGGGAGTGAAAACCCCCGCGTGAATTCCGTAAGCGCTTTCGTTGACCCGCTCAAGGACCTGATCGAACTCATCAAAGACTTCCAGAAGAACGACCGGGCCGAAGGCTTCCTCCCGCTGCAGTTTCTGGTCGTCGGGGACATTTCGGAGAATGGTCGCTTCGTGGAGGGCTCCGGTACGCCGACCACCGCAAAGCACTTCGGCTCCCGCGTCGCGGGCTTCCTTGATCCAGCTCTCCAGACGGGCGGCCTCTCCTTCCGCAATCATCGGACCAATAAAGGTCTCCTCCTGCGCGGGATCCCCGGAAATCAGCTTGCTGGTCGCGTCGACAAAGGCCGTGCGGAAATCGTCGGCAAGGGACCGATGGACAAAAATCCGCTGTACGGAAATGCAGCTCTGCCCGGACTGATAAAACGCCCCTTTAATGAGGCGGGGCAGGGCATCCGCGAGGTCGGTTCCCTCATCAAGAATGCAGGCTGCGTTGCCACCCAGCTCCAGCACGACCTTTTTTTTGCCGGCTTTGGCCTTGAGCATCCATCCCACTTGCGGGGAACCGGTGAAGCTGAGCAGTTTAATGCGCTCATCCTCGGTGAGGGCGCCGGCCTCCCCGACCTCGCAGGGGAAGATGGAAAAGGCGCCCTCCGGAAGGTCGCATTCGGCGAGAATTTCTCCGAGGACGAGGGCGCCGAGGGGCGTGCGGCTGTCAGCCTTGAGAATGAAGGGGCAGCCGGTGGCCAAGGCGGGAGCGACCTTGTGGGCGACCAGGTTGAGGGGAAAATTAAAGGGCGTAATAAAGGAGCAGGGCCCGATCGGGACCCGCTTCGTAAATCCGCGGTAGCCGGAAGTGCGCTCGCCGATTTCGAGATTGAGGACCTCCCCCGTCGGTTGCTGGGCCTCCCGCGCGGCGATGG
>CAYFRH010000193.1:0-4715 GCA_964345345.1 uncultured Puniceicoccaceae bacterium | reverse complement strand
AACCGGAATGTGCAACGCATTCTCGCCAGCCGCGAGCTGAGCGGATGGCAGCGCTTTTATCCGGTCCAGTCGAGTTCGGGCCAGCCGCTGGAGGCGACGATCCTCGCCACCGCCCTCCTCGAACAGGGCGGAGGTCTCCCCGAACCGCTCCGTTCCCGCTTTCTCGACGACCTCGGGGCCGCCCTCGACGGCGAGGCGACCGCGCTCGCGGACCTCGAATCCACCTATTTGTCCATCCTCACTCTGGGGCGGCGGGCGAACTGGCTGGCGCTCCGGGAGAGCCTCGCCCGCTTGCAATCGGAAGAGAATCTTTTCCTTGCCGCGCGGGCCCTTCAGGAAAAGCCGGAACGCTGGCCGGTGGTCTTCGCAGCCCTGCAAACCGCTCCGGACAGCGACGATCTCCTCGCTTACCTGCGCGAGCACCGCGAACGCGGATGGGAAGGCCTCCGCTCGGCGCTGGGCATGGGCCGCGGCGCGGTGGCGACTCTGCTCCGCAACGGGGATCCGCTCTACCAGCCGCCCACCTTCTGGAAGGCGTTGCCGGAGGACTGGACGCGCCAGCAGGAGCGCTTCAAGGCCTTCGCGGAAAGCTTCCCGGCGATGGCGATGGGCCTCCGCGCGCTCGCCTTCGGACTCTGCGGGGTGTGCCTTGCCGGCATTCTGCGGCTGCTCATCGCCGGCCCGGCGCCATCGCGCTCCGGAACGCGGCGCTTTCTGCTTTCCCTCGACAGTGCTATCGCCGGTGTTCTTGTCATGCTCTTGCTCTGGATTCTCATTGAACCCGGGCTGCTCGATTTCCGACCAAACGAACAGGGCAGCCTGCAACTGAACCTTGCCGCCGTGATGCCCGAAGCGGGCGCCGCGGACGCCTCCGAATCCGAAACCAACATGATCGATCAAGTCACCATCCTCGTCCTCCTCCTCTTTCTGGTTTTGCAGTTGCTGGTCTTCGTCTTTGGCCTGCTGAAGATTGCCGAAGTGCGGAAGCGCCCGGTACGGGCGCGTTTGAAGATGCACCTGCTCGATAACGAGGAGAATCTCTTCGACCTCGGGCTCTACGTCGGTCTCGGCGGCACCGTGGGCTCCCTCATCCTCGTCGTCCTGAATGTCGTCGACGCCAGCCTCATGGCCGCCTACGCCTCCACCCTGTTCGGCATCATTTTCGTGGCCATCCTCAAGGTCGGCTTCCTCCGTCCCTTCCGGAGGCAACTCATTCTGGAGGAGGACCGGACGGAAACCACGCGATGAATCATTTTCGGACGGAGATGGTGGTCTCACGCGGAGTCGCGGAGACACGAAGAGGCTCTCTTGTGAAGGGGAAACAAGAAAAAATTGCTCCGTGACTCCGTGCCTCCGTGTGAGACCATCCCATCCTCGTGAGACCAACCCCTCTATGTGAAACCACCCCCTTCCCGTGAACAAGACGCTCCTTCTCATCATTTGTGACTTTCTCCTGATCAGCATCCTTGCGCTGGTGGAGTTTGAGCCCGAGACCGAGCCGGAAAAGGTCGACGAGGCGGAACTGCGCGAGGACGCTTCCGAGGAAATGCTCGAGCTGCTGCAACTCTCGCTCGAGAACGAAAGCCAACAGCGGGAAGACCTTGAGGAAAACCTCGATCTCACACGCGAGGAACTGCAGGAAAAAGAAAGCGCCCTTGAGGAGACTGCGAGCCAACTGGAGGAAACGAGTTCCTCGCTTGAAGACGTGCGGCAGAGCCTTGAAATGACGGAAGCGCAGCGCCGGGAATTGGAGGAGACCCGGGAAGAGCTGGCGCAGAGCCTTGAACAGACACGCCAGCGCCTCGATCTGACGGCGGAGGAAAAGGAACAGCTCGCGCAGGAATTACAGGAAAAGGCCGAACGCAGCCGCCGCCTCCAGGAGGAATTGCAGGAGCGGAGCGTCGAGGCGGAAGCTAAAGCGGAGGCGCTGTCCGAAGCGGAAGAGCGCATGGCCTCCCTGCAGCGCCAGCAGCAGACCTTGTCGACGAAACTGGAGGTCACCGAGACGGAGAAAAAGGCGCTCAGGCAAAACCTCACCGCCGCCCAAGCGGAAGTCGAGCGCGCCCGCCTTGAAGCCGAACGGGCGGCTGCCCGCTCCGAGGACCTCGCCGCCGGGGTAAGCCAGCTGGCCACTTCCTCCTCCGAATTGAAGGAGGAGATCCGCAAGGCCCAGCCGGTCTCCATGAATACGATCTACAAAAATTTCACGGAAAACCGCTTGCGCATCCAGTTCCGGTGGACGACACGAAACCTTTTCGGCTCGCGCGAACGGTCGGAAATCCTCCGCGCGGTGCCGGTCCGGACCGAGCGGGGCCTGTTTGCCCTTTTCGCAACAGCGGGGACACCGCTGGAGGAATCTTCCTCGCCTGAAGAACTTTCCGCCCTCCTCGAAATCGGCGATCGGGCCTTCGCGGTGCGGGAGGTGGGCTTTCTCGGGGAAGCTCCCGCCATCGCCGCCGTGCGCATCCCCTCTTCCCTTTTCGGGGAAAGCAAAAAGACGCCGTTCCTTGTGGCCGAGGATCCCCTGCGCTTCACCGAAGCCGTCCTCGTGCGAAAGGATGAGGAAGCCTATGGCGAAATCCCGACGCGCATTCCCCCGGGCGAGGAGGGCTTTCTTGATGTCCAGAACCGGCTCATGACCCGCCTTTTCGGGGAATTCTCGCCCTCCACCGGTGATTACGTCTTTTCCCGTAGCGGCGCCCTCATCGGCATTATGACTTCCGACGACCGCGCCCGCATCCTCACCGATCCGCAAATCGGGAATGTCAGGGACTTGAAGATTCCGGAATCCTCGGAAAATTAACCGCTGATTTAGTTTTTATGAAAGTGAGATCCAACCTGCTGTACGGCCTTCTTCTGGCCTCCCTTTTTGTTGCTCCGGCGACGGCTGTTGTCGCGGACTCGCCCCCGCTGGTGCCCATGCGCGACTTTTTCCGCAACCCGGACAAAACCGGCTACCAGATATCGCCCGACGGAACCCGCATTTCATGGCTGGCGCCCTACGAGAACCGCCTCAATATCCATGTGCGCAAACTTGGCGAGGAAGACGGCGTGCGCCGCATCACCGAAGAAACGGACCGCGACATCTTTTCCTACTTCTGGGCGTCCAATGACGAACTGGTCTACCGGCAGGACAAAGGCGGGGACGAGAATTACCACCTCTACGCCGTCAAAGTCGACGGCGGCGGCGGCGTTCGCGAGCTGACCCCGTACGAGGAAACGCGGGTCAGCGTCATCGATGAACTCGAGGAAGATCCGGAGCACATGATCATTTCCATGAACCGTCGCGATCCGCGCGTGTTCGATGTCTTCAAGCTCCACCTTCCCAGTGGGGAACTGACTCTGCAGGTGGAGAATCCGGGCAACTATGTTGGGTACGCCACCGACCACGACGGCGATGTCCGTTTCGCCACCGCCTCCGACGGCCTCAATGAAAAGATTTACTACCGTTCCGCCGTCGACGAACCTTTCGAACTCATTGAGGAAGCGAGCTGGAAATCGACCTTCAGTCCCCTCCAGTTCACCTACGACAATGAAAAGGTCTGGGTGGTGAGCGACCTCGGTCGGGACAAGGACGCCCTCGTTCTCTACGATCCGGAAACGCGGACCGAAGAGGAGGTGATCTACCAGCATCCGCAGGTCGACCTGCTCTCGGCCGAGTTTTCCGACAAGCGCGAAAAACTTCTCGGGGTCTCCTTCCTTGCCGCTTTTCGGACCTTCGTCTACTTCGACGAGCAGCGGAAGGATCTGCACCGCTCGCTCGAGGAACGGTTGCCGGGCTTCGAGGTGCGCCTCGCCGACCACTCCGACGACGAAACGAAGTGGCTTGTCCGCACCTTCAGCGACCGCAGCAAGGGCGCCTACTACTTCTACGATCGCGAAACCGATGAGCTGCGGAAACTGGCCGATGTCTCCCCATGGCTCACTCCCGGGCACATGGCGGACATGGAGCCTATCACCTACGAGTCCCGCGACGGGCTCTTCATTCACGGCTATCTCACCCTGCCCACCGGCGTTGCGGCCGAGGACCTGCCCCTGATCGTTCTTCCCCACGGAGGGCCGCAGGCACGTGATTCATGGGGATTCCGCGCGCAGCCGCAGTTCCTCGCCAATCGTGGCTACGCCGTCCTGCAACCGAATTTCCGCGGTTCCACCGGCTACGGAAAACGCTTTATGGAAATCGGTTTCGGGGAATGGGGACGCAAGATGCAGAACGACCTCACCGACGGCGTGCGCCACCTCGTCGACAAAGGAATCGCCGATCCGGAACGCGTCGGCATCTATGGCGCCTCCTACGGCGGATACGCGGCTCTCGCCGGCATGACCTTCACCCCGGATGTCTACGCCGCCGGAGTGAGCTACGTCGGGCCCTCCAACCTCTTCACCCTGCTCGACTCCATCCCACCCTACTGGGAACCCATGCGCGAATCCATGTACGAGATGATCGGCCATCCCGAAAAGGACGAGGAACGGCTGCGCGCCATTTCCCCGCTCTTCCATATCGACCAGCTGCAGGATCCTCTCCTCATCCTGCAGGGAGCCAACGATCCCCGCGTCAAACAGGCCGAATCCGACCAGATCGTCACCGCTCTGCGCGAACGCGGGATCGATGTCGCCTACCTCCTTAAAGAAAACGAGGGCCACGGCTTCGCCAACGAGGAAAACCGCTTCGACGCCTACCGCGCCATCGAGGAATTCTTCGCCGATCACCTCGG
>CAYFRH010000192.1:0-4803 GCA_964345345.1 uncultured Puniceicoccaceae bacterium | reverse complement strand
CCGAAAAGGGTTGATTCGCCGCGCAATTGACTTCTTGAAAACGGCAAATCATGTGCAGCGACGTGCGAGAACAAGAAAAAGGCCTTCCCGATCGTACCTCCGGGCAATCGTTCCGGAAGGCTTTTCCGCCGCGATTAAGCGGCGGCTGGCTCCTGCTCTTTCTGCTCTGGATGATGTTCAGCGCAAAGTTCGACCTTTTTCACCTGGGAACGGGCGTCGTGGTGGTTACGTTGGTCGTTTGGCAGCATTCCCTTCTTCCTTCCGTTGCGTGGCCGGGCGAACCCTCGTTACGCCCCTTTGCTGTCCTACTTTATGTTCCCTGGCTCATCTGGCAGATGTTCAAGTCGGCGATCTATGTCGCGGTCGTCATCCTTCACCACCCGCGAAAAATCGATCCGCAAATCCTTGCCTTCCGCTGCAACCAGCCGAGCACCCTGCAACAAGTCTTTTTTGCCAATTCCATTACGCTTACCCCCGGAACGCTGACCCTGGAACTGGAAGAGGACCGCTACCTTGTTCACTGCCTCACAGAAGACACGGCACAGGAACTGCTTTCCGGAAGCATGGCGCAAAAGGTGGGTCAGCTTAGCAACAGTGCCGAATCGATTGTTCTCTCTCAAACGGAGGAAAAGGAAAGGGAGACCTGAGAGATGAACGTACTGACCGGGATAGCTATCGGCCTTTTCGTGGTGGCGATTTTGATCCCCTTCATTCGCCTGCTGAAGGGACCCACCGTTTTTGACCGTCTTCTCTCCATTGGTGCCATCGGTGGAAAAACAATCCTTTTGATCCTGCTGTTAGGCCTGGCCTTTAATCGAATGGAAATGTTTGTCGACATCGCGATCGCGTATGCGCTGCTGAACTTCATCTCCGGCCTCATCGTGGCGGAGTACTTCCGATTGAAGGAGGGAGAAAGACGATGATGATCGCAGGACAAATCGTCGGGATTCTCCTTCTTTTTTTCGGTCTCTTTCTGATGATTGCCGGAAGCATCGGACTGGTGCGGCTGCCGGACTTTTTTACCCGCACCCATGCCGCCAGCAAAGTTGACACCGCTGGCAGCGTGATCGCCTTGTTGGGAATCGCCTGCCTCGCCGGACCGGAATTGGTTGCGGCGAAGACGTTGCTGGCCGCCCTCCTGATCATGCTGACCAACCCGGTTGCGGCCCACTTTCTCGCCCGGGCCGCTTACCGGGCCGGACATCGCCCGTGGAAGGCTGAAGATGAAACCACATCCCCTGAAGAAAGCTGACCCCTCATGCACTGGACGGTTGAACTGATCCTCTACGCTTTTCTGGTCCTTACCTCCCTTGCCTCGCTCGGGATTCGGGACCTGCTTGCGGCCGTGGTCACGGCGACCGCTTTCAGCTTTGTCATGGCTATCGTGTATGCCGCCATGGGAGCGGTGGATGTCGGATTTACGGAGGCGGTCATCGGGGCCGGCATTCTGGGAGTCTTTTTCGTTTTGTTTATTCTGCAGACAACAAGGGAGAGCGTCGATTGAGACGATGAAGTACATGCGAACAGGTTTTCTTGTCGTCTTTCTCGGCATCATGGGGATCGCCTCCCTTTCCCTTCCGCGCAGAGGCGATCCGGAGGCAGCCGGAAATCAGGCCTACAGTCCCGCGGGTTCTCCCTCCGCGGCTGCCTACTACCTCGAAAACGCCTACAAAGAGACGCACACGGACAACACTGTCACGGCGGTCCTCGCCGATTACCGCGCCTTTGATACCCTTGGCGAGACCCTCGTTGTCTTCGTGGCCGGGGTGGCCTGCGTCCTTTTACTGGGAAAAGGAAAGGACAAAGCATGATCGCGGGCGCCGACAGCATCATCGTCCGCCTTTCCTGCCGGATTACCGCCCGGATTCTCCAGGTCTTTGCCATCTACGTTGTCTTCCACGGTCACTACAGTCCCGGAGGCGGATTTCAGGGCGGCGGCCTACTGGCGGCAGCCGTGATCCTGATGCGAATCGGGGAAGGAATGGAAGGCAGCCAGTCTGAATTCCCGAGCCGGTATGCCCTCCTCATTGGTTCCTTGGGAGCCCTCATCTTTCTCGGAGTGGGGATCGTCAACATGCTCTTCGGGGGGCACTATCTTGAATTCGAACGCCTGCCTTTCCCCGGCATGGCCCCTGCGGATCGGCATTACTGGGAAATTCTCGTGATCGAAATCGGCGTGGCGATCGCGGTAATGGGCATCCTTGTTTTGATTTTTGACCGGTTGTCAGGAGGGGCCGAAGCCAATGATTGAGGTCATTCAAGGGTGGTTTTCCTACTGGATGTGCTTTCTTCTCATGACCATTGGACTCTACGGGGTCCTTTGTAAGCGAAACCTCCTAAAGCAGGTCATCGGCCTGACCATCTTCCAGACGTCGATCATCCTCTTTTTCATCATCGTCGCCTACAAGGACGGCGGCACGGTGCCGATCCGTGAAAAAACTGCTGAGGGTGCCTCTCTTGACAGCGTCAATCCGCTCCCTCATGCGCTCATGCTGACCGCGATCGTGGTCGGCGTCGCCACTGTCGGGGTCGCCCTCTCCCTGCTCCTGCGGGTCTACCGCAGTTTCGGGACCATTGACGAGCCCCGGCTTCAGGAGGAATTGCGGAAATGAGCGGCGAGCACCTGCCCATCCTCGTCATTCTTACGTATTGCTTCGCTGCTCTGCTTATGCCGGCGGCCGGTCTCCTGCACGCCCGCGCGCCCGCCTTTCTTGCCTTTGCGGCCGGCGCCTGTGCTTTTGTCCTCAGCGTGTTGACGCTTGTGCAGACCCACCTTGGCGGAGCTCTCGAATACCCGGTGGGGGCATGGCCGGCCCCAATGGGCATTGAACTGGTGGCGGATCCGCTCTCCTCCTTTTTCCTGGTTGCGGTGAATCTCATCGCCCTGCTCGTCTTGTCATATGCGGCTTTCGGGACGCGGGAAAGGCCCGGTTCGGCCTATGGCGCCTGCGCCATGCTGATGCTGGGCGGCTTCGCGGGCATCATTGGCACGGGAGACCTTTTCAACCTGTTCGTCTTTCTCGAGTTGAGCGCCCTCGGCGGCTATGCCCTTCTCGGTTGCCGGGATGGGCGCTCGGCCCATGCGGCCTTTCGCTATCTTCTCCTCGGGACGCTGGGCGCTTCTTTTTATCTACTTGGCCTCGGCTTTCTTTACGCTGAAACCGGCTCGCTGAACATGGGCGACCTGCGCCTGATCATGGAAACGGCCGGCCTCGGTAATGCCGGGCGGCTTGCCCTTGTCCTTATGATCACCGGGATCGCCCTGAAAGTCGCCCTTTTCCCGCTGCATCAATGGTTGCCCGACACCTACACCTACGCGCCCCCGCTAAGCACGGCCCTGATCGCTCCGATCGGAACCAAGGTGGCGATCTATGTGCTGATCCGGATTTATCACGACGTGTTTCCGCCCGGCCTTGGCGGATGGGAATTCCCGTTTTCCCAGCTGCTGATCGTGGCGGGGATGCTCGCCATTCTCTGGGGCTCCATCATGGCTATTCCGCAAGCGGACCTGAAACGGATGCTGGCCTACAGCAGCGTGGCACAGATCGGATACATCGCTCTCGGAATCGGGCTGGCCACCCCTTACGGAGTTATCGGCGCCGTCCTCCATGTCCTCAATCACGCCGTCATGAAGGCCTGCCTCTTTCTTTTCAGCGCGCGTCTCGAGTCCGCCGGCGGCACCCCGCCGCAAATCGGGGACCTGACCCGGAAAACGAGCCGGGCCTTCCCGGTGGCGAGCGCCTCTTTCGCGGTGGCCGCCATCTCCATGATCGGCCTGCCGCCGATGGCGGGCTTCTTCAGCAAATGGTACCTGCTGTTGGGTTGCCTTGAAGGCGGGTGGGGCCTCGGCGTGGCCGTCATTCTCGCCAGCAGCCTTTTGAACGCGGTCTACTTTTTCCGGATTCTTGAACGCCTTTATCTGAAGGCAGAACCGGACGGGGAAACGCCCCCGCGCCTCCGGCTCCGGATTTCGGGGGCGAACGCGGCCATTCTCCTGCTGGCGCTCCTGCTGTTGTTAATCGGCCTCTTTAATGTCGGGATTGTGGATTCTTTGATCCGTCCCATCGTGACCGACCTTGGCTTCCGATGAGTGATTTTTTTGCGGCTCCCTTTCTTCCCCTTTACGCGGTCCTCGTCTCGCTGGCCGCAGTCCCGGCTATTCTGCTCTGTAGTCGACGTCCGAATACGCGTGAGGCGGTCAGTCTTGTCGCGGCCGGACTGAAATTCGGCCTGATTCTCCTTCTTCTGCCGGCGGCTCGGGACGGCGGGGCGGCCTCCCTTTCCCTGGTTGAGCTGGCTCCCGGGATCCGCCTGAGCCTGCGGGCCGACACTCTCGGCATCTACTTCGCCCTCGTCGCTTCGGGGCTGTGGGTCCTGACGACGGTTTATTCGATCGGCTACATGCGCGGCCACGGGGAGAAACGGCAGACGCGGTACTACGCCAGTTTCGCGCTCAGCCTGTCCGCGACGACCGGGATCGCCTTTGCCGAGAACCTGCTCACCTTCCTGATTTTCTACGAGCTGCTGACCCTGGCCACTTATCCCCTTGTTGTGCACAAGGAAAGCTCCGCGGCCCTGCGCGCGGGAAGAATGTACCTTGCCTACGCCCTGAGCGCGGGCCTTCTCTTCCTCATCGCCACCGTCTGGCTGCAGTACGCAACCGGGATGAGTAGTTTTACGGCCGGGGGTTTTCTATCCGGAAGCGGGCTCGGGACGGGAGAGCTGCGGGTCCTGTTCGCGCTCTTTCTCGTCGGCGTCGGGGTGAAGGCGGGGATCATGCCGCTGCACAGCTGGCTGCCGGCG
>CAYFRH010000191.1:0-4822 GCA_964345345.1 uncultured Puniceicoccaceae bacterium | reverse complement strand
CCCTGCCGCAAGAGCGTGCGGGAGTTGCTGGTGGAGTCGCGTCGTTTGGAGGAGACTCTTCGCCCTTGGTCGACTCGTTCCCTGCGACGACGACGATTCTGGAAAACCTGAACCTGCTGCGGCGGCAGACGTTGGATTCGATTCATTTGCTGCAGCTGAAGGAGGCGAAGGAAAGAGGGCTTGGACGCCTTTGCGCGGATCGCCATCGACAGCACTGGGGAGAAGGCCTGTTCCTCTTGGCGGACGCACTCCAAGCCGTAAGATGGGGTCGGACCAAATTAAATCCCTGAATTTCAGCAGGTTATGCATAAAAAGCCACCTATGCGGCGATAAAATGCGCATTTCCGGGCCAATTTTCAGGAACCGGGTTGCAAAAATATGACGCCTGCTCGCCCGCGCCTATTTTGCCCCCAAAAATACCGGATTAAGGGCAGAAAAAGCCGGTGATTTCTAAACAAACCATTGTAAAATAGAGACTTAATTTGGTCCGACCCCGATCTAAATTACTTCTCGAACCATCGCTCATCTCTGTAGCGGTAAAGCCAGCACGGATTGCGGCTGGAGGTAAGGTAATAGACCCATCCCTCCGATTCGCTCCAGAGGCTCGGAAAGTAGGCGGCGGAGGAGTGGAGCCAACCGAGGCTGAAATCGTAGAGCCAATAGCCGGTATGCGGGTGGCCGGGCGCGGTGTCGAGATAGAGCCAGCCGAGGGATTGGTGCTCGAGCCAGGGCCAGTGGTCGGCCTTGAAGCGCCCGATGCCGGTGTTTTCCCACCAGCCATTGGTCAGGGAGGCTCCGTCGCCGAACCATTCGCGGACGGTTTTCTCATCCGGGGCGGCGGGCTCGTCCTCGATCGGCTCGGGGGCGGCGACGCGGCCCATGAAAAGGAGGCTGCCGGTCACCTTGTCGCGGATCAGGAAGAGGAAGGGGCGGTTGCCGTTGAAGGTCGGCATGGGATTGACGGACGTAACCTCGATGACGATGGCGGTGGCCCCGGCGGCCTCGGTGCCTTCCTCCTTCACCTGGAGGAAGGTCTCGTGGAGGACGCTGGAAATAAACAGGTTGGCGGCCCCGAAGATTCCGGAAAAGTCGGCCGCCCCGCGGCGAAACGGCAGCCCCATCCCGAGGGCTTTGAGAACGGTCGATAATTCGGCCTCGTAGCGGAGGCTGAAGCGCGGGAGGCGGACAAGGACATCCTCGGTCTCCTCAAGCTGGTCGAGCCAGCCGGAGAGCTTTTCGGGGGTCAGGCCGGCTTCGAGTTCACGGACGGTACCGTCGCGCGGAGCGATGAGGACGGCCTCGAGGTCCTCCCCGTGGTAGGGCAGGGTGACCATGGTGACGGCGTCATCCTCGTGGAACCGCAGGTCCTCGCGCATCCGCATCATGTTGACCGCGATTTCCGAGCCATCGAGCGCGTGGAAGACATCGTCAACGGTTTCTTCCGGATCGAACAGGGTCTGCCATGCCCCCTTGAAGTAGATAGCGTTGGTGAGGACAATGGCGGTGTCCGCTGACAGGACGCCCCGGGCTATGAGGTCCTTGATGCGGTCGGCGGTTTTGTCGGCGACCCAGCCGTTGATCCGCTGCCGTGATCCTTCGGTATCGTTGCGGTAATCAAGGGACTCGGCGTGGGCGTCGTAATACGTATCGAGAATACGGGCATATTCCGGCAGGACGGTATGTCCCTTGGCCGGCCACATGGCATTGGCGGTATGGAGGACCAGTTTCCCTTCCTCTTGAATGGCGTTGAGGGTGGCGATAAGCTCACCGAAGAGCGCATGGTTGCTCGCTTGGTCCGTCGGAAAGCGGAGGACCTCGGCCATCTGGTCGGCGGTCTCGCCGCGGGCGCCGGCCCACGCCATCCCGAAGGTCGTCGTGATGCTCCATGGCGAGATGAAGAGGTTGCCGGTCGCCTCCTCGTCCGCGAGTTCCCTGTAAATTTCCAAGGCGAAACGGTTGTTGCCTTCGACGAGCCCGGCCGCTTCCGGACTGATAGCGGTTTGGGCATGGAGCGCCGGCCCGGTGAGCAGGCAGGTCGCCAGCAGTGAATGAAGCAGTGATTTCCTCCCGATCTTCATGGTTTTCATTTCCTGCATAGACAGGCGAATACCGCATTGGTTCCCCGGAGGCAAATTAATCCGGGAACCCCGGCGGTTGCCCCGTTTCCGGATCGGTGGAACGGATGCGGGGAAGCCTGTGCTTGCTCGAAACCGGCACGCAGGGCAAGATAGGCTATGGTTCGTAAAGAAGAGATCGTACGGGACTGGCTTCCCCGCTATACGGAAATTCTTCCCGCTATTCTACTGCTCAGCGTCACCGCCCTTGACGGACAGCTCACGGTCCGCAACGCCGTCTCCGATACAGAGGGGAACCCTGGTTTCATGGTCGATGGCAATCCCTCGACGGAGTGGAGCAGTGAAGCCCGGGGCGACGCGGCCTCGTTGCTCCTTGATGAGCCAATGGCTCTGCGTGCCCGGTATGTCGTGGCTACCGGCAACGAGGAACCGGCCGCTTTTCAGTTGCTTGCTTCGACCAATTACCGGGACTGGACCCTCGTCGGGGAGGGGAATGGATATTCCACGGAATCCCCCGGCGACATCGCGACCACGCCGACGATGACGGCCCGCTACCTGCGCCTGGTCAGTCTTGCCGGGGAACCGGTTTCCTGGGAAGTTTTTGCCGGATCGAGGGAATCGGTCGAAACCCAGCTGAAGCTCTACGAACCGGTGGATTGGGGGGACATCACCGACCCGGCCAACATCGCGGACATGGTAAACCTGGCCTTCGACTGGCAGATGGAGCACCTGAGTACGCGGCAAGATGCCATCGGCTGGGTCAACGGGGCTTTTTTTTCCGGGGTCAGTGGTGTGTACGGAGCAACTGGCAATCCGGAGTATCGCCAGGCCATTCTCGATATTGGAAATTCCGTTGACTGGACCCTTCGCGAGCGGACCAGCGGGAAGCGGTTCTACCACGCCGACGACCATTGTATCGGCCAGTCATGGCTTGAGCTTTACATGCTGGAGCCCGACGGCCAGGAACGCTGGATCGCCGATGTGCGGGACCGCATGGATCGTGTCATGGCCGATCCGCTCCCCGGTCGTCAGGATATGAACTGGTGCGATGCCCTCTACATGTCGCCGCCGGTGTACGGTCGTCTGTACGCCATTACCGGCGACAAAACCTACCTCACCTTTATCGACGAGCAGTGGTGGGACGTGACCGATTTTTTATACGATCCTGAATACGGTTTGTTTTACCGGGATGACAGTTATATCGACGACCGGGAACCGAACGGCATGCCCGTCTTCTGGAGCCGGGGAAACGGTTGGGTGATCGGGGGCCTCGTGCGGTTGATCGAATACTTTCCCGAGGATTGGCCCGGAAAAGCGGCCTACGAGGATCTCCTCACCGATATGGCCACGGCGCTGGCCTCCATCCAGGGACCGGAGGACGGCCTATGGAGCTCAAGCCTCCTGTATCCGGAAAAATACGACGGAGAGCGGGAAACGAGCGGAAGCGCCTTCTTTACCTATGCGATCGCGTGGGGGGTGAACGAGGGGATCCTCGATGCGGAGGTCTTCGGCCCCGTCATCGAAAAAGCATGGGAAGGCCTGACCACCATGCTTAACCGCAACGGAACCTTGGACTTCATCCAGCAGATCGGCGCCGGTCCCGCGCGGAACAACGGGGAATTCACGAACAAGGATTACGGCTACGGGGCCTTCCTTCTAGCCGGTATCGAAATGATGCGTTATTACGGGAATGCGAATGATTCCTGGCCCCGCGGTCCCTATGCACGAATGGAAGCGGGCAGCCTCGCCGTCATCGGGGAGCCGGACGCGTGGGAACTCGTGGACGACTTTGAAGGCGGCTTCAACTGGAGCGTCCGGAAAAATGTAACCTATTCGGAAAGCCTCGTCGGTGATCCTTTTGATCCGACGGGCTCCCGGGTCTTCTCGATCTACACCGGCTCTTCGACCCCGGGCGAATATCGGGCAACGACGCGGATTCCCTCGATTCCGGAGGGCGGAACGGCCACGGTGTATCAGCGTTTCAGCTACGATAATCCGGAGATCGACGTTCTCATGGGCATTTCCGACTTCTCCGTCGTCGACAGCTACAGCGACTACGAGAACGGCCTCCGCGTTTATTATGAATACAACCAGATGGAAGCCCGTTCGGGAGGAAGGTACGAGCGCATCGGCGATGACCTGCTGCAGCTGGAGACTTGGTACGAGGCCTGGACGGTCATTGATAACGGGGCCGACACCTACGATGTGTACCTGAAGGGTGGCGGAAACTATCCCGAAATCACCCTGCTCGCGAGCGACATTCCTTTCCGCAACGGCACGAACAGCAGCATCTTGTCCTACGCCATCTCCTACAACACGGACTGGTGCGAGGGAACTTTTTATCTCGACGACGTCTACATCAACCCAGGCGGTATCAACTTAACGCGCCCGGCCAATGTCCGCCAGCCGGTTTACAGCCCGTGGTCGGAAGTGGGGCGCGATCCGGATACGATGGCGAAAAGCACGTCCGCCGGCACGCTTTGGGATAATGCCTTTCCGTGGGTCTACCACTGGCAGCTCGGAAGCTGGTGTTACGTCCATCCGCAGGAGGTTTATCAAGGCGGATGGTGGGTCTGGAACCTCGAATCGGCCGGCTGGATCTGGATCTCCAGCGCCTGGCCTGGATTGGCTTACGATGCGGGCAGGGGAAGCTGGTTTGTCATGGGTTGATCGTAGTCGTTTGCGGCTCTTTCAGGGCCTCAGGATGGTGAAAAAGGGGCAGCGTCCCTACCCGTGTTAAAATTTTG
>CAYFRH010000190.1:0-4828 GCA_964345345.1 uncultured Puniceicoccaceae bacterium | reverse complement strand
CCAGCGCCCCCGGTTTCCGGATCCGCCTCTTTTTATTCGTCGTTCTGGTGCTGGCGGGCTTGACCGTCTGCGGGGCTGCCTTTGCTCATGCCTACTTCCTTGCCCGGGCCGAGCGCGAGTTCCATGAAAGCTTTCGCGGCCAAGTGCAGGCCACTCTCCATGCCCATACTCTCCGGAAAGAAGTCCTTGTGGGAATCTGCCGGGACCTGACGGGCAATTCGCGCATTCAGGCCGCTTTTGAAGACGATGCCATGGACCTCCTTTACCCCAGCGCCGAACATGAACTACAACAGCTCATGGAAAAGCTTCCCCCGATGCCATCCCGGTCGGCAACGTCGGGACTTCGCGCCCGTTTCTATCGCTTCCTTGGTCCGGACGGCCAACTCCTTGAGCCCGAAAATCCTTCGCGTCATGGCATCCTGCAGGAACAATGGAGATCCGTACTTGCACGCCCGAGGCCTCCGATGAAAATCCACACCGCTTACCTTGCCGCCGGGAGCGATACAGAAAGCAATAAGGTTGTCGAACTGATCGTCGCTCCCGTCATTTCGCGGCAGACGTTTCAGCCCCTTGGCGCCCTCGTAGTCGGGTTTCCGCTACCTCTGCAACGCTTCCTTCCGCCGATTCAGCCGATGGAACTCGGCCTTTGGACGGAAGGTCGGCTTCTTGGGGCAACCATGCCGGCGGGCAACGAAAAAGAAGAAACATTCTCTCTTCCGGAAACCCCTTACGCACTCCAGAAGCGCACGCTCAACAGCCATTCGGCCTATCCGGAAACAGAGGCCGTATTTGCCACCCCCTTGACGCTGCTGCGACTCCGGCAGGAACAGCTGCGCAACCATATTTTTGTAGCGGCAGGCTTATTTCTCCTCTTCGGGCTTTTGGCCGCTAACTACATTGCCGTCCGCTTTTCGCGTCCGGTAAAGGCCTTAGCAGAGGTATCGGAAAAGGAACACGCTCAAAGACTACGCGCGGAGACCGCTCTCGATACCACCAACCGCGACCTCGAACGCGCCGCACGCTTTTCCGCTGACGCCTCCCATCAGCTGAAAACGCCCGTCGCCGTCGTTCGTGCGGGCCTTGAAGAATTACTCAAAGAGGAGGGCCTACGCCCGGAGGCCCGCGAGGAAATCGGCTGCCTCCTTCAACAAACCAGCCGCTTGACGAGGGTGATCGAGGATTTGCTCCTCCTATCGCGGATGGATGCCGGGGCCCTTGCGATTCAAAAGAAAGCGGTGGACCTTCGCCTCCTCGTCGACGAACTGCTGGATGACCTCAGCATCGAGCCCGACAAGGAAAATCTGCAAATCACCGTGGATATCCCGGTTCCCTGCACGGTGGCCGGCGACCGCATGTACACCTCCCTCCTGTTGCAGACTCTTCTCGAAAACGCCCGTAAATACAATCGGCCCGGCGGGAGCCTACGGGTATGGGCGGAAAGCGATGGAGGGTCGGTGCAGTGCCTCGTCGGCAACACCGGTCGACCGATTCCGGAAAACGTGCGCAAGCGCATTTTCGAACGATTCCACCGCGGCCATTCAGGCGAGAACGTAAGCGGCTATGGTCTGGGCCTGAACCTTGCAAAGGAACTCGCCCGTCTTCACGGGGGATTCCTCGAGCTGCGGCAATCCGAGGCGGATTGGACGGAATTCGCCCTGCGGCTGCCGGCTTTGGAATGCACGTACGCCTCAACCGCCCCATGACCTTGCCATGAAAAACTGCGCCACTGCAATTGCCGGCCTGCTCGTTGGGGCCTCCACTATGGCGGCTTCCGCATCGCTGGATCGTTTCATCGAAACCCTACAGCCGCAGCTCCGCTTTGCCGACGACAAGGGCTTTTTCCGCGCCCAGTTCTCCGGCACGGTCGATCTGGAATTTTATCGCTTCGACGGGACCGCCCCGGGGCTTCTCCGTTCCGAGGAGAACCATCTTTTGCATCCACGCCTGAGCCTCTTTCTTGATGTTCAGGCCGGAAAGGACGTCTACGCTTTTGTCCAGGCCCGTGTCGACCGGGGCTTCGATCCCGCGGATCAACCCGCGCAAGCCCGGATCGACGAATACGCCCTTCGCTACACTCCAGGAGACGCAGATCGCTTCGGTTTGCAGATTGGTCAGTTTGCCACCGTCGCCGGCCAATGGCCGCTCCGCCACCTGTCATGGCAGAATCCCTTCATTCACGCCCCTCTCCCTTACGAGCATCCGACGGGGTTGACCGACCTTCGTTCTTTGGGGTCCAGCTCCGGGTCAACGGACCAGAACCACGGCGGTTATTATTACAATCCCCTTATCTGGGGACCTGCCTACAACTCCGGCCTCGCCGCTTTCGGTAAGACGGAATCCCTCGAATGGGCGGTGGAAATCAAGAACGGTTCCCTCATGGCCCGACCGGAATTCTGGCCGGCGGACGAAATGGGATTCGATCACCCCACCCTCACCGGCCGCATTGCATGGAAACCGGACCTGCGCTGGACCTTCGGAATGTCCGCTTCAACGGGTTCCTATGCCGGTCCGCATGGTTTTTCCGATCCGGATGATTTTCGCCAAACCCTTTTTTTGGCCGACCTTTCCTATGAATACCGGTACTTGCAGGTCTGGACGGAGTTCGCATGGTCCACCTTTTCCCTTCCGGGCCTTGCGGAGAATTTGCGGGCCGCCAGCTGGTTTCTGACAGCCCGCTACAAGCTCACGCCCCGGCTCTCTCTTGCCCTGCGTTGGAATGACCAGCGCTTTTCCTCCTACCGTTATTACGGGCGCGACCGGGGTCCATGGGGCGATGAGTTGCGCAGGCTGGATTTCGCCGTCACATGGCGGCTGACAGCCTATTCCCAGTGGCTGATCGAACTCGATCATTACTGGGATGACGACACTGAAGGTCGCCGGCTGGTCCTCGCGACGCGTTTAACGGTCCGCTTCTGATGAAGAGCCCGTCTCCTCGTCTGCGGTGCTGTCGCGGAGCTTGTAGCCAATTCCCCGGACGGTTTCGATAAAAGAGGCTCTTTCCGGGAGGTCGATTTTTCTGCGCAGGCGTGTAATGAAAATCTCCACCGTTTTGCTTTCGTACAGGTGCGCGCGCCCCCAGACCCGTTCAAACAATTCGCCCCGCGAAAACGTCCGTCCGGGTTCACGCATCAGGACGAGCAATAATTCAAACTCCCGGGGGGAGAGATCGACGGGATGACCGTTCTGAAAAAGCCGGCGCCGCAGGACATCGAGGCGAAGCGGGCCCGTACAAAGAAGGTTGCTGTCGATTCCCGAAAGAACTCTTCGTCCGAGGGCCTCCACCCTTGCCAACAATTCCTCCATGGCAAACGGCTTCGTCAGGTAGTCGTCCGCCCCGGCCTTGAACCCGTTGACACGGTCCCCCACCTCAGCCCGGGATGTTAGCATAAGCACTCGCGGACGGGCATCAAGGGGTCCGAGGCGACGCATCACTTCGAGGCCATCGAAGCCGGGAAGATTCAGATCAAGGACGATCAAATCAAAAGGATGTTCAGCCGAGGCCTTCACCGCACCCGGGCCGTCGCCCTCGATCCAGACTTCGTGGCCGACCCGCTTCATGGCTCGCCGGATGTGGCGGACGAGATCGGCCTGGTCCTCGACGAGTAGAACTCGCATGGTTGGAAGATGGATTTCTTTCCCCGGAGAGGCGACTTCTAAAACTACAATTCGTAGGCAAACCAGTCTTCTTCCCCGTCCGCAAAGGAAAAGTACCAACCAAAGCTGGCTGCTCCCCAGAAGAAATATTCTCTTGCGGCGTTGTATCCCCAGAATCCGGAGCGGCTGCTGACCTCTTCAAACACGAAGATCCATTCACCATCGTCACTTCCCTGATGGGCAAAAGTGAAGATCCACGGCCATTGGTCGTCCCGTATCCAGCCGATCCCGACAAGGTCGGAAAATCCTTCCCCGGTGTTCCGCCAGCCGTCGACCAAAGGCGAAGCGTTCCAGAACGGTTCCGACGCCTCGCGCGGGGTCACGGTCAAACGATCGTTGTAGATATTGTCGCCCGCTCCGTTGGCAAAATTTCCGTTGGCCGCGTTGCCCGCAAAATAAAAGGTTACTGGTCCGGCCTCGGCCTCGTCCGGAGCCGTCCAATCAACGGTAAAAGTGAATTCGTCATCCGCAAAGGGGGCGTTGCTGTGACCGATATGATTGCCTCCGTCATACACGGTTGAGTTCTCACCCGCAGTCCAGGCACCGGTATTCTCGCTGGGAGATTCCTCTTTGCGCGCCGTCATGGAAAAGCCGAATCGCTCCTGTCCGGAGTCCGTCACTTTCACCTCGATTTCATAAGTTTGCCCGGGGAGGTAGTTCATTGTGCCGCCCCCGAAACTCATCTCAATGTTCCCATTGCCGGTGCCTGTGTGGCAGGCGGCGCAGGTCATCTCAAAGGGCGGCGCCCCCGTCCGATTTGCGGGCGGTTGCGACGAAAATGCGCGCAGATGCTCCAACGGAAGAAGCAGCAGGAGACCGAAAGAAAGGAAAGAAATGAATTTCATTGCGAGTGGTATTGGGGCGTTGGTGATTCAAAGCAGCCAATGCAGGCTGAAGCGGAAATGGGTAAGAGGTTCCGACCTTTCCCGGAAAGTGGGCGGACGGCGGACATCGAGAGGAACATGGGTAAGCCCGAGACGCGCATGCAGGCGGTCCCGCAATTGCAAGTCGACACCAAGGCCAAAGGACCAGATGCCGCCCGAAGCGAAAAGGGTGCGTTGGTCCCTCTGTCCTCCCGCGTACCTTGCATTGATGTCAAAATCCATATCGGCGTAGGTATAACCAACAGTCCCGTGGATTTTCGCCGGGACGGTCGTTGGCAAGCGGTAGGCTA
>CAYFRH010000189.1:0-4855 GCA_964345345.1 uncultured Puniceicoccaceae bacterium | reverse complement strand
GAGGCGACGGGAAACGGGCAGGAGCCCGTTTCTACAGCTTGGGGGCGACGGGAAACGGGCGGGAGCCCGTTTCTACGAAATAATAGGTTTTACCTTAGCGCAAAAGGGGATAATGGATGGAGGACATGAAGGTAAATCAACTATTTTGTCTCACGCTTGGCCTTGCCACGCTGTCGGGAAACGCGGCCTCTTTCGAGGAGGCCTACGAGCGGCTGGGTGTGGAAGACCCGGAATTTCTTGCCTGGGTGGATGTGGAAAAGGATTTCTTTACGGCGGGCCAGTGGCTCACCCGACTTCACCGGAGCGTGCTGCAGGCAAATCCGAAGCTGCCGCCGATTCCGGTCAACTACGCGAATATTTTCCGGGAGATGGGACTGGCCGATATGGAGTCGGTCCTGCTGGCCTCGGAACGTGGGGATGGGCCGGAAGGGTTTGTCAACCAGACGCTGCTTGAATTCGCCGACAAGCCACGCGGTATCTTTACAATGTTCGGAAGCGAGAATTTCGCTTTTGAACTGGCGGAACGGGTACCGGAGGACACGGATGCCGTTTCGATCGTGCAGCTGCGTCCGGACGCCCTTGTGACCATGGTGCGCCAGATTGCGATGGGGATCATGGGCCCGGCGGGCCAGAGCATTGTCGACCAGCAACTGCGGCGGCCGCTGGGACCGGACGGACCGAGCATCGGGCAGCTCCTGAACACGTTGTCCACCCGCATTGCCAGTATCAGCAATGTCGATACGGCTGAACTGGATGGGGAAGCTCCCTTCACCCTCGCGCAACTGAGCGGCGACGTCGTGTACATTGTGGAGGGGGCGGGCGGCCTCCCGGCGATGGTCGCGGGTCTGCTGCCTCCGGGCATGCAACTGGAACAAGTGGAAAACGATCCTTATGATGCAATGCAGATCCGTACGGAAATCGCTCCCGGCCTTGAGCAAATCTTCCTATTGAATGCTGTCCCGGGCACGGACGACCTGATGATTTCCAACGGCCCGCAGGCCCGCGAATGGTTTCTCTCCAACAGCAGTGGCGTGACCGAGCATCCGGAATTTAAAGCGATGGCGGCAAAACTTCCTGAAGAAGGGATTTATTACGCGTGGTCCTCGGCGAAAGCGAGTGCGCACGCAATTAACGTCGTCGAGAAGCAACTGAGCTCGGCGGGGCTTCCGGCGGAAGCGCAACCGGTCGTGGACCAGCTTATGGGCACCCTGAAAAAGCTGACCGGAACGACCATGGCGACGGGCGTAATGGGCGAAACGGACATGCGCTTGATCTCCCTTACCCCGTATTCGCAAAAGACAACGCTGGCGATTGTCGCGGGCGTGGTTCCGGGCCTTGGCGCAGCTATGGCCATCCCGGCTTATCAAAAAGTCCAGCATACCTCGCAGGAAAAAGCGGTGACGAACAACCTCCGCCAACTGGCCGCCGCCGCGCAGCAGTACATGCTGGAAAAAGGCGAAAGCTCGGTGACGACGGAGCAGCTCGTAGGCGAAGGCAAGTACATCAGTACCCTTCCCTCCGTGGCCGGGGAATCTTACGAGGGAATGATCATCACAAGCGAGACGACGGAACTGTCCATCACCCTACCCGACGGCCGAACGGTGACGTACCGGTTCTGACACCATCGCGCGGCAACGCCCGAATCCGGGCAGGAATGGGCGTTGACAAGGATTTGCGGGCTCACCTCTTCTATTTCGCGTGAGTACGCCGTCGTCATCCAACCTCCAAGCCGTCCTCTTCGACCTTGACGGCACGCTCATCGACCATTTCCGCACGATCTACCGTTGTTATCGTTACGCCCTCGAGCAACTCGGCCTTGATCCCGTCCCTTACGAACAAGTTCGCGCCGCCGTGGGCGGGTCCATCGTCGTGACTTTCGGCAAATTGATCCCGGCTTCGTATGTCGACGAGGCCGTGGTCCATTTCCGGGAAGAATTCGACCGCATCTGGCACGAGGATATCGAAGTGCTCGACGGAGCCGCCCGGATCCTCGATTCCCTTCACGAGCGGGGCCTCAAGCTGGCGGTTTTTACGAACAAGGAAGGAGACCGCGCCCGCCGTGTTCTCGATCACGTCGGCCTTGCCCGTCGCCTCGATGGCGTCTTCGGAACCCTTGATACGCCCTTTCGCAAGCCGCAGCCGGCATTCACTTACCATGTTCTGCGCGAACTGGCGGTGGATGCCCGGCACGCCTGCATGATCGGCGATTCCCCCTACGACGTGGAGGCGGCGACGGCGGTGGGCATGCCCGGTTACGTGGTCGCGACAGGTTCCCACACGGAAGAACAGTTGCGGGAAGAAACCGACGCAGCGGGCGTGTACCGCGACCTGCCGGACCTCGCCTCCCGCCTCTTCGGCCTGTCCGGGACGAAGGAAATGACGGCCTGAAGATGAGCGCGCGCCCGCCAGCCGGGTCCGGAGACCCCGAAGAACAACTGGAAGGCGTGCTTGAGCGTATCATTTACAGCAATCCGGAAAACCAGTTCTGTGTCGGCGAACTGCGGGAGGAAAAAGGGAACGTCCACACCGTCACCGGCGTCATGCCGCAGGTCCAGTGCGGGGAAACGCTCCGCCTGAAAGGGTTCCGGGAAAACCATCCGCGCCATGGTCAGCAGTTCAAGGTCAGGGAATGCACCTCCACCCTTCCCGCTTCGGTGTATGGGATTCGCAAATACCTCGGAAGCGGCTTGGTTCCCGGCATCGGCAAGACGTATGCCGGCAAAATTGTCGAGGCCTTCGGCAGCGAGACCTTCAACGTCATTGAACAAAATTCCGGGCGCCTGCGGGAAGTCGAGGGCATCGGGCCGAAACGGGCGCGCGAAATCAAGGAGGCATGGGAAACGCAGCGGGCCAGCCGCGAAATCATGCTCTTCCTGCAAACCTACGGCGTGTCCGTTCGCAACTGCCTACGCCTCGTGAAAAAATACGGCGGACAGGCGAAGCAGGTCCTGCTCCAGGACCCGTATACGACCGCGCGCGAAATCGAGGGAATCGGATTCAAGACCGCCGACCAGATCGCCCGCAACCTCGGATTCGGCTTCGAATCGCCGGAGAGGCTGGAAGCGGGCCTTCTCCATGTGCTGCGGGACCTCGAATCCTCCGGAAACACGGCCCTTCCCCGTCCCATGCTCCTCACGGAGGCCGAGCGGCTGCTTGAAGTGGACAAGGAGGAGCTGGAACCGCACCTCGGGCATCTCGTCGAAGACGGCCACCTCGTCCATGTTCCCGGCACGGACCTTCTCCAACTGCCCGTAAACCGGGCCCGCGAGCGATCCGTTGCGGCGCAGCTGGCGCGCCTGCTCGTCGTCCCTTCCGCCCTACCTCCGATCAAGGTGGAGGTGGCTATCCGCTGGGCCCAGGAGCGCAGCGGCATCGCCTTTGCCCCGGAACAGGCGGAAGCCCTTCGTTCCGCCCTGACCTCCAAGGTCTCCATCCTCACGGGAGGTCCGGGGACCGGAAAGACCACTATCCTGCGCAGCCTCGTCGCCATCCTCAAAGCCAAGAAAGTCGAGCTGAGCCTCGGTTCTCCCACCGGCCGGGCGGCCCAACGCCTTTCCGAGTCCACGGGCGAAAACGCCGGCACCCTCCACCGCCTGTTGCGTTTTGATCCCGCGGAAGGACGTTTCACGGTGGATGAGGACCACCCGCTCAAGGCCACCTTCGTCATTGTGGACGAAGCGAGCATGCTCGACAACGCGCTTGCCGCCGCCCTCTTTCGCGGACTGCCTCCGGATGCGCACCTGCTCCTCGTCGGCGACGTCAACCAGCTTCCCAGCGTCGGCCCGGGCAACGTGCTCAAGGATCTGATCGAATACGGGGGCGTTCCGGTGGTCCGCCTTGAACAGATTTTCCGCCAGAGCGAGCACAGCAACATCGTCACTACGGCCCATGCCCTCCTCGGCGGACAGGCACACCCGCCGAAGACGGCGCGGACCCTCTCCGAGCTGGACCCGCGCTGGGACCTGCAGTTCCTGAGCTGCCCCGACCCCGCCCAGTGCCTCGAAAACCTTCAAAAGCTGGTCGCGGAATGGATTCCGGCAAACCATTCCTCGTATCCGGTTCTTCGCGACGTCCAAGTCCTCGCACCCATGCACCGCGGGATCGTAGGTATCCGCGAAATCAATACACGGCTACAGGAACGCCTGAACGCAAAGGCCGCCGGCGTCCGTTTCGGGGACACCTTCTTTTCCGTCGGCGACCGTGTCATTCAGATGCGCAACAACTACGACAAGAACATTTTCAACGGCGACCTCGGCACGGTCACCAAAGTGCAGCCGGATGCCGGGACCGTCGCGGTGGCCTTCAACAACCGCGAAGTCGACCTTGAGCGCATGGAGATGATCGACCTCGAGCTGGCCTACGCCATTTCCATTCACAAATCGCAGGGGAGCGAATTTCCGGTCGTGGTCATCCCCGTCCTCAAGCAGCATTACGTCCTGCTGCAGCGCAACCTTCTCTACACGGCCATTACGCGGGGCCGCAAAAAAGTCTTCGTGCTCGGGGATCCCGCCGCATGGGGAATGGCCGTCCGCAACACGGAACAGCAGAAGCGCCATACGGGCCTGCCCGCACGTCTCGACGAACTGCGCTCAGCTGGCGAAGATACCGGCAATCGCGCCGGTGTATAGACAGGCCAAGGTGCCGCCAAGGACGGCCAGCAGCGCAAGCCGGCTGAGATTGCTGCGCTGATCCGGAGCCAAAACCGCGATGCCGCCGATCTGGATGCCCATGGAACTGAAGTTGGCGAACCCGCACAGGGCATAGGTGGCAATAAGGACGGAACGCTCGGAGAGCACCCCACCCTCGCGGATCATGCTCCCCAGCTGTTCGTACGCGACAAACTCGTTCGCGACGA
>CAYFRH010000188.1:0-4897 GCA_964345345.1 uncultured Puniceicoccaceae bacterium | reverse complement strand
CGGCTCCGTGTATAGATCCTCGAGATCGTCCGCGATCAAGTCGCCGTTGGCGTCCGCCGCCACGGCTCCCGGCAGGGAGACAAGTTCCACGGGAGGAATGACCTCCATGGCGAGACCCGCCCCGCAGCTGGCGGGAATATCGGTGTATCCCGTAACGGTAATTTCACTACCAATCGGCAGTTGAAAGGCGTCCGGCAGAGGGTAGGCATTTCCTTTGAAATCGAGAAGGCTCACTTCCTGCGAAAGAACCTCGTCCCGCAGGAGGGTACACTCTGCCGGCGCGCTGTGCGTGGCGGACGTCACGCTCAGGGTAAGCACGCTTACCGGCCGGTTCATACCAAGGGCGAGAATCTCCGCTACGCCGGCAGTGGCATCGGATAGCGTGGAGGCGTCGAGCGGCGCTCCCGGCGCTCCGGCGAGGTAGCCTGTATCCACAAGCGAGCCACTGCGGAGAAAACGGCGCAAAGCTTCCAGCGGGGGAAGAAACGAGCCTTCGGCATCATTCGCTTCGGCCGCACTGCGCTTGTAGAGGCCTTCGGCCACCGCAAGCAGCGCGGTTACATTCGCCGAAGGAGGGCTCTCGATCGCCCCTTCGATCGTCGAAAGGATTGTTTCCAGTCGGTAACCGGAATCGTTGCCCAAGGAACGACGTTGAATTTCGGCGAAGGTGACGAGGTCCGCCTGGACTTTGCGGGAACCATCGCCCGGCGCAGCGGTAAGCTCCACCGGTGATTCCGCGCCCCGGAAACCGGTCAAGGTCAACGGATCTCCCCCACTGAGCAAACCGCGATTGGCGAGGATGTCCTCGAGTTTCCTTTCCACAAGCAGGAGAACTAAAGTATCGTAAAGGTCGAGATCACGGACAATTTGTGTGGGCGAAAGGGCGAGCAACTGGCTCTTGGCCGCACTTATCCACGCGGCCGCCTCCGTCGACAAGGCACCGCCCCCGTAACTGTAACTGATTTCCGGGGTGGAGAGTTCGGGCTGGGGAACAAGACCCGCCAGTTGGCGGCCGATTTCCCGATCGGAGGCGGCAACGTCCACCGCAAAGTTACCCTCCGTCGCCACGACCATGGGAAGATTGTTGCCCCCAAGAGTAATATTCTCCAGCAAGGCGGAGGGATCCGAAACGCCGCTGATCCCGTAATCCTCCGTGCGGTCATGCCGGAGGAGCGCCCCGGACAAGTTGTAAAGCCGCACTGTCGTGGCAAAGTCATCACCAGCTGCTTCGGTAGCCGCGTCAAGCGAAGCCACAAAAGGGTCGGACGCACTGCTGCCGTCGTGGGAAGCGGGAACCACGGCAAGATCAAAGACGCTTTGCAGATTCAAAACGTCCCCCGGGGAAGGGGTGCTCGCCGGATTGCCCGGATCGGTGCCGGCAAGGGTTTCCATGAAATCGGAAACCCCGTCATTGTCGCTGTCCTGCTCGCGGGAAGGTGGCGCGTCCCCGGAGTTTGTCGGATCGGTGCCGGCGAACAGTTCGAGCAGGTCCGAAAAGCCGTCCCCGTCGCCGTCATCCCCCGAAGCCACCGGATCAAGGCCGTTTGCCTTTTCGACGTAGTCCGGAATGCCGTCTTCGTCGGAATCCAGTTCGCCGGGCGGATCCGTAAAGGTATAGCGCGCGCTCTCTATCGGGGTCCGTCTACCGGCGCTGTCCACCGCATAATACTGCAATTCCACTTCCGCAAAGTAAGGTCCAAGGGGTTTGACAACCGGCGACCAGTCGCCATCGGGTAGCTCGCGAGCGAAAACGGTGGCCGATGCTTTCGTCGGTATCAACTGAACCGCGACACTTTCCGGGTACTCTCCGGGAGTAGGAATTACCTGCACGCTGCCCGGGATGACGCCCACGGGAGCACGCTGATCATGAAAGGCAATATCCGCCGCGACCTGGTTACCGAGGCCCCCGTTCGTCCCGGCGGGATACTCTCCAAGGTTGCGCTTGACCGGGTTTTCCAGCCCGGTCGAAGGCCCTCCGAAACTTTCCGTCCTGGTGATCACCTCGCCGCCACTGAGCCCGACCGCCGACGTCCACACACCACTGCGCAGGCGTCCGGTAAGCTCCGGGTTTTCCGTTTTCAGGGGATCGTCGGCAAAGAGGAGAACGTTACTTCCCGCAGACGACGGCTGCGCTTCCGGAAGTGCAGTTTTCCCGAGGGATTTGTAGATTGTCCCGTCGTGCTCAAACAATTCGGCGGTGGCGGCAGAACCGGAACTCCCACTGCCGGAGAATACGAGCATGCGCCCATCCGGCCGCGCATGCGCCCCCACAACCGGAAGTCCGGAAGCCGGGATGATCTCCTGCGCCGGCGCGAGACTGGAACTCCCGTCAAAATCGTACAGCTGCAGGCTCTCGCCCGTCATGGAAATCGCCATCAGTCCCGCTCCGCTCGTAGTGGCGAAAGGAAACAACCCCGCAGCCGGTTCCGAAAGCGAAAAGGTGCCCTCGTTTTCGAGATCGCTTCCTCCCCATGCATAGACCTCGACCTGGGCACTGCCGGGGACGTGGAATACAAACTGGAACGCTCCGTCCCCACTGAAGGATGCATGAAGCTGCCGCGCGTCCTCCGGGATGTCCACCTCCGTCACCGTCTCAAAATCTCCGTCCTCCAGAAAAAGGAGGGCAAAGGTTTCCCGACCGGGGGTCGGATTCGGGCGAACCATCCCAAGCATTTTCAGATCCTCTTCCGGCCAGACGGTACGGTACTCCCGTTCCGGTACGGAAGGAGCAGCAAAGCCCGGATCGTAAGGTTTCGGCGTGCCGCTTTCCTCCCGAAAAAAGGCCCGCACTCCCGCCGAAGACGGGTCTGCAAGAGCGGAATACCCGACGATTTCCTCGGTGGCCGTCTTGCTCCGCGATTCCTCCATCACCGCAACCTCGCGTATCCCCGCAACCTCCCCGAAAATGGTCCGGGGAGCGGGATTCAGGGCTCCGCTCTCGTAGGAAAAGAGATGAAGGCGATTGGCCGTTTCCCCGGCGAGGACGAGGGAATCAAAAGAACCCGATTCCAGCCGGCCTACCGCCATGCCGTCCACTTCACCCATTCCGGTCGGAACCGGCTCCAGCCAGTTGTAATTGCCATTCACGACAGCAGCCCGGACGAGGCCGTCGGTTTTATCAACGAGGACAAAGTCCGGAGTGGAATCCCCGTTAAGGTCGGGGGTGGCCATGTACATGCCGGGGGCTTCCGTTACCGCGAACGGGTTCAACGACTGGGCGGTTGCAAGGCCCGCGGGAAGAAAAGAGGCCAGCAAGGCGACAGGGAGAAAATTGCGGGGAGTACTCATGATGTGCTTAAGGGATGGTCACGGTGTTCGTGGGAAGAATCTCCAGGATCTCCTTTGTGGTCGGGTCGAAACGGACGATCAGGTAGCGGTAGGCGGCGCCGCTCACCATGGGCTGCGTATCCTTTACCAACAGGTCAAACCATGCCTCGTTCTGCGGCTGGTCCTTACTCGGATCAATGACGAGGTAGGGATCGTAATTCCGGTAGCTGGGCAGGGGATACGGTTCGATGAACTCCATCATCGCCGGAAAATCCTCCAGCAGCGGGGAAACCTGGTACACGTCGCCGGAGACCTCCGGAAATTCCCCGTTGGGGATTTGATAGCGGTAAAGGGCGAAGGGCTCGAGGGAATTCCCGTCTTCGTCGGTAAAGAGGTTTTCCACCGGAGGCCCCGCCCCGGGCGGAAGATTGAAGCCCCATTCATTCTTGCCCCGTCGTGGAATATCAATCCCGCTGTAGTCGAGAAGGCCGATTCGCACGCCGGCGCCCTGATAAGGGCTGACCACAAAGGTGCGGGCGAGTATGTCCGGATGAAAAGCGTTGCCGAGGGGCGGAAGGGATCGCGCCGGCCAGGGAACATTCGGACCGGTCACCGTTCCGTCGGTGTCGGGATTCCAGACAAAGGTTTCCTCATTGCTGTACGGACCTTTACGTCCGCTCGGGCCGATGGCGCGCACGCGGAAGGTATATTCGCGTCCCGTTTCCACACCGGTCAGCAAGGTGGATACCTCCGGGCTGTTTCCGCTGGTGATCCCTGTACGAAGGCGTGTGGGAAAGGGACGCCAGGTTCGCTCGTCCTCATCAAAATCCATTTCGGGCGAATTGTAGGCATCGCCGAGGACGGCTGGAAGGTCCCCGTTGCCGGCGGCAACCTGAACTTCAAATCGTTCCACTCCATAAGGCGGGCAGAACCAGGTCAGGAGGGCTTCGGGACTGTTCTGATCGCCTTTCGGGGAAGGCGGGCTCAACATCGGCTCCGGCAGAGGCTCCTTTCCCTCTACGCCCGTGCAGCCCACCCGGACGATCGGGCTGGGGTTGCCGTGCTCATCGAAAACCTGGACAAAATAACAGACGCGGGTATCGCCTGCGGGCAGGTTGTTGTCTTCCACGAGTACAGTGACGACCTCGGCGAATGAATCGAGGCCCTGCCGGATCAGGCTCAGCCCACTGTCGTTGACGCGTCGGTACACTTTCCACTCTTCGGTCGTTTCCGTCAGGGTGAGATTGATATCGATTCCGGTCACCGTTCCCGACGGCGTCAGGGGCACGTGATAGTCACACTCTTCGCCGGGCGCGGTCCGGGTCGTTTCGCTCCAGCCTTCCCAGCGGATCAGGTAGCCGGATGCCGCCCGCTCCGATCCGCTCACCCCGAGATCGTACCAGTTCGTCACTTTACCCCTGTCGTTGCCGACGCGCGCCGCGACTTGAAATTGGTCGTTTCCCGTTGTTCCGGCAATCGCCTTCCGGAGAGAAACCAGATCTTCTTCCCCCTCAAAGGGGAAGCGGCCGTAAAAGGTGTCCACCTCGCCGCTGGACGGGTTCAGCAGTGCAAATTCGATCCATTCCACGCCGGCATCGCGGTTAAAGCCTTGAAGGGTCAGGTAAATGGT
>CAYFRH010000187.1:0-4927 GCA_964345345.1 uncultured Puniceicoccaceae bacterium | reverse complement strand
GCGGATGACAACGAAACTCTTCGGCGACCTGAGCGCGGCCTGCCGCGAGGTCGATCCGGACCACCTTAACCTTGGCATGCGTTACTACATTCTGCCGCCGGATTGGCTCGTTCCGGCCCTGCGTTGCCTTGATGTCTTCAGCATGAATTGCTACGCGGAGCAAATTCTCTTCGACGAACTCGCCGACCTGCATGCGACGATCCATCGTCCGGTTCTAATCGGGGAGTGGCATTTTGGAGCCCTCGACGTTGGCCTGCCCATGGCGGGTATCTGCCGCCTCGCCGCCGCGCCTTCACGGCGAAAGTCGACCGCCGCCCCCGGCATTTTTGCTGAGGCAAGGGCCGTAGCGGAGCAACGGGTTGGCAACCGCCGGGAGTACGGAGATCACCAAGTATTCTGCGAGCTAATTGAGTTTTAGAAACCGGACCATGCTTCCGCTAATGCCGCTACAACACCCGGCGTAAATTGCCTTTCATCTATTTTTCCGCGGAATCGAGAAGCAATCATTGGCCGGATGTGGCTCAGGAGGGGTAACAGCGGATCTCGGCGAGGGAGGCGGAGGGATCGCCGTTGGTGGCCTCGACGACGACGCGAAGGCGGGTGGTGGTCATCGGCTCAAAGGCGTGCACGCGATATCGGGTCGCATTATCCTGAATTTTTACGACCGTCGCCCATCCGTTTTCCCGTGCCACCTCGATGCGGTAATCGCGGGGGATCTGCGGATCGCGGAAACCGGGCGGAGTGCCGTGGTATTCGCGAAGGAGGTGCCCGGGAAAGGTCAGGATGATGCGGGCAAGGGATACCGGCCGCGGCCATTCCAGTTCCAACCATTGCGGAAGCGGTTGCGCGGGATCGGAAATCCAGCGTTCGACGGAGGCTTGCGGGCGAGTGCCGCCGGAGAGCACGCCCGCCGCCGGGCAGACCTTCTGGGCGCGGCCAAGGCGGTAACACAGCGTCACCCCGTTGCGCACGCGCCGCATTTTCGAGGGAGACATCTGAAAAAAGGATACGTGGCCGGGAAGAAAAGCGGGGGACATTCGCCATGCGAGGCCTTCGGCAGGGCCCGCTTCAAGGCGAAGCCAACCGGCGGGAGTTTTTGCAAGCTCCGGCTTCCATGAAATCCAGCCTCCGCCAGCAGGCACCGGTACGTTGCCTTCGGCAAGGATTTCGCCTTTCTCGATGCGGTATTCCCAAAGATGCGCGACTTTGCGCAGGCGCAGGGGCAGGCGAACGGATTCCTCTTTTCCGGAATCGATGAGGAGGCTCACTTCCGGCAGGGATTCGCCGTCCGCGGCGATGAACTGGCCGACAAGGCCGGAGAGGGGTTGGGCATCGCCTTCACGGGGATCCCCTTTGAGGCCGCCGTTTGCCCATGTGCCGGCGGGTCCCGCACCGAGCAGGGTGTGCTCGCTGGACGCGGACGGGGTGGCCTCGCGGGCAAGGTCTTCCGGATCGGCATTGCGGACATTCGGAAGCCAGCACCCGTCCCGCAGCAGTTGCTGTTGCACTTCCCCGGGGTGATTAGCGGCCAGCTCTTTCAGGGGGAGGCCGCGTTGATGGGCAAGGGCGGCGGCGGTCCCGAGGGCCTGCCCCATCAGCGCGCAGGTGGCCATGACGCGGACCGAGCCGAGGCAGGCGTGCGTTACGGAGACATTCCGGCCGGCCATGCCGAGGTTTTCGATGTCGCGGGAGATCATGATCCCGAGAGGAATTCCGTAGGGGCCGACATGGCTCTTCGCGGCGTATTCGCTGTCCGGCTTGTAGCCTTCGGCGGAGGCGGGTTCCGAGGTCCCGGCGAGAAGGCCGCCGGGGGTATGCAGGTCGACAAACCAGCCGCCGTAGGCGACCTCATCCGGAAAGCGGCGCAGGGCTTGAATGTCGTGCTCGGTCATCCATGTTATGCCGAAGACCCGACGACTTTCGCGTTTTCCGGGAACCTGGCCGATCCAGTCGAGGGCGAAGTTGCGGCAACGCTCTTTCATGACGGGGTCATGGTTTTTCATCCAATCCCAGATCCCGAGAGCATGGCGCGTCAGCTCGTGCCGGATCGTCTCGTTATCGTGGATGGTATTCCACGGGACGCCGATCTCAATCCACCAGAAGCCGCCTCTTGGATCCACCGGCTTGCGGCCCTGTTCATAAAAGTAGTCCGGATCGGTGTGGTGAACCGCCCATTCGGGAGCGCGAAAGGGGCAGGGCCGGCCCATGTCGCGGGCGCGAATGTGTATGGAATTGCCCATGACATCAGTCGAGGCTCGCTCCGGCGCGTGGATTTCCCCGGTCTCCTCGCGGGACTCCGTTCCCATCCGCCATCCGCAGCCGGCGAAGTCCGCCACGAGCGCGTCCCCGGTGCAGTCCATGAATTGCCCGGCGCTCAACAACCATTCCGTTTCCGCGTTGGCGGTCCGCGCGGCGATGGCCTTGAGGCGTCGGGAAGTGGGGCAGGGCGGCCGCTCAAGGTAGCCGGCTTTTGTCGTAGGCGGGCCACGACAGGCAATTTCTTCGCTGGCGCAGCCTCCGCTCTCCATGACCACGTCCGTTACGGTGGTGTTCAGGTGGACGGTCAGGTTCGGTTCCCGCTGCACGAAATCATACTGCACCATGTCCCATACCGAGTTGGTCCATCCGTTCTCGTTGATCTCTTCATGGTTCCGGAGGCGTTCCTCGATCAGCATCTCGGAAAGAATGCCCGTTTCCCGGGCGTAGTGGTGATGACACCCACTGCCGTGTACGGTCACCCGTATCTCGCTTGAGGAATTGCCTCCGAGGACGGGCCGGTCCTGAAGCAGGCAGGTTTTCATTCCCCCGCGCGAGGCCGCCAAGGCGGCGCAGAGGCCGGCCATTCCGCCGCCGCACACAATCAGGTCGTAGGTTTTCTTCTCGATTTTCATGAAATTTGTCCGTTTCCGACTCCGGTGGATTGAAGTTCTTCGGCCACTTCCTGTAGACGTTGAACCAGTGGGGGGATTTCCGCTTTTGCGAAAGCCCCCTCGATGGCAAGACCGGCGACCGCTGGCGTTCCGACCGGCACGGCGAGGCCAAGGTGGCCGTCCGGGCGCGGCAGGCTCGCGTAGCCCCGCTTGCGGATGCGCTGTAGTTCCCGCCCGAACTCGCTCTCTTCCTCCGTTCCCTCCGCCGCCATAAGGACGCGGCCGATGACTGAATCCCGGGCCGGATAATCCTCCACGCGGGCAAAGGGATTGGCCGGCGGCGTTTGCGGAGTGTCGAAATAAAGGTAACTCACCGAGTCCCGCCACAATATCCCAAGGGCGACAAGGTAGCGCGGATCCGCCAGGTCCGGAAGCACTTTCATAGCGCGCGACGCCAGCCCCGAGGCCGACAGGCTGATGGCGGAAAGGGCGTGGATCCCGCTCCCGACCGTATATCGTCGGTCCGGTCGTTGCTTCAAGATTCCGCTGTGCGCCAGCGTCGCAAGGTAGCGCTGCAGCCGCGTTGGCGTCAGGCCAAGTTCCCGCGCCAGGGGCCGTACTCCGACCGCTTCCCGTTTCCGCGCCACTGCCAGCAGGACCTCGATCCCCTCCAGCAGGCTCCGGTTCGGTTGCGTCGGTAAGTTGCTCACTTTTGCCACTTTAAAAGTGACATACATGGTGGCAGTGGCAAAGCGCCGAATGGATGGAAAGGGCCGAGTCCGGCCTTCGTTCTGTAGGCATACTGCGCCTAGGAAGGGTGTAGCGGATCGGAAAGAGCGATATGGATTGGGAGTGTTTGCTCCGAGTCCCTGTTCGTTGGCTGTGGAGGTGCTTGGGCGCGACCACGCCAAGATAAGGAGGAAGGACGGAAGCAACGACGGCCAGGGTGGCTACTGCCTCCCTTCAGCCCCTGCCTTCGTACAGATCGCGTCCCTTGACGAGGACCTCGATTTTGCGGTCGGCGATGGAGCGTTTGAGCATCCAGAAGCCGCAATCGGGATGGACCCAGCCGATACGCTCCGGGCCGACGATCCTTGCGGCCTTTTCAATGCGCCGGGCGACCTCTTCCGGGGTCTCGACATGATTGACTTTGATATCGATGACACCGAGGCCGAGTTGAATGCGCGGATCGATTTCCTTGAGGGCGTCGAGGTCGCTGTCGGGCCGATGGGCCAATTCAAGGACGAGAAAATCGGCGTGGAGGCCGTTGAGAAAATCGAGCAGGGCCTTCCACTTGCCGGACTGGATGGTTTGGCCGCCGTAGTTGCCGAAACAGAAATGGACCGCTTTCTGGACTTCGACCCGATCGAGGATCCGGTTGATGGCGGCCTGCGCGATGGGGCCATTTTCCGGGCTGCCGGGGATGTTCGCCTCGTCGACCTGAACGCAGTCGCAAGGAAGATCGGCGACTTGCTCGGCAAGGATGTCGGCGATGGCGAGGGTGAGTTCCTCGAGGCTGCTGTAATGATTGTCGAGGAGGGTCCGGGCCAGCATGTAGGGACTGGTCAGGGTGAACTTGAGGGGACCATTGGCCATTGCCGCGGAACGAGCGCAGGCCTCGCAAAGATCGAGGTCACCTTCGCCGAGCGCCTCGCGGACGACCCCGGCCGGCTTGCGGCGGAAGCTCATCTCCTCTTTGGCGCGGAAGGCGCGGCCGTCGCTGAGACCGACCCGGGTATCAATTCCTCCAATACGGGAAATAAAGTATTCGATCATCCCGTTGGTATCCGGATGATTGACATCGAAACGGTACAGCTCCCCGTCGGTGGGCAGATCGATTCCGCAACGCTGCTGGGTGTGAAAGACAACAGCGGTGGCATCGAGGATGGCCTGCTCGCTGGGCAGGGCCGCGAGCCAGTCGATTGGAGAGTAGGAGCCGACGGTAGTGGTCTTGATTTTGGTCATGAAGCAGTGTGGTTCGGAGTAATGAAATTTTTGTGATGCTACTTAAACAAATTAGGTCGGAAACAAAGCGTTGCAATTGGATTTGCGAGAGC
>CAYFRH010000186.1:0-4979 GCA_964345345.1 uncultured Puniceicoccaceae bacterium | reverse complement strand
CAGCGGAGTACCTCTGTCGCAAAGCTGGAAGCGGGCAGGATTGAAATTTCGCCTCCTCAGAAAAGTTCATGCAAAATAATAGATGATGCCCTGCCCCGGGTGCTCGTACAGCTGCGCCGGCGGGGGATCCGTCAGGGCCGCCGGAAGCCCAGGCAATGTTTACGTATATAATTCCGTTGGAGAACGGGTTCTTTTCCTCTCTATCATTTGCAAATTGCCGCAGATGAGTTGTTTTTAAACAGTTTTTGCCATGAATAAAACCGCATCTTCCGCTTCGGGTACACCCTCGCGCTTTAGCATCACCAAGAGCGTCCATATGCCGGTGTTCCTTCCCGCCGCCGCTATTGTCGTAACTTTCATTCTTGTCGTTTTGATCGGCGGAGAACCGATTGCCGCTTTCTTCCAGAATATGCAGGGAAAGGTATCGTCGACGTTTGGGGGGTTCTATCTTGTCAGTATCAATGTCGCTCTCTTGACGACCATCCTTCTCTTTTTCAGCCCGGCCCGGAATATTCGCCTTGGCGGCAAGGATGCCGTCGCCGATTTTGGCTTCCTTCCCTGGCTGGCCATGCTGTTTTCCGCCGGAATGGGCATTGGTTTACTCTTTTTCAGTGTCGCCGAACCCATGGTGCAATTTGCCAATCCCCCTGTAGCGGAAGCAGGAAGTGCGCAGGCATTTTCGGATGCCATGGAGGGAACTTATTTTCTTTGGGGCATCCATGTCTGGGCAATTTACGCCATGATCGGCCTTCCTCTGGCCTACTTCGCGTTTAATAAGGGACTGCCCTTCACCATCCGCACCGCTCTTTATCCTGTCCTCGGGGAAAGGATACACGGTCTCTGGGGCCACGTCATTGATGTGACGGCCATTCTCGCTACCATTTTTGGCCTTGCCACCACGCTGGGATTCGGAGCCCAACAGGTTGCCGCGGGAATGGAATATCTTTTCGACATTTCCCCCTCCACCGAAACCCAAGTGGCCGTCATTGTCATAATTACCGCTATCGCCACCGGCTCGGTGGTCCTTGGATTGCACAAAGGCATTAAAAACCTCAGCGTTGTAACAATCTTCCTCAGCGTGGTTCTTCTCGGTATTGTCCTTGTCCTCGGCCCGACGGTGTTTGTCGGTGAGACGCTGCTTTCAACAACGGGGAGCTATCTCCGAAATTTCGCCAGCTGGTCGACTCATGCCAGGGTATCCACCGAAAGCGGCGAATTTTTTCGTGGCTGGAGCATTTTTTATTGGGGCTGGTGGCTTTCGTGGAGCCCTTTTGTCGGTCTTTTCATTGCCCGCATTAGCCGGGGACGTACCGTGGCCGAGTTTCTTGCCTGTGTCGTCCTGGCGCCAACCCTGGTGACGATTGTCTGGATGGCAACCTTCGGCACCAGTGCCTACAAAGTGGAAATGCAACAAGCCGGCTTTGCCGAAATTGTCAGCAACTCAATCGCCACCGGACTGTTTCAGATGCTTGACCAATATCCGCTTGCCCTGACGACGTCGCTTCTCGGCTTATTCCTGGTCATTGCCTATTTTGTTACTTCTTCCGACAGCGGCTCTCTTGTCGTGGATTCAATCGCCTCCGGCGGACAGACCGATTGCCATGTCGGGACCCGTGTTTTCTGGGCTGTTCTTGAAGGCGCCGTGGCGGCGACACTCCTTCTCGGAGGAGGATTGAGCGCCATGCAGGCGGTGTCTCTGTCCGCCGGACTTCCCTTTGCGCTGATCATCCTCTTCCTCTGTTATGGAACCTTGCGTACTTTGCCAAAAGAGGGGCGAATAGGACGGTAGATTAGAATGGTCCGCTACGGAACTCCAGACCGCAAATACAAAAAACTCAGCTTCCTGGTCGCGGCCGCCTATTAAAGGGAGAAGAGCGAATCCATATTGTCGCACCGCAACCGCTCCATGGAGGCCAGTCCCGCAAGCCACTCCTCGGGAACCGCGTTGGCAGCACCAAGGAGGGCGCCGACAACCGCGCCCCGGTGACAGTTATCCCCGCCGCAACGGGCGTTGGCGAGAATACCGGCCTCAAAATTGTCGTGATATTTCCATACAAAATGTAAGGCCGCGGTGAAAGATTCCGGAAGGTAACAGGCCGGGGTCAGTTTCCTGCCGACCACTTCCCGGTCGACGCGCTTTTCCCAGTCCTCGAAACCGCGCCGCCCGGCCCATGGCACGGAGTGAGCGAGAACGGCCTCCCGCAGCGGATGGCCTTTGGCCACGTCCAGCAGCATGCGCGCGAAGGCTTCCGCCGCCGCCTCCGTCGCTGCATGTCGGTGCATCATGGCGACATGCCGGCGGACAAGCTTCGGATCCACCGCATCAAGATCCTCTTCGAGGGAGTCTATAGCCGCCAAAAGAAAGGGAACGGGGACGAGACCGCCGATGTGCAGGTCCTCAACCCAACAATCCTCCGGTTTCTTTCCCTGCGCCAATTGATCAAAAAATTTCCGATGCACTTCCTCGACATAGGTGTCCTTGTGCCAGCCCGGCGTTTGCATCAGTTCGATGTAGGTCCGCATCCAGGCGGCGGCGTTGTATTCCCCGGCGCGCACCACCGAGCGGTACAATTGCAGCGCCAGGAGAAAGTTCAGCGTATTCTCCCCAGCCTCCAAAAACTGATGGTAATGAATTCCGCGCTGCCCCCAATACTGCGCCTGCTCATGCAGAATTTCCGCCTCCGGCGAACGCGGCGTATACCGCGACCGCCACAGAATACTGTCCGGATGAGGATTCTTTGGCGAAAGATAATCCTTCATTTCCCCGTAATCCCGGTCGAGGGCTTCCCGGTCATAATACCAGTGTACCGGCATCGCAACCGCGTCCGCCACCAGAGCTCCCAAAAGTCCGTTCTGTAGTTTGTCTTCCATGTTGCAGCTTAGCCGAAACGATCGGTTTCGCAAAGGCCGCGGCGCCGATTTTGCTTGATCCGCCAACACCCTTGCTTAAGTAATTTTATGCATGTTTATGCAGCTTTTTACCCCTTCTCTTCCCTTTCCATCTTTCTCCTGGAAGCGCCTTACCAGCCTTGGGCCGGTTGTGCTGACAACATGGCTTCCGCTGGGGTCTTTTGGACAGGCGGAACTGATCTGGTCGGATGAGTTTGAGGCGGAGGGATTGCCGGATCCGGCCAAGTGGCGCTATGATGTCGGCGGAGGCGGATGGGGCAATGATGAAGCGCAATTCTACACCGAAGCGCGGACGGAAAACGCGCGTGTGGAGGACGGGGTGCTGGTCATCGAAGCGCGGCAGGAGCCGTGGCCGTCGGCCCGCAATCCCAAAAACGACTATACCTCGGCGCGACTCGTCTCAAAAGGCAACGGCGATTGGACGTATGGGCGTATCGAAGTCCGGGCGAAGCTGCCGGCGGGGCGCGGGACCTGGCCGGCGATCTGGATGCTGTCGACGGGAAAGGAGTACGGAACCTGGCCCCGCAGCGGGGAAATCGACATCATGGAACATGTCGGGTTCGATATGGGCAAGGTGCACGGAAGCCTGCATTCTTTGGAAAACAACTGGCTTACGGGCACCCAACCGACGGGATCGACAACCATCCCCGACGCGGATGCAACCTTTCATACCTATGCGATCGAATGGGAACCCAACACTATCCGTTTTCTCGTCGACGGGGCGGTATACTTTTCAGCCGTGAATCCTGGTACGGGTTGGGAGGCGTGGCCTTTTGACCAGCCCTTTCACCTGATTCTGAACCTTGCCGTGGGTGGCTTCTGGGGAGGTCAGGAAGGCATCGATCCGGACATCTGGCCTGCGCGCATGGAAATCGACTTCGTGCGCGTCTACGACCTTGGCGATACCCCCCGGCTCGATACCGATGAAGACGGAGAGCCGAATGCGACCGATGAGGACGATGACGGGGACGGTCTCAGCGACGCCGAGGAACACGAACTCGGGACAAATCTGATCAACCCGGATACGGACGGGGACGGATACACGGATTTCGAGGAGGTGGAAGCCGGGACCTCCCCGCTTCTCGCGGGTTCATTCCCCGGTTCGGATGAAACGATTCTCATGGTAAACAGCGATTTTGCCATCGGCGAGGAACCTTGGATCGTGCACACAAACCTGCTTGATGCCGACGGAAACTGGATCGGTCAGGTCGGCTCATGGGGTGGATCGTATTCGGTCTTCGACTACGTGGAACCCGCCCTCGACGGAACCGCCGTATTTACGAGCTACACGGAGGAGGATGCGCCTCGTGCGGAACATCTCCTGTACCAGGAATGGAACCCGCTTCAGATGGATTTGCTGCCGGGCGACGTGATCCGTTTCCGCGGGACCGCGGCGGCGGCCCTCTCCGATCCTGACATGGAAGCGACCGCCTTCATTCGCGTTCTTGATTTCAGTTTTCAGCCCATGGCCGAAACGGTGGGGATACCGGTTTCCGCCGCCGAATCCTCCTTTTCCCTTGAAACCACCCTCGGGGAGGAAGACGTCAATGTGGTGCAGGCAGGGCTAAAAATCACTGGCCCGCAAGAGAAAGCCGGATCGATCACCTTTTCGGGTTTGGAAACCACTTTGAACGAGGAGCGCTGGGGCGTTTGGCCCGTTCCGGAACCAAATCTCGTCGATACCGGGGACTGGATGGGTTGGCTCAATATTGCCGAAGAACCACTTGTCTGGAGCTATCGGTTGGAAAGCTGGCTGTATTTGCGTGAGGAATACGTTACCGAAAACGGCGGCGGCTGGGTCTACGTCTTCCGGGATTGAGCACCACCTTGCGCGGGGGCCCGTCGCCTTCGGGGCACGGCGGGCTATCTGGAAGGCCCCGCCTTGCGCGGGGGCCCCGGCGCCGCTGAGAGGCACGGTGGGCTATCTGTAGGGCCCCGCCTTGCGCGGGGGCCCCGGTGCCGCTGAGAGGCACGGTGGGCGCGGGGACAAGCCCCGGCCCTACAAAAGAAACCCGGCGCCTTCGGGGCACGGCGGACTATCTGTAGGGCCCCGCCTTGCGCGGGGGCCC
>CAYFRH010000185.1:0-4981 GCA_964345345.1 uncultured Puniceicoccaceae bacterium | reverse complement strand
GAAATCGCGAAATCGCTGCGGCAATTCGAAGATCGTACCCGGACGGCGCTCGCTGAGGCTATGGATACGGCGGCTCGGACCGGCGCGGAAACCGCTGCCGCAAAGTGGGAACAGTTTCTCGCCCGGAAAGAGGAACAGAGGGAACAAGAGCAGGCGGATAGTCTGCAGGCGGAATCGGAAGGCGATGCCCCCGGGTCCGCGGTTGCCGGGGATTCCAGCCTGAATGTTCTCTGGCCGGAAATCTTTCGCCCGGAAGGGTCCTTGTCGGCTTCACGGGAGTTGCTGGAGAAGGAACTGCGCGACCGCGAGCCGACCGCGATTGCGCTTTTCATCGCTCTTCTCGACGTTCAGCTCGCCCTTGAACAGCCTCTCTCTTCGCGAACGGAGTTTGCCCGCCGGCTGCAGCAGTTCAGCCTTCGGTTAATGCGCTGGGCCCATCGCCATGAAAAATCGGGAGAACTCCCTGATCCGCTTCCCCGCTGGCGGGAGGTCTACGAAAAGGCGGTCACTCCGGTCTATCCCGCCCTCTCCCTGCGGCCCTCCTACCCTGGAACTCCCTTTGACCCGGATACCATGATCCGGGACGAAGCGCATTCCGGCAATGGCGGCACGGTCGCTGTCTCCCTTTCCTGGGCCGTCGTCGATAACAAGGAGGATTCCCCGCGCGTTCTCCAGCGAGCCCTCGTCATCACCGCTTAAGCACTTACCATGAAGGATACCGAATTCCAGACCTTTGCCGAGCAATCCATAATCCGCCACATCCGGCGTCCCTATTTTCTTTTCCGGACACGGGATCGACTCGGAAGTTACTTCGACCGCTCCCACTACCGCATCGTCCATTTTCACAAGGAACCACTGACCGCGTTCCTTCCCGCCGCCAAATATCACGCGGAAGAAGAAAAGGTCGTCTACAATCTCGCCGACATCGATCCCGAATCGATCAAACAGATGGATTACCTGCCGGACAGCGTCATCACGGCGTTCGAGCAGGCGGCGCGTACCTTTTACGGTCTGGACGGCTTCGACGAGCGCGTCACCCGCGCAGAACGGGACCTGCGCCTCTCCTTCAAACTTCCCGATCCCCAAATCGAGCCGAACGCGTACCTCCTGTACGGTCCGCCGGAAAACCGCGGACTCCTCATTCTCTGGGGCACCGAATGGAAGGAAGGGTCCAGCCTGCCCTTATGTCCCGTTTCCAATCGCTATCCGGAAGGTTCCACGCTCCTCGACCGGCTCAAGGAGATGCGGATGTCATGGGAGGATAAGCAGAAGGAGACCGTTGCTTTGCTCCACAAGCGTCAGCACCCGCTTGCCTCCTTTTTCGCGAGCGCCGTCCTTAACCGAAAAGGGGAGCTTGAGGCATTCCAGACCGCTTCCGGAAAAATCCCCGCCGGAAAGGTCAAGCCGTTTAAGCGCATCTGGCCCGGTGCCCTGAAGCAACTACAGGAAGCCGTGGACGCTTTTTATGAACCCTGTTCCGTCGAAAGTGGGGAAGAGGCCCCGGGTTCAATTTCCGCTTACGAAAAGGAGCTTCGCCTGAATTTTCGCCTGCCCTGTCCGGAACGTCATCCAGAGGCTTATGCCACGTCCGGAAAACAGTTCCTGATCCGGACCGACGCTGAGGTGCCCCGGGAAGCGTACCTCTGCCTTGATGAGCGTGAGGATCTCGGCCTCCCGCCGTCTTCGGAAAATCAATACGGGGCAGCCACCACCGAGGACACGGTTCTCGACAAGCTGCGAGTTCGGGTCAAGCCGGTGAAGACGTATCTTCTGGGCGGAATCGCCGCCGCCGCCGTGCTGCTCCTGACCGCTTTGATTTCATGGCTTTTCTGGGTCGACGGAACCGGTCCAAAGCTGGATTCGGTCGTGAGCGAAAACGATTTCACCTCCGTCACGGTCGCCTTTTCCGAACCGATCGAACCGGATTCCATCCGGATGGAGCTTCCGCCCGATGCTCAGGCGGCCAAGCCTTCCTTCATGATCGTGGACACCGCGGACGGCTCCCAGATCGAGATTCAGAACGCCACCCTCGATGAGAATGATCCTTCCGGGAGCTCTGTAAATCTGGAAGTGGGCGACCTGCAGGATGGTCACGAGTACCGGCTAATTGCCTACAACATTGAAGACCGCTCCATCAAATCGAATGCCATCGAGCCCGGTGCGGAAACCCTTTTCCAGCCGCTGGATACTCTCCCGCCGGAAAAGCCGATGCTCTCCGCGCATCCGACCGACAGCCGCAAGCTGGTCCTTCTCTTCAATGAACCGGTCGAGAAACGCTCTGCCCAGAGCCGCGACAATTACTTTTTTCCCAACGACGATTTCCGGGTTTCCAGTGTCCGCTTGCAGGACGACGCCAAAACCGTCGAACTGACCGCCGACCGCACCGACCGCTCCTCCTCCGACCGCGGCTTTAAAGACGGGGGAATTTACTCGCTCACCGTATCGGGTATCAGCGACACCAGCTATACCGGCAATATTGCCGCCGAACCCTACGTCTTCGAAAACTTCGCCTACCTCGACCGCGTCGCTCCGGTACTTGAATCGGTGCGCCCCATCGACCAGTTCGACCTGGAGGTCACCTTCAATGAGGCTGTCACGCCGGAAACCGCCCTCAAGGTGGAGAATTACAACCTTCTCAGCAGCGAGGGCGAAACGCCAGAAATCATCGGAGTCACGCCCGCCGAAGAAAGACGGCGCGTCGTTCTGCGAACCTCCGGCCTGCGGAACGGAATTGAGTACATTCTCGAGGCCCGCGCACTGCAGGACACCTCCGGGCAGGAAAATGTCGCCGACCTCATGGAATCGGAACCCTTCTTTTTCACGGGACGGGAAGACCAGGATCCGCCGGTGGTGAAACGGATCCGGCTGCGCGAAGCAAGGGGAGAAATTTCCATCGAGTGGGCGGAACCGGTACGCCCGGAAACGGCCACCGATCCAGCCAACTACGCCTTCGTCAACGCGCCCAATCTCAGCATCGTCAACATATACAAGCAAAATCCGGAAAACACCATTTTCTCGCTTGTCCTCAACAACGAGGCGGAAAAGCACCGCGAATACCGACTCCGTGTCAACGGGGTCGCCGATCGCATCGGAAACGCAACCGGGGACTACGTAACCCCGATGTTCCGCAGCGCTTTCGTAATCCTCGCCCGGGATCTGCGGATCCAGAAGATTGAGCCGGTTTCCTCCACGGAACTGGTGATCACGCTCAACGAGCCGCTGCTCAACCATCGGAACCGCGCCAGCAATCAGTCTTACTTCACCGTCCAACCTTTGCGACCGGACAGCGAGCCCCTGCTCATCCGCTCAATCGCCGTGGATGCCGAAGACAGCACACAGTTGCGCTGCCAGCTTGACCCTGACTCGCCGCTGACCCGCGGACAATATGAATTCCGTATCGAACCGGGCATGCGTATCGAAGGAAATCCCACCAAGGATCAAATCGCCGTTGAACAGCGGTTTGCGGTTGAATGATCGGCTCCGTGGTGCCTGGCCGTTTGCGCCCATGACCGGTCCATGCCTGCAAATTCACAGGATTCGACATCCGGCGAATTTATCTTCAATCTGCGGGGATGATGCATCGAATCCTTCCCGTTCTCGGTCTCCTGGTCGCACTCTTCCTTGTCGGATATTTCGGTTATCGCGAGCTCACCGACCCGCTTCTCTTTGCCCGGCAAAAGCCACCCGTGGAGGAAGCGGAACCGACAACGGACACGCCGGGAAAGGAGCCTTCGCAGCCAGAGGTCGAGCCCGAGGAAGCGGACCAGCTGCAATCGGAGCTTGAACGCAAACTTCAGGAGACTCAGGCGGTCCTTGCCGCCAATATGGAAAGCCGGCTCCTTGAGCGCATCAATGAGCTGGAAACCGACCGTGAACAGCGTGCGGAAGCGGTTGCCGCAGTCCGGGAAACCGTTCTCTCCTCCTTGGACGACTTCGCGGCCGATACCGGACGCGCGGTAGAGGCCCTTGCCGATACGCTCGACAGCCTGCAGCAGAGCCGTGACGAACTCGCTGCCGCCGACGAGGAAATGCAGGAAGCGAGGGAGGACTGGCAGGGGCTTTTCGAGGATGTCGCCGACATTCGCCAATTCTCGGAAGACGCCTTCAATGAACAAAACTACCGCTTCGAAAGCTATGAGGTCGGGAATCAGGAAACCCTTTCCGGAATCGCACGCAAACTGGAGCAGCAATACGGCCTCACCGAAACCGACCTCGGCCGCCTCCTTGCCATGTTCAACGACCTCACCTTCCGCACCGTCCAGCCTCCGGGCAAACGGCCCTCTTTCCAAGTGGTCGCCAACGATACCCTGCGCATTCCCATCCCGCAGTCCGCTGGGGCTATTCTGGAAGAATGGGAAGTTCCCGAGCAGTTGATGGTGCAGATGACCCGCATTGAGCGTACTCGCGAACGCCATGCCGCCCTTCGCGAGGCGCTCACCAAGCAAGAGGAACAACTGGCGGACCTGCGCCGGAATCTGCAGTCTCTTGATCGGCTCGCCGAGGATCTTCAGCAGCGTGATCTTTTTGGACAGTTACCCCGGGAACCCACTGAAGGAGAAGCTCCGGAATTAACCGAAGATCAGCGCGCGGCCTGGCGTTCCTTCAATGAGGCCGTCAACGCGCTGAGTTCCGCCGAGGACGGGGAAACCTCCCGCGCCGCCCGTACCCGTCTCGAAGAGGCCACCGACCAACTCCTTGAAGCCTACCGCGATCAGCCGGATTGGCCGATTGAAAAAGAATTCTCCCTGCGCGAGTACACTGATTTCCTTCGTCGCTATCAGCCGGCAGATTGAACACGGCCAATTCCAGTTCGTAGCTCCAGGACAGCCTGTAGAAACGGGCTCCCGCCCCAAACCTACAAGCTGTAGAAACGGGCTCCCGCCCGTTTCCCAGCGCCTCACAGAAACACGAACCGTGAGGCGGCAAAATATCGGCGGAAGGCGACGGGACACGGGCGGGAGCCCGTGTCTACTTCCTACCC
>CAYFRH010000184.1:0-5061 GCA_964345345.1 uncultured Puniceicoccaceae bacterium | reverse complement strand
AGTAGGATTAGGGTTGTACGGATTTTCATAATTCGCTGTATTTTTTGTTTAGTTAAGGGTTCTCCTTCTTGTAAGGGGAAGAAAAGTTAGTCAGCATAGACAACAGGAATGTCAATGTAAGCACCGGTATTGAAAAAGCCGAATACGCCATTTCCGGACTGAATTGATTCAGAGTCTGCATTGGTACCATCTAAGACATTTTGAAACTCAGTTCCGGAATAAATCATTTGCGTTTCCGAGCCGTCGGGATTAACTAAAACCAACACATCAGATTCTGGAATCATTGATGCAGAAATATTAGATGCAGCAACGGTAATATCATCTACTGGATTAAGTAATCCGATTATGTTTGGTGCAAAATCGCCATCAACCGGTATTAAAGTAGGACCTGTCTTTACGGAGCCCAAAGTCAATAGTTCAGTTGAATTTTGCAGAAACAACACGAATCCACTGCCCGGGAGGATAACTGGATTTTCATTTAGACCTGTGAGGATATTCTGCCAATTGCCCGTTCCGGTGTTTCCTAACTGGACCTCGTTGCCCGCGTCATCGAAATAAACAACGATTGTGTCAAGAGGATCTCCGGCATCCAAACCAGAAAGGATTTCCTCAAGTTTTTGATGAGCGCGAATACAGAATATTTCGTCACCATTAAGAGAAGCGAGGGATTCATCGACAGTGACCGAATCAACTGTTGAGCTGGTTATGGTGGCCATAAGCCCAACCATGGGTCCACTTTTGATTTCAACAAAATAATCTCCAGGAGTGTAAGAAGATAGGTCAGTGTCCGAAACCGTAATCGTTGAACCAGAAACGGAGTCAGCTGCTCCTTGCCAATCAATAGCTCTTACGAATTCGGGCGTTACTACATGAAGGCCAGCAGAGAGGCTTTTGTTTACCGCCCCAACAGGGTCGGTCGTCATGCCACTTACGGAAGCGGCACCGACGAGAGTGGAAATTGCAATAGCTGCGAGGGATTTCGGGAAGTATGTTTTCATAGGATTATAAAATTTTGTTATAACGGGATGCGTTGGACAAGCAAAAAATGCACGAAAAAGCGGCGAGCGGACGAAATTATGAGGCAGTGTCCGTTTTTTCGTGGGGCTGGCCAATGGTGGCGAGGAGGTCGTCAAACCACTCGGTGGAGGGATCGAAGGGCTTGCCGCCTTTGATGCGGTCGAACTCGATGGCGCGGAGGCGGCCGTCCTGATCCTCATCATGGCCGATGACGCCGCCCTCGCGGCGAAGAGCGCATTCGACGGCGAGATCGACGCAGCTTTTGATAAGGCGCAGATCCTCCTCATTGGCGGCGGCGGCGCGGGAATAGTAGCCGCTTTTCTGCACGAGGACCTTCTCGGCGCCGATTTTCTGGGCGAACTGCTCGGCGAAGTACTTGCCGGGATTGACGGCATCGAGTTTGACGTGGCCGAAGGCGTCGCGGGGAACCTCTTCGCCGTCGGCCTCCATCATTCTGACGATGTCCTCGACGCCGGCGCCTTCGGAGACGAAGAGGTTGACGTTGTCGGTTTCGTCGAGGATGGCGCGAAGGCGGTCGGCCTCGGCCTCGAGGTCGATGTGCATTTCCGGGATGTAGACGCCGTGGACGGCGAGCTTTTCGGGGGAGAGACCGAGCTCGGGGAGGTAGTCGTCGTGGTCGATGGCAAGCATGTACTGATAGGCGGTGGCGGCGGTGAGCCAGCCGCAGTTGCGGCCCATGACCTCATGGACAATGAGCATGCGCGGATTGGCGTTATGCTCGTTGACGACATTCTCGAAAAAGAGGGCGCCTTCCTCGGCGGCGGTCCATGCGCCGAGGGATTGGCGGATGGGAACGACATCATTGTCGATGGTTTTGGGGAGCCCGATAACGGTGAGGTCGTAGTCGTTTTTTTTGAGGAAGGCGGCGAGGTCGGCGGCGGCGGTGTTGGTATCGTCGCCGCCGATGGTGTGGAGGACATCGACCTCGTCCCGGACGAGCTGCTCGGCGGCGACCTTCAGCGGGTCTTGTCCTTCCTTGACGAGACCGCGCTTAAGGCAGTCCTTGATGTTGGTGAGCTTGACACGGCTGTTGCCGATGGCGCTGCCGCCGTAACGGTGCAGAGTGCCGGCGCTGGCGCGGACCTCGTCGGTGACGCTGAAGAAGTCCCCGAGGAGGAGGCCTTTGTAACCACTGCGATAGCAGATGATTTCGATCTCCGGATCGATCTCGGTATAGCGTTCAATGAGGCCGGCGACGGCGCTGTTGAGGCAGGGCGCAAGCCCGCCGGCGGTGAGGAAGGCGACTTTTTTCGGTTTCATTTCAGGTGCGTAAATCATGGACGATCACTCCGACAGGAGGCAATCTCCGGTCATGGCCTCGGGTTGGGAAAGGCCCATGAGCCGCAGCGCGGTGGGGGCGATGTCGGCGAGACGACCATTCCCGGCAAAGGAAAGCTTTTCACAGCCCTTTCCATAAACGACCATTTCAACCGGGTTCAGGGTGTGGGCGGTGTGGGCGCCCCCGCTCTCCGGCACCACCATCTGGTCGCTGTTGCCATGGTCGGCGGTGATGAGGGCGGCTCCGGCGACCGCGTCGACGGCTTCGAGGAGATCGCCGACGCAGCCGTCCACGGCCTCGCAGGCGGTAATGGCGGCCTTCTGCACGCCCGTGTGGCCGACCATGTCGGCATTGGCGAAATTGACGACGATAAGCGCGTACTGACCGCTGCGAATAGCCTTCACGGCGGCGTCGCGAACTCCGTAAGCGGACATTTCCGGCTTTTGGTCGTAGGTGGAGACCTCCTTGGGGCTGGGGATCAGTTCCCGGTCTTCCCCTTCCAAGGGTTCCTCGCGGTAATCGTTGAAGAAAAAGGTGACGTGGGGGAACTTTTCCGTTTCGGCGGTGCGGAACTGCTTCAGGCCCTTGTCGGCGAGGTAGGTCCCGAGGATGTCCTTCATCTTGGGCGGCTTGCCGAAGACGACCTTGTCGCAAAGCCCCTTCTGGTAATCCGTCATGGTGGCGTAGTAGAGGTCGCGCTTCGGGCCGCGGTCAAAGCCGTCAAAATCGTCCTCGATAAAAGCTCGGGTCAGTTCGCGTGGGCGGTCGCCCCGAAAATTGAAGAAAAGAACGGCATCGCCATCCTTGACCGTGCCGACGGGCTCGCCGTCGTCCCCCGTGATGATAGTGGGAACGATAAACTCGTCTCCCTTGCGGGAATCGTCGAGAGGCTGGTCGTAGTAGGCTTGCACCGCTTCCCCGGCGGAGGCGGAGGTGCGTTCGACGGCGCGCCCGGTCAAACAATCGTAGGCCTTCTGCACACGGTCCCAGCGCAGGTCGCGGTCCATGGCCCAGAAACGGCCGCTGACGGAGGCGATTTGGCCGAGACCGATCTTTTTGCAATGTTCTTCGACCTGCCGGATGTACTCCAGTCCGGAAAACGGCGGCGTGTCGCGTCCGTCGGTAAAGGCGTGGATGCGGACCCGCTCCAGCCCGGCCTCTCTTGCGAGGTCGAGCAGTCCATAAAGATGGGAAAGCATGGCATGGACGCCCGCGTCGGAAACGAGACCCATGAGGTGCAGGGTTCCTCCGGCGCGCTCCCGTTCGAAAGCCCCCTTGAGCACTTCGTTGTCCCTTACCATTCCATCTTTGAAGGCCTTGGTGATGCGGACGATCTCCTGGTCGACGATGCGTCCAGCGCCGATGTTCTGGTGCCCGACCTCGGAGTTGCCCATGACGCTCTCGGGCAGGCCGACATCGAGTCCGCAGGCCTGCAGTTCCGTGCGCGGCCATTCGGCCGTGAGCCTGTCCGCCACGGGCGTTTTCGCCAGTTTGACGGCGTTAAAGCGATCATGCTCCGGGTTATGGTTCTCCCCCCACCCGTCGCGGATGATTAAAACAACTGTGCGTGTATCCATGGATTTGTAGGCGATTGCCGCGTTGAAAGGCTGAAACTGCGTTTACTGGGAGTAGGAAAGGACCGTGACAAGGATATATGCCCCGACGAGGACAATTCCGCTCCACCAGCGCAGGTGCGTCTTGGAGACCACCACCGAGAGTCGGAAGACGACAAGGAGGAAAAGCATTGCCGGAAAGAGAAGCTGAAAAAAGCGCGGCTCGGCAACGAGTCCGCCCCCGGTCACGGCGGCGGAAGCGCCCGCAACAAAGAGCACGTTTAGGATATCCGCGCCTATGACATTCCCGAGCGCGAGGGCACCGTAACCTTTTCGGACGGAAGTAATCACGGTGACCAGTTCCGGAAGGGAGGTACCGAACGCGACAAGAGTCGCGGCGATAATGGCCTCCGGCACATGCAAACGGAAGGCGGTTTCCTCTACCGTCGGAATAAGCACTTTCGAGGAAAGGATGACCAGCGCGATGCCGATGAGCAGTTTGACGAGGACCATGGCATTCCCGGCCTCGTCGGGGTGGGTCTCCTCCGGAGCGGGCCCCTCCCCTTTCCGGGCCCATTGGATCGATTTCCAAATGTAGAGGACAAGGAGGACCAGAAAAAACCAGCCTGTCCACTGCGGGAGCCGACCGCCTTCCGAGAACGCGGCCATGGGAGACGACCACGGTACGCTCATCCCGACGAGCAGGAATCCGGCTCCCAGTTGCAGCCAGCCCTGCCGGTTAACGATCCGTTTATCCAAGGGGATGGGCCGCATCAGCGCGGCGATGCCAAGAATGAGACCGGTGTCGCAGATGATGGAGCCAACGGCGTTGCCGAGAGCGAGGCCCGGCCGACCCCCGACCGCCGCCATCACGGAGACGGCCGTTTCCGGCAGTGTCGTTCCAAGGCTGACGATTGTCGCTCCAATCAACAAAGTAGGCACGCCCCAGCGTACCGACAAGGTCACCGCTTCCGTGACTAGGATGTCCGCCCCCTTGGCAAGCGTGAAAAGAAAGACGGCGATGACAACGAACAGGCCCCAAGTAGGCAGCGGCTCGATCAGGGACTGGATCCATGCTTCCATATCGGTAGAAAGGCGAAAGAAGCGAAAAAGGGAGATTCGAATCGTCAGGGCAAGCTTGATTGGCGGGGAGTTGCCTGGGGAGTTTGGCGTCAGAATAGGTAGAGTCGG
>CAYFRH010000183.1:0-5083 GCA_964345345.1 uncultured Puniceicoccaceae bacterium | reverse complement strand
AGGGTGGTATTGTCTTTGCCGGACTTGCGGAGGGATTCCAGAAGCAGTTCTTCCGCAACGGCGGCAAGGTCTTGTCCATGTTTATTGCGCAGGGCATCCTCGATTGCCCAATCCCAGAGACCCCCGGTGAGACCGTCGGAGCAAAGCAGATAACTTGCGCCCGGCATCGCTTCCTCAAGGCGAAGAATCGGTTGGAATTTTTCCCCGGGAATACCGATAGCCTGGCGGATGACGTTCCGGCCCGGATAGCGCCGCTCCTCCTCCTCACTGATCTCTCCCATGGCGAAGCGCTCCCCGGCCTCGGTCTGGTCGTCGGTCAGGCGCTGCAATTTGTCGTTGGTAAAGCGATACAAACGGCTGTCGCCGACTTGTGCGACCAGAAGGCCGTTTTTTCGCCACCATGCGGCGGTGAGAGTGGTTGCCATCCTCTCGCGTCCGCTCTTGCCGGTGTTCTTTCCGCGGATACAATCGTTGATGTCGATGAGGGTGTTGCGCAGAAGGCCCTGGGCCTCCTCCATCGACAAATCCGGGGAACTTGCCCGCAGCCGCTCTTCGAGGAGCCGCAGCGTGGTCGAGCTGGCCTCCTTGCCCCGGGCGTGACCACCGACGCCGTCGGCCACTGCGAAGATCCATTCGCCTTCCTCCAGATCGGAGACGAGATAACTGTCTTCATTCTCCTTGCGAACCGGACCGGTTTCACTGCGCGCCGCCACCTCGGGGCGGCGCAGAGGGGCGTCGATCATTTCTTCCACGGCAGGCCTTTCGCTTCGGAAGGACGGATATCGGTGGCGAGGGCGACGCGGAATCCGTTGCTGGGTGTCTTAAAGGCGGGCATTCCCCGGCTGCGGTTGGCGGAGCGGCATTCCCGGGCGAAGTCCTGGAAACTTCCGCCCCGGTTGACGCGGTCCGTTCCGTCGGAAGGACCGGTCGGATCCGTAACTTCCGTGCCCGGATAAGGCCCGTACCAGTCAAAACACCATTCGCGGACATTCCCGTGCATATCGTGCAGGCCCCATGCGTTCGGGGCTTTGCCTCCGACCGCATGCGGCTGGCCGCTGGCGTTTTCGTTGTACCAGCCAACCCCGTACAAATCCGCTTCTTGCTCGCCGGCGGAAAACGCGGTGCGAGTTCCGGCCCGACATGCGTATTCCCATTCCGCCTCGGTGGGCAACCGGAAGACATATCCCTCCGGAAGGCGTCCCGCCGCCTTTTCGCGCCGGGTGAGTTCCGCGCAAAAGGACCGTGCTTCGTTCCAGCCGATGCCGGACGCGGGCAGGTCGTCACCGCCCTCCCCGAAGCGGGACTCCTCGCCTCCCATAACGGCCGACCACTGGGCGCGGGTGACTTCAAAGACGCCCAGCCAGAACCCCTTGCCGAGAGTAACGGGCGTCATAGGGCTTTCATCGGCCTTCCGTCCAGCTTCCTCTGACGACGATCCCATGCGGAAAGATCCGGCCGTGATCCATGTAACGGTCAGGTCGGTACCTTGGCCGGGGAGTTCGACAATTCTATCCGGGCGCTGCTCAGGCGCCGGCGGGGCCTCTTCCACCTGCTTTTCTTCAGCAGCGGGCTTCACCTCCGCTTGATGCCCCAGCAATTCGAGGGGTTGAGCATCTCCCCCCGGCTCGGCGACGGGCGTTTTCTCTGGTACGGACTCGATTTGTTCGGGCACAGCTTCGTTTTGCTCCGGCACAACCTCGGTTTGTTCCGGCAGTTGTTCGACCTCCTCCCGCGGTACCTCCGCTTTTCCGGCAACGGGGGCATTCTTCCCGGGAAGAGGCTCCGTGGTCTGCGGCTCGGTTTCAGGGGACGCGGACTTCTGCGCTTCCCCCGAGGGCACCGGTTCGGGCGCGGGCGACAAACCACCCTGCTGCCAAAAGTAGTAGCCCCAACCCGCCGCGAAGGTCAGGCCGCCCACAACAAACAAGGGAAGCAAAACCCGCGGTACTCTTCGCTCTGCATGGGCTCCTGCCTTTCCTGCGGATACCTTCCCGATACCGGGAATGGCGGCGAGCATTTCCTTCGCATTGGCGAATCGTTGGCCGGTCTGCGATTCCGTCGCCTTGAGAATCCACTCATCCCACGCCGGGTTCAGTCCCTTAACCAGCTCGGAAGGTCGTCGCATCCCGAGACTTTCCTCCCCCGTCAGCAACTGGTAGGCGATCAGGCCGACCGCGAAAAGGTCGCTCCGGGCGTCCGCCTCCTCCCCCCGTTTCTGTTCCGGAGACATGTAGGCAAAGGTACCCAGCAAGGCGCGCGTACTGGTTCCTTCCTCTCCGGTCTCCTCTTCGATCACGGTTTCCTCGCCGCTTTCGGTCATGGATTTTGCCACGGTCCGCTCGACCTTGCTTTGCAGCCAGTCCGCCCCGGCCAGCCGAACCAGACCAAAGTCCGCGATTTTCAACAGAAAAGGGCCCGCGCCCTCGCCCTGCTTGGAGAGAAGCAGGTTGGCCGGTTTCAAGTCCCGGTGCACAACGCCCATCTCGTGAGCATAGCCGAGGCCGTCCAAAACCTGGCGCAGAATTTCAATGGTCGTTTTCTCGGCAAAATCCCCCTTGTTAATCTTCATCCAATCGGAAAGGGAGCCGACGGTCGTTCCCGCCTTCTTTCCTCCAAGGGGCAGGCCTTCGACTAGTTCCATGCGCAGCCACGCCCGGCCTTCCGCTTGGCGAAAGTCATCCACGTGCACGATGTTGGGATGCTTCAGCCTCGCCATCACCTGGGCTTCGCGCCGGAAACGGTGCCCGCTGTCGCCGCGATTGATAATGGTCGGATGAATCAGCTTCAGCGCAAAGCGGGTGTGAAGTTCCTTGTGCTCGACCTCGTAAACTTCCCCCATTCCTCCTCGTCCAAGAAGGCGTACCACGGTGTACTCGGCAACATCATGCCCCGCTCCCAGCAAGGGCTGCGATTCGAGTTCATCCCCTTCATCAGGAAGACGGGTGGCTTCGTCATCGTGGCTCATAGTCGGAAAATTAGCCTTTTTCCCCCTCCGCGAAAAGCAATTTTCCCGAACTGGTACGTAATCGCTGCTGCCAGCCACGCGGAACAAAAAATTGATAGAAGGCGAACAATTCCCAGCCAAAGGGCGGATACCCACCATATCCGGCTAGCGGCATTTCGAAAATGTGCAGAACCTCAAGATACGGAATCTCGTAAATCCATTTGGGATACGAATACACATTCCAGAATTCCCAGAAAAAGCCGCAGACCAGAGCGCCGAGACCAAACGCCAGCAGGGGACGCAGCCCGCCGCCCGCCGCTTCAAAAATGAGCGAGCGCCGCCCGCGGAGACTGTTCAGGGGATCCAGAATGAAAAACCAGGATAGCCACATGAAGGGGAAGAACAGGCCGGGCTTCCACAGCATCAGCCCCAGCATGCTCCAACCCGAAAAATGGAGGAACCAGAGTAACCGCCGCCCCGGCTCCGAAAAGCGGAGCGGCGGAAGCCTTTGCAGCCACCGCATACCGCCGATCAATTCCGCCGTGCTGAAGACCGCCGGGATCACGGTTGAAAAACTCAGCGAGGAAAAAAGAAAATGCCGCCAGCCGGAAAAGGACTCCCTTCCAAGATAAACCCAGTTCGCAGTGATTTCGTTCAGTCCCTCGAAAATCCACCAGAACGGGATGGAAAGCAAAAATAGCCCGCCGTAGTGGAGCGGATTCCTCGTCAACAGCGAATCGCCGTCGCGACGCACCACGAAGGCGTCCACGACCAGACAGTACCCCAGCCAGAGAGGGAAGAAGAGGACGTGCGTCCGCAGTCCTCCCAAGCCCCAGTTTAAAGCCCATGCGATGACAACCAGAAGCAGACCGATCCAGCCATGCCCGGGGAAGCGGCCTTGGAGCCTCTCTGGCCGGTCCGGCGTGGGTTTACTACGTTCCATTTAACTAATGTGTTTCGCAGTCCCGCCCAAGGCAAGGAATGAGGGATCGTGGAAAAGTACGGTCGAAGAGAGCCATTCTTGCGCTGAGCGGGCGGACTTGGTTACCACCTCCGCATGGAAACCGTCATTTACCCGAATACGGATTGGAACGTATCCCGCGTTGGCCTCGGCTGCTGGGCTCTCGGCGGGCAGTTCGGCCCCATCGCGGAAAACGAAGCTCTTGCCATTGTGCAAGCCGCCCTCGACGAGGGGATTACCTTCTTCGACACCGCCGATGCCTATGGCGTCGAAATGGGCGCAAGCGAGCAACTCCTCGGAAAAGCCCTTGCCGACAAACGCGACAAGGTCGTTATCGCCACCAAAGTCGGCAACTGGGGCCGACGCTTCGGGGTGCCCTTCCCCTTTGCGGATCCCCTCCATGTCATTGCCTGCTGCCACGCCAGCCTCTATCGGCTGCGCACCGATTACATCGACCTCTACCAGTGCCACATCGGCAATATTCAGGAACCGGATGTCTTCCTCGAAGCTTTCGAGAAACTGAAAAAAGAGGGCCTTATCCGGGCTTATGGCATTTCGACTAACGACGCGGAAGTTCTCCGGCGCTTCAACCGAAACGGCAATTGCGCCGCCTGCCAGCTGGATTACAGCCTGACCCATCCGGCACCGGAAAAGGACATCCTCCCCTACTGCGGCGAAAATGGTATCGGCACCCTCATTCGCGGGCCTCTCGACAAGGGAATCCTGAGCGGGAAATTTAACCGCGATTCCCAATTCTCCGACAGCGTCCGCGAAAAATGGAATGAGGGGGATGCCCGGGAGCACTTCCTTCGGAAACTGGATGTGGCCGAAAGGATCAAAGAAGTCGCCGATCCCCGACGTCCCCTCGCCGAAACGGCTCTGCGCTTCTGCCTCTCCCATCCGGACGTCACGGTTATTATCCCGGGAGCACGCAACCCCGGGCAAGTTCACCAAAATGCCAGCGCGGGCGCTGGCGCTCTCCCCGATCAAGAACTGACGGCAATTCGAAAGTGCCTTTAGTTTGCACTGGGAAACGAGGCTGAGAGAAAAGGTAACCGAGTCCATAAAATAAAAGCGGCCCCCGTCCGGGGACCGCTCCCATACTACCCTGTTTGTAAGAATGCAGCACCCTACGGTGCGAGGCATACTACCTTAAACCCCAGATTAGTTATTGATGC
>CAYFRH010000182.1:0-5092 GCA_964345345.1 uncultured Puniceicoccaceae bacterium | reverse complement strand
TGGATGATCCTGACAACAAGCGGCAGCTTATGGCGAAGCTCAACACGATTGATGGGGTGGAGATCACAGCCGATCAGCTCGACCGGCGACCGAGTTTTGATTTGTTGCATAAGAAGTGGGCTGGAGCGTTTTTGGGGCGGGTGATGGTATCCAGGTTGGAAAGGGCGAGGGGGTAATCGCCCACGGCGTACGCCATCATGGCGGCGAAAAGGCTGTCCCAGCAAAAGAGGACAGCTCCGTTATTACGGGCGGCCCATACGCGGCTGACCGTGGTGACGGATTCTTTTCGGGCGGGATCGAACACCTGAGTCCAGCCAAGGGCGCTCGAAACGGCCCCGGCGAGTTCCGGGACCGGTCCCGGGCCGAAAGTTGCGAACCGGGCGTCGCGGGCGGCCCGCGCCTCCTCAAGGGCTGCGTCGATGGAGGCAAGGGACCGGCGCTCGCCGGTGCTGATGCCGATGGGGCCGTCGAGAACAACCGTGGCGTGGGCGCTGCCAAGGGCGGCCACGCGCTGCCTGGAGAAAGGAGCGGTACAAAAGACTTCCGTCCTCACTCCGCTCGAAGAGAGCACAAGGCAATCGGTGCGGCGCTCGAGAGTGCCCTCCTGATTCCAAAGGAGAGCGGCCTCGAGGGTGAGAAGAGGAGGAACGAGCGGAAGGGTGGCGGACTCGGGTTCGATTTTTGCTACGAGATCGTCCCCGAGGACGGCAGTGCGGCAGCGAAAGCGGATCCCACGCCATGAGATCGCGAGGTCGGTGTAGTTGCCCTCGACCGTCCTCGGCCCGGCATGGACCTCTTCGCGCCCGTTCCAATCGTTGGCTTTGGAGGCTTTGCCCGGTTCGGGGGGACGTCCGATGAGGCATTCCCGAAGGTGTTTGCCCTCCGCGTGCTCGAAGAGGCCGAAGGCAAGTTGGTGGTTGCCGGGTTGTCGAACATGGGCGAGGACGGAGCGGGCGTTTTGGGTATGCCATTTCATGCGGTTATCTTTCCGTGGTTTGAACGTAGTGGCCTGCATCATGGCTGTTGCGGTAACGTATGTTCATCCGGCATAGATGATTTGCAAAGCCGCAAAGGTGTCTAGTTTCTTTGATATGAACGAGCGATTTGAACGAGAAAAAAAACAGCGCCGCTCTTTGTAGGGAACCACAATTGGAAGAACGAATTGACAGCTGTTTTGGCGACCGTGATACAAATTGGGACTATTAACTTTTTGGAAAAGGAAAAAAATTGACTCATCCAATAACGGTAGCCCGCCGATGGAGTCCGGCACGCATTCGCGCATGGCACGCCAATCAACCGTGGATGGTCGGCTGTAACTTCCTGCCCTCCAATGCCATTAATCAGCTCGAAATGTGGCAGGGCGAAACCTTCGATGCGTCCACCATCGACCGGGAATTGGGCTGGGCCTCCAACCTTGGGATGAACACGGTGCGGGTGTACCTTCACGATCTCGTCTGGAGCATTGATCCCGTCGGCTTTCTCCGCCGCATCGAGCATTTTCTCCAAATCGCGGAAGGTCATGACATACGGGTTATCTTCGTCTTTTTCGACGACTGCCACTTTTCCGAGCCACGCACCGGCTCTCAACCTGAGCCGATTCCGGGCTTCCATAACTCCGGCTGGAAACAAAGTCCCGGCGAGGCTGTTGTTCTCGCCTTTCACGAGGGCACTGTGTCCCATTCCGAAGTCGTCCGCCTCCAAGGCTATGTCCAGGGCGTACTCCGTCATTTCCGCGACGATCCCCGCATCCGCCTCTGGGACCTTTACAACGAGCCCGGCATGCGTGGTCTCGGTGCCCGCAGCCTGTACCTTCTCGAGACCACTTGGGATTGGGCCCGCGCCGTCGATCCAAGCCAGCCGCTCACTGTCGGCCTCGAAATTAACTACGATCCGGAAAACGGGCGCTGTATCCTCACCCATTCCGACCTCCTTTCCTTCCATGTTTACAACGACCCTGACTTCACCCGGAAGCGGATTGCCGAAATTCGGGAGCGGGACGGGGAGGACCGCCCCCTCCTCTGCACCGAATACATGGCGCGGGACCACGGCTGCACTTTTCAAAACCATCTTCCCCTTTTCAAGGAGGAAGGCATCGGGGCGATCAACTGGGGCCTTGTCGCCGGAAAATCGAATACCATCTGGTCATGGAAAGCCCGCAGCGATACCCGCGACCCCGCGACGATCCCGGATGAGCCGGAAGTCTGGTTCCACGACATCCTCCGCCCTGACGGAAGTCCCTATTCGGAGGAGGAAGTCGCCCTCATTCGACGGCTCACCGACGTCTCCGAAACGACGTCGCCCGGGTCAACCGGCGCCTGACTCTTCCCACCCCATTCCCCCAATGAAATTCGATCTAATTCGGTTACGTATCCTTAATCGCCGCAGCTTTCCGGCCTTGCTGCTCCTTCAAATCCCGATGTTCGTTGTGGCAGATTGGAGGTCCGATGCCGAGGAACGCATTGATTCCCACCGAAAAGCCGATTTCACCGTTTCAGTGACGGACGCTACCGGAAATCCGATAGAGGGGGCCGTTGTGAATTTGGAAATGACCCGGCACGCCTTTAATTTCGGAACCGCTGTCAGCGGAGCGCGGCTTCTCATCGATGACCAAGATGCGGCAACCTATCGCCAGAGCATTCTCGACCATTTCAATACGATTGTTTTCGAGAATGGACACAAATGGCGCTTCTGGGAGAGAGAGGGCGCATTTGATCTTGAAATTTATGGAGAAGATACGGGTTCCGCCGAGACCTTTACCAACACCTCGGGCAACATCACAGATCGTTCCCGGACGGATAACGTCGTCGCATGGGGCGGGACGCGTATCCACAATGACGGTACAAAGATTCGCACCCCGAATCTTAAACCTCTGTTAGAGGAGATCCTTACCCGCCCGGATTGGAGTCCCGGAAATGATATGGCCTTTCTTTTTCCCCACGGCATCGGAAACTGGAGTTTCCACAGCTTTGAGGGACGTCGCCGGGATATGGCCCAATTCGTCGTCCACCTCTCAGATGGCAGTGTCAAACGGTGGGCATTGCGGTTCGGGTCGGATGATGCCGAAGAAGATTCCATTAGCTTTGAAACCAATTTGGATAGCAACGATCTCGACCTCGGGCGGGATTCGGTAGGGATTCGCTTTGCCGGAATCGACCTCGAAAACCCGGAATTGATTGAATCCGCCTTTATTGAGTTTACCGCCGACAGCGATGCGCTCTCCGGTGAAGTGACAAGGTCCGCCACCGATTGGGCTTTCCAAAATGATCTGGAAATCCGCCTTCACGCCTTAATGTGGGCCCGGTCGGATGGTGCTTTTCTTCCCGCGGATGTTCTCAATGCGATTCGTTCCGGTACCGGATCGGACCGTACCTACGTCCGGAACAGGATCGGGGAGCATTTTGAGGATCTCGGGAACTACCATCATGAAATCGTCCGCTGGTGGGATGTTCTGAACGAGCAACCGCACGAGCACATTGTGACGGATTTTCTCAATCCCGATGATCCGCCAACCGGGGCGTCCGAGATTCCGCTCTGGTTCCAGAAGGCGCGGACCCTTGCCGGCGAAACGGCCTCTCTCGGTCTGAATGATTTTGATCTGATTACCTCCGCAGAAGGGGCTCCCGAAAACCGCAACCGCAACCTTTCGATTGTCGACACCATCCGGGACGGGGGCGGGGATGTCGACGTCATAGGAATGCAAGGCCATTTCTTCAACAAAAGCAGGCGCAGTTCGCCGGAATCAATGTACGCGGTTTTTGAGCAATTCGCGGCTGAAAACCTGAGAATTGAAATTACGGAGTTCGATTACTGGGGAAACTTCACCCCGTCCGAGGCGGCCGCAATGACCGAGGAACTTTATCTCGTTGCCTTCAGCCATCCCCATGTGGAGAGCATCATGCAGTGGGGATTCTGGGACGGCCAGCACTGGCAGGATTCGGGGGTTATGTTTGAGCGGGATTGGGAACTGAAGCCTGCTGGCGAAGCCTATCAGCAACTGGTTACAGGGAAATGGTGGACCGACACCTCTGCGGAGCCGGAAGATCAGCGCTTAACGGATGCAGGTGGGCGCTACTCCCACCGGGCGTTCAAAGGGGAATACTGGATTCGGGCCAAACACGCAGGCCGGGAAGTCGCCTTGCACTCTTTTTCCAATGAGCCCCGGACCTTTTCACTGCAATTGCCCGAAAGGGGTAAGCGTGTCCTCGTGCAGTCACTACGCAGGTTCGACGATGCCGCGTATTCGGACGAAACCGTCTCCCTTCTCGGTGAAACGCTCCCGATTGATGAGGAAACAAAAATCGGGCTTCGCTTTCGGGACATTCCTGTCCCTGCGGGAGCCCGTCTTTCCGCTGCCCATCTGCATCTCCATCCCTCAGCTGCCTCCGTAGGATCAACGGAACTGGAAATTGCGGTGGAGAATGATGCAGGTGCGCAACCCTACACGAACCGGGCCGAGGATTTCGCGGGTCGCGTCATGACGACGGCAACAAGCACTTGGTCTCTCGATTCCTTGAGTGGAAATGATTGGATCCTATCACCGGACCTTTCGGGAATTTTCCCCGAGATCGGATCGAGGCCGACAGTGAATCTCGCTCTTCAGCTTTCCGCGATCTCCGGAATGATCGAAGTAACCAGTTTTGATGGCGACCCGGCCTTTGCGCCTGTTTTGGAATTACGTTACGAATCATGGTCGGTGGATGACTTTCTTCCGGAACCCTCAGATCCAGGCGGATCATGGACGAATACCCATTTCATGGGAGCATGGTACATCGATAAATCCGTTTTTCCGTTTGCCTACCATGAAAGCGCAGGTTGGCTCTACATTCAACCGATGGGTCCTGCCTCAGCATGGTTTTTTGATTTTGAAGAGGAAGTCTGGTGGTACACCTCGGAGGTGGTTTTCCCATGGCGCTTGGTTTTTGATCCGCAACAAGATGAATTTTTCTGGTTGCCTCAAGGTGGGGGCTGAGTTGCTTCAAAAATCCTGAACGAAGGAGGAGGCGGAGGCCGAACTCCCTCTACACCCCAAAAAGTTAGAAGACCTCGGCCACGGCATGGGCGATAAAGAGGTGGCCGAGGGCATTGGGGTGGA
>CAYFRH010000181.1:0-5117 GCA_964345345.1 uncultured Puniceicoccaceae bacterium | reverse complement strand
TCTCGCAGTATGCGCCGCTTTCCGATAATCCTTCACCGGTCAAACCGTTCAATCGGGACGCCGCCCCGGACGCGATATCAACGGTTTCAGTGGTATTTATTTTATCCCCGTGCGCCGTTCGTCCTTAGTTTACAAATGCGGCGCTTCTCCGTCGTCACTCGATGCGACTCCCGAGCTTCAGATACTTCCTTATCCCGGCGCTCCTGCTGGTTTCTTTCCTTGAAGCGGACACCCTCCACGTCTCCGCCTCCGGGAGCAACGCCAATGACGGCAGCCGGGAAGCGCCCTACGCGACCGTGCAATTTGCGCTCGCCGCAAGCCGGGCGGGGGACCTCATCCGTCTGGAACGAGGCAGTGTCTTCCGCGAATCAGGCCTCGTCGCAGGCGCCGGACGCAAGCTGGACGCCTACGGGGATGCGCGCGACCCCCTCCCGGTGATCAGCGGCAGCCGTCTCCTGCACAACTGGCGGGAGGCGGAAGACGTTCCCGGGGCGTGGGAGACGCACTTCCATGCGACCGTGAGCGAGGGGGAGCCCTCCCTCTATGTGGAGGGGCAGCGTCAGCCGCTCGCCCGCTTTCCGAACGAGGGATGGTTGCGGGTCGACGAGGGAACGACGACCGGGCGCATTGTCGATGCGGAGCTGCGGGCCGGACCGGTCGGCGACTGGGGCGGGGGCAATGTCCGGTGGCGGAAATGGAGCTGGTGGTATGAAACCCGCCCGATCCTGTCGGATTCGGGGGAAGGCGCCCTCCGTCTCGGGGGCGGTTCCCCAATCCCCGGGCTTACCGGCATCGATTCCGGCTACTTCATCGACAACCATCCGGACGCACTCGATGCCCCCGGGGAATGGTACTGGGACGAAGAAGGGAACCGCCTGCTCCTCATCCCCCCGGGAGGCGGGGATCCCGCTGGCCTGCGCGTCGAGCTTGCGGTGGCCGCCGACGGGCTGCGCCTCGAGAACGCGGAGATCCGCAATGTCGTGATTCGTCACTACACGCACCACGGCATCAGCGTGGCCGGAACCTCGCGGATCGAGGACTGCCGCATTGAGGACATCTGGGACAACGCCATCGCCGGCACATGGAGCGCGGGGGGATCCGTGGTCCGTGGAAACACGATCCGGGACATCCTCAACGTGGCCATTGCCTGGAATGAAAACCCGGCCGGGTCCGGAGGGACCCGCATCGAGGGCAATCACATCGAGCGCTCGGGCATGGTTCCGGGAATGGGGGGCAGCGGCCCGTGGCACGCCGCGGGCGTGATCGTCTCCAACGCCCCCTTCGGCGCGCAGGGCGTCCACCTGCACCGCAACCGGATCGAGGAAACGGGCTACGCGGGCATCATCCTCGGCAGCGATGGCCAGACCGTGACACAAAACGTCATCCGCCGCGCCATGAGCACCCTGAACGACGGGGCGGGCATCTACACCAACTGCAGCTACAGCTTCATTCGGGAGAACGTCATTCTCGATACCGAAGGGGACCTCGAATCCTCCCATCCCTGGACTCCCCTTGGGGCCGGCATCTGGCTGGAGTTCCTCGAAAACTTTCATCATTCCGAGGTCGAGAACAACACCGTCTACGGTTCCGGGGGGGACGGCCTCTTCATTCCGAACAACTTCGATTGCACGATCCGCGGCAATATCTTCCTTTCCAATCTCCACGGGGGCATGGCGATCGGGGGCCATGAGGACGGCCGCTCCGACGGCAGGAACGAGCAGCGACACCACTTCGAGGACAATCTTGTCGGCATCGGAGCCCTTCCATGGGAGCCGCAGGAAGAGCGCAACCTCGCGCCCTGGGGGCCGCGGGATGATGCCTGCCTGATCTTCAAGACCCATGATGACCGGGATCTCGATTTCGGCTCCATGACCGAGACGACTTTCCTGACCCCAGACGGGGAGGACCTTGTCGTCTCCACCGGCCATCGCGAATATTCGCTCGCGGCATGGCAGGAGGAGGAATCGGCATGGGCCGATGCGGAACCACGGACGCTCACCGGAGAAGGGTATTTGTTCATCAACGACACGGCCACGGAAATGGACTTTCCGCTGCCATCCGCCACCGCATGGCGCACGCTGGCAGGCGAGCCGGCGGGCGATACGGTCCGGCTGGCACCCTTCCGCAGCCGCGTCCTGCTCTCGGAGAGCGGCGTTGTTTCCGGCCTTCCGGGCTACCTCCTCGCTTCCGAGCTTCCCGGAAGATGGGCCTACGCCGCATGGATAGCGGAAGCCGGCCTTGACGGGGCCGCGGCCCTGCCGACCGTCGATGCCGACGGCGACCGCGCCGAGAACATCCTTGAATATTTCTTCATGACATCGGCTTCGGATGCCGCCGAACGGCCCCGACTTTCCTTCCGCTCCATGGAGGGCGCATGGGCGGCGACGATGCGACTGCGCGACCGGCATCCCGGCTGGGAATTTCACGCGGAGCGTTCCGACGATCTCGCCGGATGGGAGGCGGTGGACGTGGAGGCGATGCCGGAATCCCCTTCGCCCGGGACGACCCTGTACCGTTTCCCCGCCTCGCCGTCGGCAGCGGTCTTTTTCCGTCTCCGCGTCGCACCCACCCCCTGAGACATTGCCTTCCAGAACTGAAAAAAACAGGGTTCCCTTCCACCACCATGAAAACACTTCCCCACCTCCGCGTCAGTGCCGACGGCCGTTTTTTCGAGGACGAAAACGGCCGGCCCTTCTTCCTTCTCGCCGACACCGCATGGATGCTCTTCAATAAGTTGCGCGAGGAGGAGATCGAGCGCCTCTTCGCCAACCGGGCGCAGAAGGGCTTCAACGCCCTCCTCGCGGTGGTCTTCCGCGACCTTTTCGAGCCAAACAGCCCGAACGCCTACGGGATCCGGCCCTTTGCCTCCGAGGCGGACATGGCGGCGGTAAAGCTGAATCCGGAATGGCTTCGGTTTGTCCGCCGGGTGGTTGAACTGGCCGGGAGGCACGGCCTCCACATGGGGCTGCTGCCGACATGGGGGGACAAGTGGAACGAGCATTCCAACTCGGCCGGTCCCGTCATCATGGACCGGGAAAAGGCCCTTGCCTACAGTCGGCATCTTTCCGACGCCCTCGGCGACTGCCCGAATATTTTCTGGGTCCTCGGCGGAGACAGCCCCATCCAAAGCCGCAGCTACGCGGCGACCGTACAGGCCTTTGCTGAGGGCATCCGGGAAGGGGCGGGCGGATCGCGGCTGGTGACCTTCCACCCCAACGACAACTCCACTTCGGAAATCTTTCATGGCGCGGACTGGCTGGATTTCAACGCCATTCAATCCGGACATGCCCGGCCCAACATCGCCGATTACGCCTGCATCGAGCACCTCCACCGGCTGCGCCCTCCCAAGCCCTGCCTCAACATGGAGGCCAACTTCGAGGCCTGCCCCATGTTCCTCACCATGATGGAACCGGAGCGCCCCGCGGAGGAACCGCTTTACAGCGCCTACGATGTCCGCAAGTGCCTCTACCGGTCGGTCCTCGCCGGGGGCGCCGGCTTCGTTTACGGATGCGAGCCCATCCGGCAACTCTACCGCAAAGGCGATCGGATCCACGTTTACGGGCATTATGCCATGCCGGAATGGAAGGAAGTCCTCGACGCCCCCGGCAGCTTCCAGATGCGGATTCTGCCCGACCTGCTGTTGGAGCGCAGCTACTTTACCCGCGAGCCCGCGCAGGAGCTGCTTCTGCCACTGACGCGCGCCCTCGGTTCCGCCATGGACTACAACCGCATGGAGAACCGGGATCCGGTCGCGCACATCCGCGTCGCCCGTTGCCGCGAAGGCAACTACCTGCTCGCCTACACCCCCGTGAAGCAGCCCGTCTCCCTCGACACGAGCGGCCTCAAGGGAGAGCAGTACGTGGTCACGGTCGTGAACCCCGAAAACGGTGAGCGGCTCAGCCACTACGACCGCACCAACACGGGCGTCTTCACCCTCGTGCCCGGCCGTGACCTCGACACTCTCTTCATCCTCGAGAGCCGGGACGGATCGACGGCCTAGGGGGACGGAACCTCCCCGCCCGTGCCATGGTCGAGATCTTCCTCCACATCCTTCTCCCGATCTTCCTTCTCATCGGACTGGGAAGCCTGCTCGACCGCGCCTTCTCTCTCGACCTCGGGACCCTTTCGAAGATGAGCTTCTACGCCTTTGTGCCGGCGCTCGTCTTCATCGAATTGCAGGGCAGCGAGGTCGCGGGCCGCCTCCTCCTTTCGATCGCGGCGGTCATCCTTGTCCATCTCCTCCTGCTCGCGGCCGTGGCATGGCTGGTCTTCAACCGCCGCTGGATCGGGGAAAACCGCTCCGTGCCGCGGGTCGGAAGCATCTTCTACAACGCCGGGAACTTCGGCATCCCCCTTGCGCAGATGTTCTTCGGAAGCACCGGAGTGGCCGTAATGGCGGTGATTCTCATGGTGCAGAATTTCATGTCCTTCACCCTCGGCATCGCCATGCTGGCCCGCGACAGCCGGGGAGCGAAAGGGCGTTCGGCGGCCAGCCTCGCCGCCCTTGCGAAGGTGCCGGTGCTCTGGGCGATCGTCCTCGCCCTCGCCCTGCCGGAAATGCAGGGCCCGGTCATTGATGCCGCCGGCTACCTCGCCGAAGGGCTTATTCCCGTTGTCCTCATGACCCTCGGCATCCAGCTCGGCCGCTGCCGGTTTCGCGGCCATGCGCTCCAGGTCGGCCTCGTCACGGGCATCCGCCTCGTGCTCTCGCCCCTCCTGATGGGGGGATTGCTGCTGCTCTGGCCCTATCCCCTTGATAACTACGAGGCCATCCTCCTCGTCGCGGCCGGGCTGCCCGTGGCGGTGAATACGCACCTGCTCGCCCTCGAATACAAAGTGGACCCGGAGGTCGCGGCGCAGCAGGTCTTCTGGACCACCCTTCTCGGCGGCCTCAGCATCACCCTTCTCCTGTACCTGGTTTCCTGATACGAAAAGGGGAGCGGCCCCGGCCCGATTTCTTCACCCGGCGAAGGTCCTCATCCTGCCACTCACCGCCCGGGAATAGCTTCATCCCCCATGGGTAAGGCTGGCCGGTCAGTCTCCCCATGCGCGGCCAATTCCCATTCTGCCTCCCTCGGCAGCCGCTTCCCCGCCCATTCGGCATAGGCCACAGCGTC
>CAYFRH010000180.1:0-5152 GCA_964345345.1 uncultured Puniceicoccaceae bacterium | reverse complement strand
TGCGCGGCGCGAGCGAGGTCAATCCCGGCCAGGCCCGCCTGAAAGAGCAGATCCTCCCCATGGCGGAAAAGGTCTGCGTTCTCGCCGATCACAGTAAACTGGAGCGCAAGAGCCCCTTCTTTTTTGCCCGGCCCGAGCAACTGGATCTTCTCATAACGGATGCCGGCGCTTCGGAGAAAACCATGGCCTCGTTCCGCAAGCGGGGCATCGAAGTGCAGGTGGCCCAGGAGAATCTGTGATCTGTCCGGCGGGTTTGTTGGACAGTTCCGCTTCGTCGCCGTAACCTGCTTCTATGTCTGATCACGTATATAAAAAAGTTGAAGTTGTCGGATCCGCCACGGATTCGCTCGAACACGCCATCGAAAATGCCGTCGAACGCGCCGGCAAAACGCTGCGCAACATGCGCTGGTTCGAAGTCGGGGAAATCCGCGGGCACATTGCCGACGGCAAGGTCGACCACTGGCAGGTCGGCGTGAAGATCGGCTTCACGCTGGATGATCATAATTGAGGGTTGACGCGGCCCCGCGTCCCTCCGCTTTGAGAGCAAATGCCCATGCGCACGCTTGATCATTTGCTCGACACGCTGGAAGGCCTCGAAGGCCGCAGTTACAAAGCCTACAAGGATACCCGCGGCGTTTACGACGCGGGGTGGTATCGGCTTGAGATCCTTTACGTCCAAGGCGATCCTTTCGCTGCGCCGAGCCGGGTGGAAATTCGCCTTCCGAACAAGGAGGCGGGCTTTCCTGAGTGGGCCTTCTCGTCGCCTGCGCGCCTCCGCGCCCTTTGCGACTGGCTCCACCGCCGCTTGGAAGCGGCCGCGCCCCGCTTTTCGCGCCGTTTGGGAACCGGCAAAGGCGGGCAGCTGCAAATCAGCCGGGCCTCGCAGAAAGTACTGGGCCGCACTTCGGTGCAGTGGAAAGAAGACGCCTTTGTCATCCGTTTTTCGGTTGGCCTGCCTGCGCGGGGACGCCGCGTCATGGGTCGGGCGGCGGCCGCCCTTTTCGGGGAGCAGATTCCGGACTTGGTGGAGGAAGGGGCGTGTTTCGAAGAGCGGGACGCGGAAAACCTCCGCCGGCACGTGGAAATGGTGGAGGACGCGGTCGCCATGCGCGGGCAGCTCCGTAAACGTGGCCTTGTCGCTTTTGTCGCGGACGGAGCGATTCTGCCGCGCCGCTCGGGCGTGGACGACCGACCCATGGATGCGGCCAAAGCAGTGGCCTTTGCCTCGCCGGATTCCCTTCGACTTCAACTGGAGCGGCCCAACGGTCCGCCGGTTCCGGGAATGGGGATGCGCGAAGGTGTCAGCCTCATCGTCGGGGGCGGTTTTCACGGCAAGTCCACGCTGCTGGAGGCCCTTCAAACCGGCATGTATGACCATCCGCCCGGCGACGGACGGGAATTTGTCCTGACGCGCACGGATGCGGTAAAGATCCGCGCCGAGGATGGCCGCGCGGTGGCGGGGACCGACATCAGCGCCTTCATTCGCGATTTGCCCGACGGAACCGACACGTCCGCCTTCACCAGCGTGGACGCCAGCGGCAGCACCTCCCAGGCGGCCGCGATCGCCGAGGCTCTTGAAGCCGGTTCCCGGCTGCTGCTGATCGACGAGGATACTTCGGCGACGAATTTCATGATTCGGGACGCGCGCATGCAGGCCCTTATCCACCACGACGGCGAACCGATCACACCTCTGATCGAGCGCATCCGGAACCTCTACACGGAGGCTGGCGTTTCCGTTCTTCTCGTCATGGGCGGCAGCGGCGACTATTTCGACTGTGCCGACACCGTCATCGGCCTGCGCGACTATTGCGTGAAAGACCTGACGGAAGAGGCGCGCGGCATTGCCGAAACGCATCCGCGTCCCGCTTCTCCGGAAGCGCCCGGACCGTTCCGGCTTCCGCGAAAGCGCCGCCCCGATCCGCGCAGCATCGACCCGAGCAAAGGCCGGCGGGAGGTGAAGACCCGCTCGCGTGCCCTCCGCGCCATCTCCTTCGGGGAGGAGGAAATCGAACTCGACGCGGTGGAACAGCTGGTCGAGACCGCCCAGCTCAATGCCATGGCCGCCGCGCTCGTGGAAGCGCGCGACTTTTTCCAGCGGGATCCGGCGTCCGGCCTGGGCGATTGGGTACGCGAGGTTGCGGGGCGGGTCCGCGAAGAAGGACCGGAATGCCTCGCTACCCGCGCCGAAGGAGACTTTGCGGAATTCCGGGCCGAGGAACTGGCGGCGGCCCTGAGCCGTCTTCGCTCCTTGCGGATGATCAGCCGATGAAGGAGAGGGCGGCAAGGCCCGCGAAAACCAGAATGAGCCAGAAAACGGACATGCCGAAAGGCGGGCGCTCGAGGTCAGCGGAGAAGGCGTTCGCGGGCCCGTCATTCGCCCGAAACCAGTGGTAGGGGTTGGCGAAGGCCCGCGCCACCCTTTCCACTGCGGCCGAGCGGATTTCCGCCGCCCTTGCAAATAGGTCGTTGACCGGATTCACGATCAGCGCGGAAACGATGGGCGTTCCGCGACGATAAAACCAGTCCGTGTCGAGGGCGATATAGGGTTTGCCGACGAGCTTTTTTCTCAAAATCCAGAACCCGACAAAGGTAAAGGTCAGCAGCTGGATCGATTCCACCAGATGATAGGCCGAATACGGATGATAGGAAATTCCGTAGGGGAGCATCGCATAGAGAAGGCCTGGCGCGACCCCGTAGAGGAAGCACAGAAAGGCGACGCCTCCCATGGCAAGGTACATGTTCATCGGAAGAGCCTTTACCTCGATTCCCCTGTCTTTTCCCCAGAAGGTAAAGGCGGGAATCTTCAGGCCGATGCTCAGAAAGGTACCCACGGAGGCGAGGAACAGGCCAAGCATCATTACCGGATAATGTGCCTCGCCGGCCGCCGAGATAATAATGGACTTACTGATGAACCCGTTGAGGAGCGGAAATCCCGAAATGGAAAACGCGCCGATCATGAACAGCCAGAGAACGGAACGCATTTTTTGTGCGAGACCGCCGAGGTCGCTCAGTTTGCTGAAGCCGGTCGCCTGGATGACCGCCCCGGCCCCCATGAACAGGAGCGCCTTGTACAGAATGTGGCTGTAGGCGTGCGCGGCCGTCCCATTCAAGGCCAGCTCGGTTCCGATTCCCACCCCGGTCACCATGTAGCCGACCTGGCTGATGATGTGATAAGCGAGAATCCGCCGGATGTCATTGGCCAGAACGGCGTAGACGACCCCGTACAGTGTCATGAGAACGCCCATGTACACGAGCAGCTGCCATCCCGGAAAGAGGATCATCAGAACATAGACGGCGGATTTCGTCGTCAGGGCGCTCATGAAAACGGCCCCGGTGACGGTCGCCCGCGGGTAGGCATCGGGCAACCATGCGTGCAACGGGGGTAGGGCCACGTTCAGGCAGACGCCGATAAGAATCAGCCATGCGGCAAGGCCGTCTCCCGGGGCGAACGATTGCACGGCGATACTACCCGTTTGATGGTAGTGCAGAAGAATGCCGGCCATAAGAACCGACCCTCCCGCGAGGTGGACCATCAGGTAGCGGAAGCCCGCCCGGAGCGATTCCTCGCTTTTTCGGGCAAAGACCAGCCATGAGGAGGAGACCGCCATGACCTCCCAGAAAACAAGGAGGGTGAAGAAATCTCCTGCGAAGGTCACCCCAAGGGCGCCGGTGGCGTACAGCATCGCCATCACGCGCTGTCCGCGGTCCTCGACATGCCATGCATAAAGCGAGGCGATGGAGGAAATGAGCAGAAAAATGATCCCGAAGAGGAGATTCGTGGCGTTGATCTGGAACAGGACCAGTTCGAGCGGTCCCACCGGCAGGGCAAGGCGCGTTCCCGTCTCCGCGCTCAGGAGCAGCGCGAGGGCCAGCAGGGGAGTGGCAACGGCGACCAGCGCCCCTGTCCGCCCCCGGAGAAAGGCCAGGGCAAGGGAACCGACCAGAAGCCACAGGGCCGGTGGCAGATCAACGATGGTGCTCATAGTACGATTCCTTTTTCTGCAGAAAGGCTTTGCCCAGTCCTTTGGAGACAAGGATGAGGAAAAGGCAGCCCAAAAAACCGAAGGCCGCGTAGAAAAGGGGAATGCGGTCCCACCAGTGTGGATGTGGGTGCGCGGGTCCGAAAATCGAAAGCAGGACGGTGGCGAGCGTGACGAGGGCGAGAAGACTCCAGTGGACGGGACGCATAACGGATCAGGGGGCGGGGGAGGGATTTGCGGCGGCGGCGAAGACGGACGCCGCCACTTCGCGGGCAAATGCAAAAAGAGGAAGGGGGAAATTCGGGAAAAGGCCGAAAACGACCGCCAAGAGGGCCGTCAGGCACAGCGGGACCACCATCCACGGGGTGGCCTCGGAGGTGGGAAGGGATTCCTTATCCGCTTCCGCCGGGGACCGGAAGAAGCCGCGCAGGAGGATCGGGAAAAAGTACCCCGCGTTCAGCAAGCCACTGAGGAGGAAGATCGCAAGGACGATGCCCTGCCCGGCCTCGAGGCTCCCCGTCCCGAGCCACCACTTGCTGATAAAGCCGTTTAGCGGAGGCAATCCGGCAAGGCCGATCGAGCCGATGGCAAAGGCACCGAAGGTCCACGGCATGCTTCGTCCAAGGCCGTTCAATTCCGACACCTTCGTCTTGTGCGCGTGCACGATGATCGCCCCGGCACAGAAGAAGAGGGTGATCTTCATGAGGGCGTGGGCGGACAAGTGGAGAAGACCGCCGGTGTACGCCGTGATGGAAGCAAGGGCGGCCCCCATGACGATATAGGAAAGATGCCCCACGGTGGAGTACGCCAGCCGCGCCTTCAGGTCGTCCTTGCGCAGCGCGATCAGGGAGGCAAGGAGAATGGTCGCGCCCGCAAAACAGGCCAGCACGACGTCGAGCCCCTCGTTTCGCATGGTTTCGGGGCCGAAGACGAAGCCGGTGATGCGCAGAACTCCGAAGGCTCCCGATTTCACGACCGCGACCGCATGCAGGAGCGCGCTCACCGGTGTCGGGGCCACCATAGCCGCCGGCAGCCAGCTGTGCAGCGGCATGATCCCCGCCTTCACCCCGACGCCAACGAGGAAGAGCGCGAACAGGACCCGCAGCTCTCCCGTCCCGAGCCCGGTTCCGGATAGAAAGCCCCCGGCCGTAAAACTACTCATCCCGGTTGCG
>CAYFRH010000179.1:2801-5166 GCA_964345345.1 uncultured Puniceicoccaceae bacterium | reverse complement strand
CTTTGACAACGAGAACCTCGAGTACCTGATCACGCGCCCGGACACGCCCCGACCGTGGAGCAACTACCTCGGCCGGGCCGATTTCGGCGGGATCATTACCAACAACGCGGCCGGCTACACCTTCTACAAATCCGCCGACCAAGGCCGGCTGACGCGCTTCCGGTTCAATGCGCCAGCCGCCGACCTGAGCGGCCGCTACCTCTACCTTCGCGACGAGGAGGACGGGGATTTCTGGAGCAATTCATGGATGCCCGTGGGCAAGCCGCTCGACAGCTTCGACGCGGAATGCCGCCACGGTCCGGGCTATACGGTCCTTACCTCTCTGTACCGGAATATCCGTTGCGAGGTGACTTACTTCATCCCCCTGGACGCCACGTACGAAGTCTGGTCCATCACCGTCAGCAACCTCGACAGCCGCAAGCGGCGTATCCGCTTGTTCGCTACGGCCGAGCCGCAATGCAACTGGAACGCCACCGACGACACGAAAAACCTGCAATACAACCAATACATTGCCCAGACGCGGATGGTCGGCGACATCCTCGATATCGCCTCCAACCCGAACATGCCGGAAGATCCGGAGAACTTCACCAATAAAGACCAGCAACGGCACCGCTTCTTTGCCCTTGCCGGACGGGGAACAACCGGTTTTGACGGCGACCTCGCCGCATTTTTCGGTCCTTATGGGACCTATGCCGCGCCGCAGGCCGTTGCGGACGGCGCCTGCGCCAACCGGCACGCTTACGGAGACATGCCATTCGCGGCCTTGCAGGTCGACCTCGAGCCCGGGCCGGGCGAATCCGTCCAATTCGCCACTCTCTTCGGCGTTGGCAAAGCAGACCGGGAGGGCAAGGAAGCGGTCGCCCTGATGGAGAGCGCGGCCGCAAGGGAACAGGCCCTCGCCGACGTGAAGCACTTCTGGCATGAGCGCATGCAGGTTCTCACGGCGGAGACGCCGGAACCGGCCTTCAATTCCATGGTCAACCTGTGGGTGCCGCTGAACAACCTCATGACCTTTTATTGGTCGCGGACCGCCAGCCTCGTCTACGCCGGCGAGCGCGACGGCCTTGGCTATCGCGATTCCCTGCAGGATCTCGTTGGCACGGCCGCGCTCGTCCCTGCAGAGACCCGCGAGCGGCTCGAGCTTCTGCTCACCGGCCAGTATGCGAACGGCGGCTGCAAGCCGGTGGTCCAGCCTTTTCACCATCGCCCGGGCGCGGAGGAACCTCCGGAGCAGTTCCGCTCGGACGACGGGATGTGGCTGTTCAATGCCGTTCCTGCCTATGTCAAGGAAACCGGGGATCTCGCCTTTTACCGCCGGACCCTGCCTTTTGCCGATAAAGGGGAAGCGAGCGTTTTTGAACACCTGCGCCGCGCCCTCGAATTCTCTCTCGACCGCAGCGGACGGCACGGCCTCCCCTGCGGCCTTTTCAACGACTGGAACGACTGTATTCGCCTTGGCGAAAACGGGGAAACGGTCTTCGTGGCCTTTCAACTGCGCCTCGCCCTGCGGGAATACGCGGTCATTGCCGATCTCCTCAGGGAATCGCAGGAAGCGCATTGGGCGCGCGCCCGACTCGCCGAACTGGACCGGAGCATCGAGGAGCACGCATGGGACGGGGAATGGTATTTGCGCGCCTATCGCTTCGATGGGCTGACCTTCGGTTCCCGCGAATCCGAAGAGGGACGCATCTTCATGAATCCGCAGGTGTGGGCGGTCCTCAGCGGGCATGCCACCGGCGAACGGGCACAGCAGGTCCTTGAAGCCATGCACACGCATCTTGCCACCAAATACGGGCTCATGCTTTGCGCCCCGCCTTACGTGAAGACCGATCCGGACGTCTGCCTTGCCCGCCTCCTCAATCCGGGAAGCAAAGAGAACGGCGGCATTTTTAATCACACCCAGGGATGGGCCGTGATGGCCGCCGCCCGGCTCGGAAATGGCGACCGGGCATGGGAATACCTGCACAATGTCCTGCCGGCGCGGTTCAACACCTGCGCGGAAATCCGGGAGGTGGAGCCTTATGCGGTCTGCCAGTCGACCCACAGTTCCTTCAGTCCGAACTTCGGAACCGGTCGGGTTTCGTGGCTCTCCGGCGCTGCGGTATGGAATTACGTCGCCATGACCACGGCCCTCCTCGGCATCCAGCCCGATTACCACGGCCTGCGCCTCGACCCCTGCCTGCCCCCGACATGGGCGGGCTTCACCGCGCGGCGTACGTTTCGCGGCTGCCACTACCACATAAAGGTGCGCAATCCGGATCAGCGCGGCAAGGGCGTCCGCGAACTCCAGGTCAATGGGGCACCTCTCTCCGGCAACCTCATTCCGGCCGGAACTCCGGGCGAGAGCCTGCAAATCGAGGCGACC
>CAYFRH010000179.1:0-2701 GCA_964345345.1 uncultured Puniceicoccaceae bacterium | reverse complement strand
TGACGGTTGCTTCGGGAGACATCCGCGATTTTTACGCCTATCCGCCCACGGATCAATTTCCGGACATGGAGAACAAAACCTTCTTCCCGTGGCCCAGCGAGGATACCGATCCTTTCGACCGCCCCGACGCGCTCGGCTTACGGCAATTGAATGAAGAAACCGCCGGCGAGCATGGCTGGATTTCGTTCGCGGACGGAAAGCTGCTCCGGGGCGACGGCCAGCCGATCCGCTTCTGGGGTGTGAATGTCACAGGCGCGGACGGGTTTGCCCGGGCCGCCGAACAAGCCCCGTTTCTGGCCAAGCGCGGGGTCAATCTGGTCCGGGTACATGGCCCGAAAAAATCCCTGTTTTCGCCCACCGCCGATTCGATTTTCGCCGTCAACGACGAGGCCATTAGCCAGATGCATGATGTCGTTTCCGCGATGAAAGATTCCGGTATCTATACCTTTGTCTCCAATACCTTTTTCATTATTGAACTGTCCCTGAAAGCGTCGCACGGGGTGACCGGCTACACGCAGGAATGGCTGGCGGCCAATCCGGACAAGAAAACCCCCTACGGGCTCATGTTTCTGGACGATACCCTGCGGGCCGCCTACCGAACATGGCTTACGGAATTGATGACCCGTCCCAATCCCAACGAACCGGATGGGCACCCTTTGGCGGAGGAGCAGGCGGTTGCTGTCGTGGAGCTGATCAACGAGGATAATGTCTTTTTCAATACTTTTGATCCCGAAAAGTGGCCGCCGGAACAACGGGAGCTGCAGGAACGCCGCTTTTATCAGTGGGTCGGCGAGCGGTTTTTGAATCCGGACGATCCCGATGACACCATCGCCAAAGCCGTTGCGCGGACGGTGGAGGAGCGCTGGTTTGGGCGCTCCCTTCCCCGCGACGATCTTGAAGACGGCCGACTACAGTTGAATTCCGCCCTGAAAATGATCATCAACCGTGGCTCCGCCCTTTTCCGCAACCGCGATCAGATCACCTACCTCGCCGAACAACAGAGGGGATTTTTCGCGGAAATGAAAGCCCTCCTGCGCGATCTCGGCTATGGAGGCGTGGTCTCCGCAAACAATTGGAAAACCGTTAACGACCGCAGGTTGGGTGACTTGGAATTATACACCTACACGGCCGGCGGCCTCATCGACCGGCACGATTTTTATTCCCCGAAAAAAAGTTTCCGGGACAAATTTTTCCTCGTCTCCGAGGGAGATACTTTCTTCCCCGTCTCCGCCTTCCTGGATCCGCGCGGAACCCCCCTGAAGCAGAAACAGGTCGTTGGCCATCCGCATTCCATCTCGGAACAGTCATGGAATATGTACACGCCCCTTCAGGGGGAAGGCCCTCTCGCCGTGGCCACTTATATGTCCTTGCTGGATGTCGATGGCTGGATGTGGTTTGCCCTTGACACAAGGACATGGAATACCGGCGACCATCGAACATGGATCGCCGAAAATCCTGCCACCCTCGGGCAGTTTCCCGCCGCCGCCCTGCTTTACCGGCGCGGCGATATCGCCGAAGCCGGCGTTGTCGCGCGCGAGGGCCGTACGCCGGAGTCCCTGACCTCCCTCGAGGATTCCAAACTCTCCGGGAGCCTCGGTTTTGATCCCTTCCGCGATAACCGGGATGTCTTCGATCCGGATCCAACTCCCGGCCGGGGTGCCGTCGATCCGGCAATCGGACTGGTCGGCAAATCCGTCCTCGATCCCTCCACCAACGAGGACCTGTTTTTGCCCGAAGCACTGGATCTCCTCGAAGGAAGCAACGACCAAATACAAAGCATCACCGGGCAGTTGCTTATGGATACGGACAAGGGAATTCTTTTTTTTGACAGCCCTCGTTCACAGGGTGCCAATGGCTTCCTCGGCAGCCACGGTCCCGTCGAGACCGAGGATGTTCGTATCGACATGCGCAATGATTTCGGCGCGGTCATTGTAACCAGCCTCGATGAAGAACCGCTTGTCTCCGCGGAAAGCCTCCTCATTCAGGCATTCGCCAGCAACCAACGGGTCGGGTTCAAGGCGGAACCGGTAGAGATGTCCTTTGAATCGGAACCGGTCACCGGACTACGCATTGTGGACCCGGGGCAAGACCGGTATGAGGTCGAACATCTCGACGTGACGCTTCGCCTGAAGGGATTCGCCGATCGCTGGGAGTCCGCCCAGCGACTTGATGAAAACCTCTATCCGGACGGTACCCTTGAGGGGCGAATCGACGGGGAGGATGTCCTCCTTACCCTGCCGGAGGACAGCCTGTACACGAAGGTCCATCTGCGCGCGCCGGAGGAGAAAACTGCGCGAATCACAACCCGTATGCTTCCCAACGCCCGCCTTGATGAGCCGTACGAAGACGGGCTGGAAGCAGCCGGGGATGCGGGCGAATGGCACTTGGCGGGAATGTCCGGCCCTCTGCCTCAGGGCCTCACCCTCTCCGCGGAGGGCACTCTCTCCGGAACCCCCGCCCAGAACGGCCTCTTTCGCGTGCAGGCCAATCTTCGAGAATCCGGTGAAGGGGGCAACCTTCTTGATTCACGGGAAATCACCTTATTGGTCGAACCAGCCAATCAGCCCACTCCATGGGGAACCCCCGCCAACCAACCCAAAGCCGCCTTCTTCGGATGGGTCTACGACTTGGATTGGCCCGTGACATGGTCATGGGAACTGGATACATGGCTGTACATGATGGAAACAAATTCGCCCGACGG
>CAYFRH010000178.1:0-5186 GCA_964345345.1 uncultured Puniceicoccaceae bacterium | reverse complement strand
ATTGCCAAGAGGAGTCTCGGAATACTCGTTGACGACCGCGAAGAATACTCCACATTTAATTAAGTTAGGTTTATGCCTACCTTACGACAATCCAATCCACATTTGGCGAAAAAGAGCCGTGCAGAAGTGCGGGAAATGATTCGCCGTTCAGCTTATGAATCGTCGGTTTTCGAAGGGGTTAAGCTGCCTAAGAATCATCCGGCATCGCTCCTTTCCAAGGCTTCTCGAAAGAGGTCGGCAAAGGCCCGGTAGTTTTGTTCATAGCCTTGGTTTACTGCCTGCAAATAGCGGCCATGTACAGGGCTGCTTCCGAGGACATCAAATCCGAAATCGGGAATGGACATTCCCGCCTGCAAGCACATCAGATTGGCCAACCATCGGACTAAACGGCCATTTCCTTCGCGGAATGGATGGATGAGCAGCAGTTCGGCATGAATAATTGCCAGATCCTCGGTGGCGGCCTGCAAATTAGTTGGCTGAAAGGGTGTCTTAGGCTCAAGGACAGCCGCTTCGAATCGATCCATGTTTTCTGCAACACGCGAAGCAGGTGGCCAGGTAAATCCACCCTTGGACATTTCAACGGTTCGGTAAGTGCCTGCCCATTCATAAATGCCACCCAACCAATCCCGGTGCATCTTACGGATGAATTTCGCCGAAAAGACCGTTTTGTCTGTCACGACGTCCAAATATCGATCCTGCGCATCCTCCAGCGCGTCGTACTCGGCCTGATCCATTTCCTGAACAGTCCGGATACTGAGTTTGTTTCGGAGGACTTTCCCGCCGGAGCCCGGCTCAAATTCACCTTCGATTCCCGGATGGGTTCGATACTTCGGTGGACGGGATTCCCTCATGGGCACATGATCTTCTTCCAAATTCTTACCTGAAAATTCACGCGTTCGTTATGTGCGTTCGGTTCTTAACAAGCAACCTTTTGCCTTCCCACCTCACCAGACACCATACAACTCAATCCAAATGCATCAATTTCGCCTCAATCGGCGGCGATAAATTTTTATAAGCTATTGATTACAAGTAGTTAGTGAATCACGATTTGAGACTTCTCACCTCCACCATTCTTTGCCCTTTATTTTACGCCCAGGGCCCCACCCATGCAGCTTCGCCGTGGTGGGACGTAATGCGGCTTACCCACACTGACGAATGAGATTGGTCTCCCTGCGATAAGGGATTGATTTCCCGTGAGGGACTTCCTTTGCTGGGCCGCTTATGTCGAAAGCGGTTTTATTTTCGGGCCAGGGGGCCCAGAAGGTCGGAATGGGGAAGGCCCTGCACGAGACAAGTGCTCTTGTTCGCGACCTTTATGCGGAAGCCGACGAGGTTTTAGGCTGGTCCTTGAGCAGGCTTACCTTTGAGGGGCCGGAAGAGGAATTGACGAAGACCAGCGTCTGCCAGCCAGCCCTTTACGTTGTGGGCTACGCCGCTTACCGACTCCTGGGAGAAGCAGGGAAGCTCAACGAGGTGGAGCTGGCCGCCGGACTTAGCCTTGGCGAACTGACAGCCCTTGCGGCGGCGCAATCATTCTCCTTCGCCGACGGTTTGCGGGTGGTTGCGGAACGCGGGCGCCTCATGCAGGCGGCCTGTGACACGTCCGACGGAGCCATGGCTTCCCTGATCGGGGGCGAAGAAGAGCAAGTGCGGGCTTTGTGCCGGGATCACGATGTCGACTTGGCCAATCTCAACTGCCCGGGTCAGCTCGTTATTTCCGGGGAGCGGAACAAGGTCGAGGCAGCCGCCGCAGCGGCGAAGGAAAATGGGAATTTCCGCATGGTGGTTCCTCTGAAAGTGGCCGGGGCCTATCACAGCCGCCTCATGTCGCCCGCCAAAGAGGCGTTTTCGATGTACCTGCAGGAAGTACCGGTGGCGGAGCCGCAACTGACCGTCCTCAGCAACACCACTGGCCAGCCGGTCCGGAGGCCGCAGGAGATCCGGGATGCGCTTTCCGCGCAGGTTGTTTCCAGTGTACTGTGGGAAGCCTGCATGCGAGAAGCCGCCGCCTGCGGGTGTGTGGAATTTTACGAGTGCGGTCCGGGCGGCGTCCTCGCCGGTCTGGCCCGACGAACCGATCGCATGTGGACAGTGAAACCGGTCTCCGACCCCGAAGAACTCGCCAAGGCCTGAGGCCCCTGCCATGGATCTTTCCCGCGTCCGCAACTTCTGCATCATTGCCCATATTGATCACGGGAAGACGACTTTGAGTGATCGTCTTCTCGAGGCCACCGAAACCGTAAGCGAGCGCGAGATGCATGAGCAGCTCCTCGACTCCATGGATCTCGAACGGGAACGGGGCATTACGATCAAGAGCCATCCCGTAACTCTGAAATACCGTGCCGCCGACGGTGGGGATTATTCCTTTAATCTAATCGACACTCCCGGGCACGTGGACTTTTCCTATGAGGTTTCGCGTAGCCTTGCCGCCTGCGAAGGGGCCCTTCTCCTTGTCGACGCCGCGCAGGGGATTGAGGCGCAGACAGTGGCTAACGCTCATCTCGCCGTGGAGCAGGGGATGCATGTCATTCCCGTCGTCAATAAAATCGACCTTCCCGGGGCCGATATCGAGCTCATCCACCACCAGCTGGAGGACATCCTCGCCATCCCGGCCGACGAGGCTATCCACGCCAGCGCCAAGGATGGGAAGGGTATCCCGGAGATTATCGATGCCATTATCGAGCGGGTCCCGCCGCCGCGGTGGAGCGAGTACCCGCAAACGAGGACGCTCATCTTCGACTGTATCTACGACAGTTACAAAGGCGTCATCTGCTATGTGAGGGTCTTCTCCGGCAGCCTCCGGCGCGGGGACAAAATTACCTTCATGAGCGACGGTTCGCTGGCGGAAATCAAGGAAGTCGGCTTTTTCTCCCCCGGTATGAAACCGCTCGACGAATTGGGAGCGGGTTTTGTCGGTTACCTCGTCACCAATATCAAGGAGGTGAGTGAGGTCACTATAGGCGATACCATTACCCGGACTTCCCAGCCCGCGGAGGATATGCTGCCCGGATATCAGGAGGTCCGCCCCATGGTCTTTTCCGGGCTGTATCCGATCGACACTTCGGACTATGAAAAACTGAAAAAATCCATGGGGAAACTGCGGCTTAACGATGCCGCTTTTGTCTATACTCCGGAGGTTTCCGCTGCTCTCGGATTCGGTTTCCGTTGCGGCTTTCTCGGCCTGCTCCACATGGAAATTATCACCGAGCGGATTCGGCGGGAATATGACCTCGATATCCTCTCCACGTATCCAAGCGTCGTCTACAAAGTAGTCAAAAGCGATGGCGAGGAGATCGAGGTGCATAATCCGATGAATCTGCCCGACCCCTCCGAGATTGAGCAGGTCTACGAACCGACCATCATCGCGACCCTTCATGTTCCCTCGAGTAGCATCGGGGACATTCTCGCCCTCGTCACAGAAAAGCGGGGCTATGTGGACCACACCGAGACCCTCGACTCGACGAGGGTTATGATGAACGCACACCTTCCGCTGAATGAAATTCTTGTCGATTTCAATGACCGCTTGAAAAGTATCACCCGCGGATACGGGTCGATGGATTATGAGATCGCGGATTTCCAGAAAAGCGAACTCGTCCGCCTCGATATCCTTGTCAATGGCGAGCCTGTGGACGCTTTCTCCAGCATCGTCCATAAGGACAAGGCGGAGGGGAAGGGACGCATGCTCTGCGGCAAACTCCGCGAGATTCTTCCCCGGCAGATGTTCAAGATCGCCATTCAGGCGACCGTCGGCGGCCACGTGGTGGCCCGGGAATCGCTCGGAGCCCTGCGCAAGGACGTAACCGCTAAATGCTATGGCGGCGATATCACGCGGAAACGCAAACTTCTTGAAAAGCAGAAGCAGGGGAAAAAGCGCATGAAGCAGGTCGGCAAGGTACCAATTCCCCAGGAAGCTTTTGTCGACATTCTCAAATCCAGCCAGTAACGATTTTACGCCAATACCGTTTTTCCCGTGTTCGCCTCCAAAGAAAAAAAGGAACGCAAGCAGGCCGCCGAATGGACCCTGCTCGCAAAGAAAGTGTACGCCTACCGCAAGGATATCCTTCCGGAGGACGATCGCGAAACCCTGCGCGGCCTCATCGAGCGCATGGACAGCCTCCTCAAGGACAAGACTTCGCCGCTGGATGGGATTCGCCTCGTGAAGAAGGAGGGCGAACCGGTGCTGCGGCGCTGTGGGGGCCATTTCTATCCGAAAAGCTTCATCGCCGAAAATTCCGAGATGCTGCTCTTTGCGGCCATCCTTGCCATCGGGATCCGCACCTTTTTCTTCCAGCCTTTCAAGATTCCCACCAATTCCATGTTCCCCTCCTACAATGGCATGACCGCCGAGGTTTATGCGCAGGAGGATCCCCCCGCCGCTCCGGTGAAGACGTTCCGTTTTCTCACCCTTGGAGCGCGTCATTACGATATCGCTACGAAAGAGGGTGGCACTTTGAGCGTTTCCACGGACCGGCGCGTGGTCGACGGCCGCAAGTGGTTCATCCTCCCGGCGAAAAAATTCCGCTATACCTTCTATGTCGGGAACACGCCCGTCCCCGTCGATCTTCCCCTCGAGTTTGATATCCGGCAGGTACTGGATCCGCTCCTCAAAAAGCATGCCACCGGGCGAAAAGAACTGGCAAACGGAACCACCGTAATGGAGACGGACCTTGAGGCTGCTCCTGGGGAAACCGCCTTTGCTTTTGACTTGCTAACCGGCGACCAGCTCTTTGTCGACCGCTTCAGCTACCACTTCAAGCGCCCCCGGGTCGGAGACCCTATTGTCTTTCGGACGGACAACCTCGAGTATATCGACGAGGGCAACCGCGGAAAATACTACATCAAGCGTGCCGTCGGCGGACCCGGGGATACGCTCCGCATCGATCCGCCCGACATTATTCGTAATGGCGAGCCCATTACAGGTGCGGACGCTTTTATCCACAACCGTAAGCAGGAAAAGGAGTTCTCCGGCTACACCTTCGGCCAGTCCTCCGGAAACTATCCGCGGCCACGTGCTGCCGGACGCAAACCTATTGAGGTTCCGCAGAAGCACTATTTCGCGATGGGGGACAATTCCCCGAATAGCGCCGACGGACGCATGTGGGGTTTTGTCCCACAGGAGGAGATCGTCGGAAAGGCGGTCTTTATCTACTTTCCCTTTAGTCACCGCTGGGGACCGGCGAAGTAGG